>CP046180.1:300000-600000 GCA_014075295.1 Candidatus Mycalebacterium zealandia
TGCTTCTGTTCGAAATCGGTCTTGAAACCAAACTGAAAGAGATTTTGAAGGTGGGTCCCGTTTCGCTGCTTGTCGCGCTTGTGGGAATAGTCGCGCCGTTTGCTCTGGGATTTCTCTGTGTTTACGCGCTTGCCGCCTACGGCATTATGGGGCTCGGAGAGGAGAGCGTGTTTCTCATCGCCGTAACGGCGGGAGCAACCCTCACGGCGACAAGTGTGGGAATAACGGCGCGGGTTCTTTCGGACTTGCGGCAGTTGGGCTCGCCCGAAGCGAAAATTGTAATCGGGGCGGCGGTCATAGACGATGTGGTGGGGCTTATTATCCTGAGCCTTGTGAGCGGGCTCATAGAAACGCAAAACATGAGCGCGGCCGGCGGCGTGTCCGTCTCGCAAATCGCCATTATCGCGGGCAAGGCGTTCGGTTTTCTTTTTCTTGCCGTTGTTCTCGGAAACCTTGTTGTGGAGAGGGTTTTCTCTTTCGTGGAGAAACTCCGGAGCCGGGGCGCCATGATAGTCGCCGCGCTTTCGGTCGCTTTTCTCTACGCTTATGCCGGGCAATATTTTGCCGAAGTCGCGCCGATAGTCGGCGCGTTCGCGGCGGGGTTGGTTATCAGGAAAACGCATCATTTTGAGGAAATTGAGAGCCAACTGCGAAATGTTTCGGACTTTCTCGTGCCAGTGTTTTTTGTTGCGGTAGGCGCTCAAGTGGATGTGGGCGTTCTCAATCCGTTCTCAGAAGGCAACTCTGCCGTGCTCATGGTCGCGCTGGTGCTGTTTGTTGTGGCGTTCATCGGAAAATACGCGAGCGCGTTTGCGGCTTTCGGTTCGGGCATCAGAAGGAACATAGTCGGCATCGGTATGATACCGCGCGGGGAGGTGGGGTTGATTTTTGCGCAGATTGGCTACAATAATGGTAACGGAGTTTTTGATTCTAGATTCTTTTCAGCAATAGTGCTGACTGTTATGCTTACGACCTTCGTCGTTCCGCCCCTGCTCCAGAAGGGATACGGAAATCCGGCGGACGAAAAAGGTGTGGAGTCTTAACGGCTTTTAGGTCTTTTAACAAGTGAAGACAAAAACGAAAATATTGTTTTTAGGGGCATTTTTTGCCGTGTTCACAAGGGCTCAGGGTGCGGTTGCCGCAGATGATTTAATCACTGCGGACAAAACCCTGTTTGTACAGTTCGTTATTTTTCTCGTTGCACTTTATCTGCTCAATATCCTGTTTTTCAAACCCCTGATGGGACTCGCCGACAGACGTGAGAAAGCGACCTCCGGTTCGGGGAAAGAAGCCGAAGATTTGTCCGAGCGTGCGCGGGAAATGACAGAGCAATACGATTCCGCTCTCAAAGAGGCCAGGGAAATCGCGCTTGCCGAAAGGGCTGTTATTACAAAAGAGGCGACGACGGAAGCGGAAAAGATTGTGTTTTCGGCGAGAGAGGAAGCGCGCCTGATTCTTGAAAAGCGTGTGGCGGAACTGATGGCGGAGGCGGAAAAAGCCAAGGCGGAAATGAAATCCGAAATAGAAGACATGGCGGCGATGGTGGTCCGCGCCGTGAGGGGAGGAAAAGATGTTTGATTTTTCCCTGCTCGCCGCCGCGAACGAAGCCACGGGCGGCGCGGCGCATTTCAACTGGGTGTATGTTGGAAAGCACGCATTCAACCTCACCGTTTTGCTTGGCGTTCTCGCTTACATTCTGAAAAAACCGTTGTCGGAATTTATGAAGTCGCGCAGGCGCGAGATGTCCGAAAAGTTTGAAGAGTCCGGTAAAAAACTAGCCGAAGCTAAAAAACTTTTTGAGGAGTGTAGCGCGAAGGTTGCGAATCTTGAATCTGAAATAGGTTCCCTCAAGTCGTCAATCGCGGAACAGTCACAAACCGAAAAACAGAACATCCTGCTCCGCGCCGAAGAGGAGAAAGAAACGATACTCAAAGAGGTAAACGAGAGTCTGGAGTTTGCCACCGCCAGAGCAAGCGCGGCAATCAGGGAAGAGTCCGCCACCGCCGTTATGAGCGCGGCGGAAGAAATTTTGAGAAACTCTGCGGACGGAGAGCAAACCGCTTCGGTAAAGACATTTGAAGACGCCGTGAAAGACGGCAAGATGGAGGGCAAATGGCTGCCGCGAAATTAAAGGATCTGATTGACGCGCTTGTTTCATGCTGTGAGGAAAACGTGGATTCCCTTGACGCTTGCGTTTCCGGGCTTGAGGAGTTTTTCAGGACTATTGAGAACTCGCCCGATTTGAAAAGGGCGATTGAAAGTTCCGTTGTTCCGGATTCGGAGAAAATAATGATAGTGAAAGACCTTTCCTCGGCGGGAGGTTTTTCAGACGTTTTGAGAAATTTTCTCGTTGTTGCCGCAGAGTTCGGCAGATTGAAAGCCCTTTTTGCGCGGCGCAGAGCTGTGATTAACCGTCTGCGCTCTGCGAGCGGCGTAATCCGGGCGACCGTTACAGCGGCGCGCCCCTTGGACTCCGATGACCGTAAGCGCGTCAAAGGCGCGATTGATAGTGTCGCGGGCGGCAGAAAATCAGATGTTGAGTTCATTGAGGATTCGGGAATAATAGACGGAATGATTGTGAGGGTCGGGAACACCGTCTACGATGACAGCATCAAAACCCATTTGGCAAAAATGCGTGCGGCTATTTCAAAATGAGCGCCACGGCGGGAAAAGGAGACAACAATGCAAGACACCATAAAAGTTGATGATGTTGGCGAGATACTCAAAAAGAGAATAAGCGGCTACGAGCGCAGTTTTGAAACCTCGGAGGTTGGAACCGTTATTTCAGTCGGGGACGGCATTGCGAGGGTCTACGGGCTTGACAACGTGGTCGCGGGCGAACTTGTTGAGTTTTCGGGCAGCATCAGAGGGCTTGTTCTCAACCTTGAGGAAGACAACGTCGGGGTCGCGCTTTTCGGAGAAGAGAAGGAAATCAATCAGGGTGACATCGTGAAGCGCACGGGGAGCATCGCCGCGCTTCCGGTTGGTGACGCTATGCTCGGCAGAGTCGTGAACTCGCTTGGGATTCCGGTGGATGGCAAGGGCGCAATTCAAACATCCGAGGTACGCAGCCTTGAACTCAAAGCGCCGGGTGTTGTTTTCAGAAAATCCGTCAACGAGCCTCTTCAAACCGGCGTTAAAGCCATAGACGCGATGATTCCCATCGGCAGGGGACAGAGGGAGCTTATTCTTGGTGACCGGCAGACTGGCAAAACCGCCATCGCCATTGACACCATAATCAACCAGAAGGGCGGAGATGTTTACTGTATCTATGTTGCGATTGGTCAGAAAAAATCCAATGTGGCGCAAGTTGTGGACAAACTCAAACAGCACGGCGCGATGGAATACACAACCGTTGTTACAGCTTCGGCGAGTGAGCCGGCGCCGTTTCAGTTTATTGCGCCCTATGCGGGTTGCGCGCTCGGTGAATACTTCAGGGACAACGGCAAACACGCGCTTGTAATCTATGACGACCTCACAAAACACGCGTGGTCTTACAGGCAGCTTTCGCTTCTGCTCAAACGCCCTCCGGGAAGGGAGGCATATCCGGGAGATGTGTTTTATTTGCACTCGCGTCTTCTTGAGCGCGCCGCGAAGATAAGAGACGAGGACGGCGGCGGCTCACTTACGGCGTTGCCTATTATTGAAACGCAGGCGGGAGACGTGTCCGCCTATATTCCGACAAACGTAATCTCCATAACCGATGGGCAGATTTATCTTGAGAGCAACCTTTTCTATTCGGGCGTGAGGCCCGCGATTAACGTGGGGCTTTCGGTTTCAAGGGTCGGCGGGTCCGCGCAGGTTAAGGCGATGAAGAAGGTCGCTGGAACATTGCGGCTTGAGCTTGCGCAGTACCGCGAGGTTGAGGCGTTTTCACAGTTTGCTTCCGACCTTGATAAAATCACGCAGGACCAGCTTGCCAGAGGTGTGAGGCTTGTTGAGATTCTCAAACAGGATCAGTTTGTGCCGCTTGCGGTGGAGAAACAGGTAATTTCCATATTCGCTGTTACAAAGGGATATCTGGACGAATATCCAGTTTCTTCGGTGCGCGCTTATGAAAAAGAACTTTTTGACTTTTTTGAAGCCAAACACAGAGGGCTTCTTGACGAAATCAGGGACAAGAAAGAGATTTCAGACGAGTTGGAGCCTCGTGTAATCTCCGCTCTTGACGAACTGAAATCACAGACCGCCGGGCTTGCGCAGGAAGGATAGGCGCACGGAGACATGCCAAGTCTTAAACAGATAAACACGAAGATAGCCAGCGCGAAAGGCACAAGGCGCATAATGAGCGCCATGAAGCTGATTGCGGCTGTAAAACTGCAGAGAACGCAGTCTCTTCTGAAATCGCACCGCGTTTACGTTGAGGCTTATGAGAAAATCGCCTCGGGCGTTTTGAGCGTTTGCGAGCCAAACGCGCACCCGCTTCTTTACCGTCCCGAAGAACCGAAGAGTGCTCATGTGGTGTTTCTTACCTCCGACAGGGGACTTTGCGGGAACTTCAACAATGTGCTCATCAAGGGGCTTGACGCAATGGTTTCCGAGCGCGGTTTAAGCAAAGAGGATTTGAAAATGACCTTTATCGGCAACAAAGGCAGGGACTTCTTTTCGCCGCGCGGATTTTTACAGGGCTCTTACTACACTGGCGTGAATGAGGAAAACTACGCCGACATCGCGGGAGAACTCGTGTCTCTTCTCTCAAAGGAATTTTCAGAGAGGGAGACTGACGAAGTGATTCTGGTGCACAGCAGTTTTATTTCCGCGCTGTCCAGGCAGACCGTTTTTGAGACCGTGCTTCCGGTTGAAATTCCGCCCGCGCCTGAAGGGGAGACTCAGGACTGCATTTTTGAACCGTCAAGGCAGGAGATAGTAGACGATTTGATTCCGGGCAGTTTGCGGCTCAGGATTGAAAGCGCTGTGCTTGAGTCGCTCACGAGTGAGCACGCCGCGCGCATGACTGCGATGGAAAACGCCACGAATAACGCTGATGAACTTATAAAAAACCTCACATTGCTGTTTAACAAAACAAGGCAGGCGATAATAACCACCGAGCTTATGGATATTGTTAACGGAACCGAAGCATTGAGAGATGGAGGAGAAAATTAGAATGAGCGGAAAAATTGTTCAGGTTATAGGGCCCGTAATTGACGTTGAGTTTTCCGAGGGAAAACTGCCGGAGATTTACGGCGCCTTGAAGGTTACGAACCCGTCAGTCAGTTCCGATGAGTGGAATCTGGTGCTGGAGGTTGTTCAGCAGATAGGTGGAAACCGTGTTCGTTGCGTGGCGATGGATTCCACGGAGGGACTTCAGAGGGGGCAAGAGGTGGTTGACACCAACGAGGGGATAACCGTTCCGGTCGGCGAAAAGGCGCTCGGACGGCTTATAAATGTTGTTGGCGAGCCGATTGATGAAGCGGGACCGATTGAGTGCGACGAGAGGTGGCCAATTCACCGTCCGGCGCCGGAGTTTGTTGACCAGAGCACAAAACTTGAGCTTTTTGAGACCGGAATCAAGGTCATAGATTTGCTTGCACCGTTTCTGAGAGGAGGAAAAATCGGACTGTTCGGCGGCGCGGGAGTTGGTAAAACAGTTCTTCTTATGGAGTTGATAAACAATGTCGCGAAGGAGTACGGCGGCGTTTCAGTTTTCGGCGGAGTGGGTGAAAGAACCCGCGAGGGCAACGATTTGTGGATGGAGATGAAGGAGTCCGGGGTTCTCGACAACACGGGTCTTGTTTTCGGGCAGATGAATGAGCCGCCCGGAGCCCGTGCGCGAGTTGCGCTGACGGCGCTTACACTCGCGGAGTATTTCAGGGACGCGAAAAATCAGGATGTTCTTCTGTTCATAGACAACATTTTCCGCTTCACACAGGCGGGTTCGGAGGTGTCTGCGCTTCTCGGGCGCACGCCTTCGGCGGTTGGTTATCAGCCGACTCTTTCCACCGACCTTGGAGAGTTACAGGAGCGAATTACCTCTACGGTAAACGGCTCAATTACTTCAGTGCAGGCGATATACGTTCCGGCGGACGATCTTACGGACCCTGCTCCGGCAACCACTTTCGCGCATCTGGATGGCACAATAGTGCTTTCCCGCCAGTTGACCGAACTCGGTATATATCCGGCGGTTGACCCTCTTGACTCAACTTCGCGCATTCTTGAGCCGAAGGTTGTGGGCGAAGAGCACTACAGGGTGGCGCGTAATGTGCAGGAAGTTCTTCAACGCTACAAGCAGTTGCAGGAGATAATTGCCATTCTTGGTATGGACGAGCTTTCCGAGGAAGACAAAATCACGGTTTCCAGAGCCAGAAAGATGCAGAGATTTCTCTCGCAACCGTTTTTTGTCGCCCAGCAATTCACGGGAACCCCGGGCCAATACGTCCCCATTAAGGACACAATCAAGGCGTTTAACGAGATACTTTCAGGCGCTATGGACGATGTTCCCGAGCAGGCTTTCTATATGGTGGGCGGAATAGAGGAAGTTCGGGAGAAGGCGTCAAAAATGGTTGCCTGACGGTGGGGATATTCAAGTTGGCGCAAAACCTCACACTGAAAGTTATCACTCCGGCCGGGCTCGCTCTTGAAGCCCCGGTTGAAACTGTTGTTCTCAAAGGCGATTTGGGAGAGTTCGGCGTACTTGCGGGTCATGTTGCTATGGTGTCAAACATCGTGTCGGGAAGAATCAGGTATGTGGATGAGCAGGGCGAGAAAACCCTTATCGCTCACGGCGGCATATCTGAAGTCAGAGACAACACCGTAACGATTCTGACGCAAACCTTGGAAAACCCGGACGAGATTGACGTTGCCGAAGCCATTAAAGAATTTGAAGAGATTGAAAGTCGCCTTGAATCCGGTTTTCTCGGCGAAGAAGAACAAGAACGCCTGTCCGACCGTCTTCAGATTGTCCGCGCTCGTGCGGGAATGTAGTTCATAAAAACAAAGAAAAATCCCGGTCGGAAAAACTTGTTCCGACCGGGATTTTAGAAGGAGGATAGAGGAGAAATAATCTCCGTTCTTTTCAGGTTATCCACACTTTGAGTACCCGCATGACCGACAAGTTACGCATCCTGATTCAAAAGCCAGTGAGGCGCTGTCGCATTCAGGGCAGTGGCTGGACAGATCTTTGAACTGTTGCGTGGCGACTTTATCTTCACCGTCACAGAAGTGTTTTTTCAGCACCGCGGCGACCGCATCCGCTATTGACATGACAAGCTTGCCTTCGGAGAACACCGGAGACGCACCGCCAATTCCTTCAAGTTGTTCAACTATCTGTTTGGCCTCTATTCCGGCTCTCAGGCCCAGAGAGGCGAGCCGCCCTATTGCCTCAGCGTCCGCCATTGTGGTGTAGCCTGATTTGCCTATTTGAACAAAGACTTCAAACGGTTTTTCGTCAACGGTATTTACCGTAACGTAGAGGTTGCCATGACCCGTGCGCACAACCTCGGTGAAGCCTTTGAGAACCTGCGGCCTTTCCTTTTTTTCAGCCGCAGAAATTTTAGAGGGATGAAGAGACGAGGTGAGGTTGGGGTGAGTGGCTTGTGGAATCTCCCCATCCCTATTTTTTTTATTTTCTTGTTCTTGCTGTTCGGTAATCAGAATGCCCTCTCTGGAGCCTTCTCTGTAAATGGTTACACCTTTGCAACCGGTTTTCCATGACTGGAAGTAAATCTTCTCAACATCTTCAAGCGATATGTCGTTTGGAAGGTTGACGGTGCTGGATATGCATGAATCGATGTGTTTCTGTATGGTCGCCTGCATGCGCACCCTGAATTCCGGTTTGATTTCGTGCGAAGTTACAAAGGTTTCGGGCAGGTCTTCTTCACCGGAAAGATTGAAAGTGTCCATGTAGGAGCCGACCAGAGGGTGATAGACCTTGAACTGCTCTTTTGAAAGAGACTCGGACCTTCTGAAGTATGAGAGCGCGAATATGGGCTCAATGCCGCTTGAAGTGCCCGCGAGAACCGATCCGCTTCCAACCGGTGGAACGGTCAGTATGCAGGCGTTTCTCAAACCGCTCTGTTTGGCTTTCTCGAGCACTTCGGTGTCAAGAGAGTCAAGGAACGGGCTTTTGAAGTGTTTTTCCGGGTCGTATGCCGGAAAGGTCCCTTTCTCTTCGGCAAGCTTGGCGCTTGACATGTAAACGGTGTTTTTGATGTGGCTGAAAAGTTCGTCTGTGAACTCAATGGCTTCATCGGAGTCATACTTTTTGCCCAGTTTGGCAGCCATGTCGCCGAAACCCGTAAAGCCAACCCCTATGCGTCTTGAAAGTTTAGACGCTTCGGTCTGGAAGGTGAGCGGGTGCTTCTTTTCATTGTAGTCCAGTATGTTGTCCAGAAAACGCACGGAGTATGACAGCGAGCGGTCAAGATTTCCCCAGTCAACGCACGCGTCATCGGTGAACTCGTCTTTAACGAACATGCTGAGGTTTATGTTACCAAGGCAGCAGTTTCCGTAATTTTCAAGAGCCTGTTCGCTACAAGGATTGACTCCCTCAACCTCCATTCCGCCGTATTCGGTTGGTGAGTAGCGTTTTACGGCATCCCAGAAGATAAGACCCGGCTCTGCGGAAGCCCATGCTGATTTCACCAGCCGCTTCCATATCTCTCTCGCTTTGACGGTTTTTCTCATCCGCACTTTTTTGTTTTCGTATTCCAAATCAAAATCCCCGTCTTCCTCAACCGCTTTCATAAACTCATCGGATACCTTCACTGAGATGTTCGCGAATTTAACCTGCGACCTGTCCTGATCATTTTTGATGTCCAGAAAATCAAGTATGTCGGGGTGGTTGACATCAATTGTTATCATGAGAGCTCCCCTTCTTCCCGCCTGACCGATTGTGCCGGTCGTGGTTGAGAGAAGTTCCATGAACGAGACCGCTCCGGTGGAGTGAATCGCGGAGTTGTTAACAGGCGCGCCTTTGGGTCTTAGAACGGAAATATCTGTTCCGACGCCGCCACCAAAAGAGTATGTTCTCGCGGCTTCCTTGCACCATTCAAAGATTCCCTCAATGGAGTCTTTCTTGATGGGCATAAAGTAGCAGTTCAGAAGTGTTGAGCGCCTGGTCTGTCCGGCGCCGAAGAGGATTCTTCCTCCGGGAACAAAACGGAAGTTTGACAGAAGCCAGTTGAACTTCTCCGTCCATTCCTCTCTAAGTTCTTTTGTCTTTTCGGGAGACGCCATTTCGGTCGCGACCCTTTTCCACATCTGTTCCGGCAGTGTCTCAACCGTTGTGCCGTCTTCATCCTTCAGGGCGTATTTCTCGTAAAACACTCGCGCGCGCAACTCGTCTCCGCCGAACGCCTCAATTGTTTCTTTCGGGAGGTCTTCCTCGGTCTGCTCGTTCACAACCAGTCTTGGAGAGTCGGGTTTTTCCTCATTGCGGAAAACCGTATCGTCCGGAATGGACTTCTTCGGCAATTCAAATATGTTGCCGTTCTCTTTTCCCGTTACTCCGTTCCCAGTTTTTTCCAAAGACATCCTTACATCACTCCTTTTTCTCTTTTCCCCGCCACTTCAATATGTCGTGCTACGAGGGGTATTAGACTACCATATATTGAGGTAAGTCAAGAAGAAAACTTTTAAGTTTTCTTTAAAAAACCGAAAAGTTCTTTATTTTAAGTGCTTAAGAATGGATACTTGATAAAGGTTTTATGTCGGTGGAAGGTCTGACAGAGCGCATAAACAATTTCTGGTTCGGCAAAACGGAGAAAAACGGGCTTTGCGCGCCCGAAAAGTCGTCCGCGTGGTTTGGGAAAAATGAGGAGTTTGACCGTCTTGTGAAACGGGAATTCGGCGGATTTCTGTCTCTTGCGAAAAGCGGGGAATTGGAAGGGATGTTGCAAACGCCCCGCGGGACTCTGTCTTTCATACTTCTCACTGATCAGTTTTCCCGAAACATACATCGGGGGCATTCCGAATCCTTTGCTTTTGACGACATCGCGCTCGCCGCGTCCCGCGAAGGAACGAAACTTGGATTTCACTCGGTTCTTTTTCCCATGGAGCGGCTTTTCTTTTTTATGCCGCTTATGCATTCCGAGGATATTTCCGTCCAGAAAATATCCGTTAAAACTTTTTTATCTCTCGCCGATGAATTTAAGGATTCCGTGGAGGTTTTTGAATTTTTAAAAGGGTCGGCCGATTACGCGCGAAGGCATTATGAAATTATTGAAAAATTCGACAGGTATCCGCACAGAAATAAAATACTGGGAAGGGAAAGCACGCTTGAGGAAATTGAATTTTTAAAACAGCCGGGAAGTTCGTTTTAAAGGGGACACCTTTTAAAAAAGTAATACAAAAATGAAAAAATATATTTCCACTTTAATTTTCGCACTCTTTTTTTGTGTTTTTTGCAATGTTTGCCGGTTTGCAAATATCGCCCGCGATAGGAAGCATGATACCGTTTCCCCTTGTTCTGGATGCATATTTTCCGGACACGGATTTCGAATCTTTTCCGTTTTATATTAAATTGGGCTTGCTTATTTTGACGGTTTTATTTTGGAGCGCAGTATTTGTCGCATTAATTAATTATTAAAAATAAAAGATGAATTTATTATGAAAATCCTTGCTCTTGATGTCGGAACAAAAACCATCGGTGTTGCCGTGAGCGACGAACTCGGCATAACCTCAAACGGACTCGGCGTTATAAAACGGAAAGACGAAAAAAGCGATTTAAAATCCCTCGCGGTTTTTATTGAAGAGCACGGACCAGCGCGGGTGGTGGTGGGAATTCCGTTTAATTCGGACGGCTCTCTGGGAAAAAGAGCGGAAAATATAAAAAAGTTTTCGCAAACCCTTAATGAATTTTTCAAAATTGAAACCGTTTTATGGGACGAAAGTTTTTCAACCGTTCAGGCGGAACAAACTCTGATTGGCGGCGGTATGGGGCGCAGGAAAAGGAAAAAGGTCGTTGATAAAGTGGCGGCGGTCGTTATTCTGCGGGAATATCTTGACAGTTTGGAGAATTAAATGCCTCTTGCCAAAGTAAACGGAGTCAACATCAACTACGAGGAACACGGCTCTGGCGCGCCCGTTTTTCTGATTGGCGGACTCGGAAGCACTATTGAGAGTTGGAACGATCAAATCACCCTTTATTCAAAGCATTTCCGGGTGATTGTTTTTGACAATCGGGGGTCAGGTCTTTCGGACAAGCCTCTTGAGCCCTATTCAACGGAGGATATGGCCGATGATGTGGTCGCGCTTGCGGGTTTTCTCGGAATTGACAGGGCGTCTTTTGTGGGCAAGTCAATGGGCGGCATGATAGCGCAGTGGATTGGCATTAAATACCCCGAAAATACTCAACGCCTTGTAATGGGTTGCTCATCGGCGCGCAGAGACGAAGTAGGCAACCTTATTCTTGAAACGGGCAGACACATATCCGAAAAAGCAGGAATGGGCGCGGTCTGGCTGACGGCGCTTTTTCTCGGCTACGGCAGAAAATACATTGAAGACAACATTGGCGAGATTAAAAAACGGCTTCTCGCCGTTCGGACAACGCCCGAAACCATAGCGGGCTATCATGGGCAATGCCGTGCGTGCGAAGGGCATGACACTGCGGAAAAACTTCATCTTATCACCGCGCCGACACTTGTGATGTTCGGAACCGATGACAATGTTACGGACCCGCGCAGGGCGGCTGAGGTCGGGGAATTGATACCAAACGCGAAAGTCCGCGCTTTTGAAGGTTCCGGGCACGGATTCTGGCGTGAAAACAGTAACGAAGCGGACAGCCTTGTTGTTGACTTTCTTAAGGGAAGTCAGGTCTAATAAATTTTAAAAGAGGGTTCAATTTGAGATTTCTTTACAAAACTGACGACAATCTCGCGGGGTTTTTCGCGCGGGTCGCGCTCGGAGCCGTTATGTTGCCGCACGGATATCCGAAGCTGGTGAATTTTGAGCGGGCAATCGGCGGGTTAACAGACGGTGTGGGGCTTCCCTATGCGGTGGCGTTTCTTGTCATAATCGGCGAATCAGTCGGCGCTGTGTCTCTGATAGCTGGTTTCCTGTCGCGTTTCTGCGCTTTTTCAATCGGCATAATAATGGCGGGTGCCATCTGGATGTTTCATCTCAAGCACGGCTTTTTTATGAACTGGGGAGGAAACCCCGAAGCCGGAGAGGGTTACGAATACCACGTTCTTGCCATCGGTCTCGCGCTTGTGGTTACCGTTGCAGGAGGCGGAAGGTTTTCCGTTGACAGGCTGATTACCCGGATTTTGAAATAGGCGTTATTCCTTTTCCGCGGACTCAACCGTTTGTTTAAGTTCCCCTGTGCGGAACATATCTTCACATATGTCGCAACCGCCTATGAAGTTTCCGTCTATGTAGAGTTGCGGAATGGTGGGCCAGTTGGAAAACTCCTTTATTCCCTGCCGTATTTCCTCGTTTTCAAGCACATTGACTGTTTCGTAAGGAACCCCGAGCGTGTTGAGAATCTGCACCACTCTGGCGGAAAATCCGCATTCGGGCATCTCTCTTGTTCCCTTCATAAACAGAATAACCGGGTTGTTTTCCACTTGAGATTTAATTGAGTTTTTTATTTCTTCGGACATTGTTATCCTCCATTTTTTTCTCCGCCCCATTGCTCCGGGGTGTAGGTTTTGATTGAAAGCGCGTGAATTTCCTCTTTCATCGCGTCTCCGAGCGCCGAATACACAAGTTTGTGCCTGTCAACCGGGCTTTTTCCTTCAAAATCGCCCGAAACAACAACAGCTTCAAAGTGAGTTCCATCCCCGTCAACCTCAACATGTGTTGCGGCTATCGATTTTTCTATGGTCTCTTTAATGCTTTCCGGGCTCACGGGTGGTATTATCTTTACCGGCGCTTTTGTTGTCAATAAATCCGAGAGGTGAAAAGATGCTCTTATCTGAAATCATGACCACTCCGGTCGCGACCATCTCCGAAGAGGCGTCTCTGAAAGATGTCGCGGACACAATGAAGGAAAAATCTGTTGGTTGCCTTCCTGTTGTTGACGGGGGCGGAAAACTTACCGGAATAATATCGGAAACCGATTTTATCGGCGCGATGGAAAACGTTCCCTTTTCCCGCCAGACCGGGCATGTGCTTTTCGGCAAATGGACTGACGGTTCCGGAATTGTGGATGCCTGTCGCGAGGGCGGCGGCTTAAAACTGAAGGATTTTATGCAAACCCGCGTCATCACGGTTGAAGAGAGCGACACAGTAGAGGACGCCGTTACGAAGATGCTCGAAACCCGCGTCCACCGTCTTCCGGTCGTCAGAGATGAAAAGCCCGTGGCGATGTTCTCAAGAAGAGATCTGCTGAAAATCTTTGAATAGCAAACCAGCCGTGTATTCAAGAGTAGTTATTGCGGGAGAGCGGAGCGGATGCGGAAAAACAACGGTTTCGCTCGCGATTATGAACGCGCTTTCCCGAAAAGGTGTTCGGGTTCAGGGGTTTAAAACCGGTCCCGACTATCTTGATACTTCCCATTACGAAGCAAGAACCGGAACGAAGGGCAGAAATATTGACCTGTGGATGACCAGTCCGCGACACTGTCTTGAGATTTTTCTCCGCAACGCCGCAGACGCGCAAATTTCCGTCATTGAAGGCGTAATGGGGCTTTATGATGGTTCCCGTCCGGACAACAAGGCGAGCACGGCGCATACGGCAAAATTTCTCTCCGCGCCCGTAATTCTCATTCTGACCTGTGATGGCGGCGCGCAGACAACGGCTGCGACCGCGCTGGGGCTCAAAATGTTTGACGAAGAGGTCAACATTGCGGGTTTTGTGCTGAACGGGGCCACTTCAAAAGAAAGCGCCGAAGTAATTGCCTCAGTCGTTACCGGAAAAACGGCGATTCCTTATCTGGGTTTTATGCCGCTTGACGACAGAATCGCGCTCACATCAAGGCATCTGGGGCTTTCCCACGCGTTTGAGGAACCGCCGCACGCGGACAAACTCTCTTCCGAAGTGGAAATCGCCTCAAAATCGCTTGATCTTGAGCGCATTGAAAAAATTGCGATTTCAGCTCCTCCTCTTTTTCCGCCCGATTGTGGTGACCCTCTCTATCCGTTCGTGCCGGAGCCGCAAAGCGTCCGTTTAGCGGTCGCGCGCGACAAGGCATTTTCGTTCTACTACGAAGACGCGCTTGAGATTCTTTCTCTTTGCGGATGTGAAATCGCGCCTTTTTCCCCGTTATCCGAAGAACGTTTGCCTGCGGGAGCGGACGCCGTTTTCATTGGCGGCGGGTTCCCGGAACTTTACTGCGGCGAACTTGAGGGCAACGTCCCGATGAGAGATGATTTGCGCAATTTCGCCTTTGGTGGCGGCACGGTTTACGCTGAATGCGGCGGAATGATGTATTTGGGCGCTGGGCTCACAGATTTGAACGGGCGGAGATTTGATATGTGCGGCGCGCTGGAAGCGGATTTTGAGATGCGTCCACGTCTGCAAGCAATCGGCTACAGAGAGGTGATTGCCGCGACTGATGCGGGTTTTTTCCGCGTGGGAGACAGGGAAAAGGGTCATGAGTTTCACTATTCCACCCTTTCAGACGGACACGCGGGCGATTTTTTTAACATAACAACTTCTGCGGGCGGCGCGTCTCGCGGCGGAATGGCTTTCCGCAACACGGTCGCTTCATACATCCATTTGAACTTTCTTTCTTCGGGAATCATAAAGCGCATTCCCGCCCGTCTTAAAGCGGTCGCGGAGGACGGAATTTGAGGCTTTCAGCGCGAGCTTCCGCGCCGGTTCACGGCGGAATTGACCATCAGGAGGTTCGCTCTCTGGGGCTTGACCCCGCGAGCGTGGTTGATTTTTCAAGCAATCTCAATCCGTTTTTCCCGTCATCAAAATTGCTTTCGGGCGCTTGCGCGGGAGCCGGCGAATATCCCGACGCGCAATACTCCGAACTACGGGGCGTGATTGCGGCGGTTCACGGTGTTTCACCGGACTGCGTTTTCGCGGGCAACGGAGTGTCCGAAATAGTCCATATTCTGTGCCGGTGCCTGCCCGTGGGCGGTTCGGTTCTGATACCCGTTCCGACTTTTTCCGAATACGAAAGAGCCGCGGTGATTTGCGGCGCGCGGACGATTTTGTGTCGCACTGATGATACCCTGCGCTTTGACCCCGCGTTCATTGCTTCGGAGATACGGCGCGAGTCGCCCGACCTTGTTTTCCTCTGCAATCCGAACAACCCGACAGGGCTTTACCTTTCGCGCCCGGAGGTGGAGGAAATCGCCTCGGCGGCGGACTCAGTTTTTGTGATTGACGAGTCATATGCGGATTTTGTGCAAAACCCATGGGACTCCGCGCCGCTTGCCGGGTCGGGAAATGTCGTGATTTTGCGCTCGCTCGCGAAGTTCTACGGGCTTGCCGGAATCAGGGTCGGCTACGCGATTTCAAACCCGCACGTCATTTCCGTTCTCAACGCCGCACGTCCGCCATGGAATGTTAATTCGGTCGCGTGCAGAGCGGCGCGGGCGGTTTTTGAGCTTTCCCCGTCCGCTCTCTTTGAGAGCAAATCGCGGCTTTTTGCCGCAAGGGATTTTCTTGTGGACGCTCTTGCCGCGACCGGCAAACCGTGCCTTCCTACCGACACGGGCTTTTTCCTTGTCAAAACCCCGGATGCGCGACTGCTGCGGGACGGGCTTTTGAAAAAAGGGCTCGCCGTGCGCGACTGTTCGTCTTTTGGGCTCGCCTCGCACATACGGCTCAGCGCCCGCCCGCAAAAGGATTGCGAAAGACTTGTAAAAGAATGGACGGAGATAGACCGTGAAGGCTAAAACTTTGATGATTCAGGGCACGGCGTCCCACGCGGGCAAGAGCGTAATCGCCGCCGGGCTGTGCCGGATTTTCGCGCGAAAAGGGTTTTCAGTAGCCCCGTTCAAGTCGCAAAACATGAGTTTGAACTCATTTGTAACCCCCGATGGCTCGGAGATTGGCAGGGCGCAGGCGATGCAGGCGCACGCCGCGGGCGTTGCCCCGTCCGCGGATATGAATCCCATTCTGCTCAAACCTCTAAAAGATGACGGCTCGCAGGTGATGGTTCTAGGCAAAAGCGCGGGCAATATGACTTTCGCGGAGTATGTGGAGTTCCGTCCGCGGGCGCTTGAAGCGGTTAGCGGCGGTTTGGAGCGCGTGATGAGCGAATTTGAAGTGGTTGTGATTGAGGGCGCGGGCGGCGCGGCGGAGATCAATTTTTCCCGCAGCGAGATAGTCAATATGACCGTGGCAAAACTCGCCGACAGCCCTGTTCTGCTTGTTTCCGACATAGACAGGGGAGGGGCTTTTGCCTCTCTTGCGGGAACGCTTGACCTGCTTGGTAATGACAGAGACCGCGTGCGCGGAATGATAATCAACAAGTTTCGCGGCAACCGCGTTTTGCTTGACGAAGGGATAGAGTTTATTGAGCGAAAAGCCGGAAAGCCGGTTTTGGGTGTTGTGCCTCATATCAAGCCGCTTTTTCTTGACGACGAGGATTCCGTTTATCTTGAAAACCCGGTGCGGCGCGGCGGCGGTTTGAAGGTGTGTGTTCCTAAACTGCCGCGCATATCAAACTTTACGGACGTGCGTCCGCTTGAGATGGAGAGAGGCGTGTCCGTTTCATACGCGCTTGGCGCGAATGATCTTTGCGGCGCGGACGCGGTTGTGCTTCCCGGAAGCAAGGCGACAATTGAGGATTTGCGGTTTTTGAAACGCAGCGGAATCGCGGATGCGCTTGCGGGCATGAGCGAGTCCGGTGTTCCGGTTATAGGAATTTGCGGCGGCTATCAGATGCTCGGCTCGGCGCTTGAGGATGCGGACGGTTTTGAATCCGCGAAAACCTCTGAGCGCGGGCTCGGTTTTTTCCCCGCTGAAACCGAAATACACGAGGAGAAAACGCTTCGGCAAACTTCGGCGACGGTTGAAAATGGCGGCGCGATATTCTCCGGCATTGAGGGGGAGGAAATAACGGGGTACGAGATTCACATGGGGCAGACGCAGTTTTCCGGCGCGAACAACGCGCGTTTTCTCAAAAAAGCAGACGGCTCTTTTGACGGCGCGGTGAGCGAAAACGGTAATGTTTACGGAACTTATCTGCACGGGATTTTTGAAAATGACAATCTTCGAAGCACGTTTTTGAACCATCTGCGCGCAAAAAAGGGATTGCCCGATGAAAAAACCGCGAACTTCGCCACCGAAATGGAAAAGCAGTATGAAAGACTCGCCGATGTGCTGGAAGAAAGTTTGGATATGAACGCGGTGATGAGTATGGTTTTCGGTTAGATACAGGCGTTATGAAAAACTCCAAAATCCCCATAACCGTCATAACCGGCTTTCTCGGAGCCGGAAAAACAACTCTTGTGCGCAATCTGCTCACGCAGACGGGCGGGCGGCGCATTACCGTTATCGTCAATGAATTCGGTGATGTGGGAATTGACGGCGAAATTATCCGCTCTTCGTGCGGTTGCGATGAAGGCGAAATTGTTGAACTCAGCAACGGATGTCTTTGCTGTACAGTGCAGGAGGAATTTCTGCCCACAATGACAAAACTACTCGGACGCAAAGACGACATTGACCATATTGTGATTGAAACTTCCGGACTCGCGTTGCCGAAGCCGCTTGTTCGCGCCGTCAACTGGCCCGGTTTAAAGCCGCATTTTTCGGTGGATTCGGTGGTTTCCGTTGTGGACGCCGCAGGCGCTGCGACCGGCGAGATTTGCGACAGAAAAAAGATTCAGTCCCAGCGCGAGGCGGACGATTCCCTTGACCATGAAACCTCGATTGAGGAACTGTTTTCAGACCAGCTTTCATGTGCGGATATGGTGGTTTTGAACAAAACCGATCTTGTCAGCGATGAAGAACTAGACAAAATCACCGGGTTTTTGAAAGACAAAATGAAGCTCGGCGCGGCGGTTGTGCGTGCCAAAATGGGAAATGTTTCACCCGATGTTCTGCTCGGAATGGAAGCCGCCGCCGAAGATGATCTGGATTCCCGACCGTGCCTTCACGAACAGCACCACGAAAACGGAAGCGACCACGAGCATGATGACGACATAGATTCGGTTGTGGTGGAGGTTAAATCCTCACCCTCTCCCGAAAAACTTATGGACGCGCTCAGAAAAACCGTTCAAGAACATGAAATCTACAGAATAAAAGGGTTTATCAATGTCGCGGACAAACCGATGAGGATGCTCATACAGGGAGTCGGAGAGAGGTTTGACGGATATTTTGACCGCCCGTGGAGAGAAGATGAAACCGCGCGCACCCGCCTTGTTTTTATCGGGAGAAAACTTTCGCTTTTAAATCTCGGTGAAATTGTGGAAAAAAATCTGACCCTCTCCTGATTTTTTGTTTTTTGTAAAATGCATTTAATCGCGACCATACCGGGAGGCTGGAATCCGGGCGAGGACGACGGGGTTTTTTTCATAGACCAGACTCCGGGGGATATTGTTTTTCTGTCCGCCGCCGACACAGATATTTTCTGTCTTAATTCCGCTTATTCAAAAATCAATTCGCGCGCGAAAAAAATTCCTTCTTTGCGCATGGCAAATCTCACATATCTCAAACGCGAACTTTCAGTTGATAATTACGTTGATTCCGTTGTGAGTGGCGCGCGCCTTGTTGTGGCGAGAATGCTCGGCGGAAAAAATTATTATCCGTATATCTGCGACCGCCTTGCGTTTGAGTGCGCGAAAAATAAAACGCCGCTTATTTTTCTTCCCGGAGACGACAGTCCCGACGTTGAATTAATGGCAATGTCTTCCGCGCCGGCCGACATTGTGCGCGGGGCGTGGAACTATTTTTCACGCGGCGGGGAGGAGAATTGTGAAAATTTTCTCAAACTTGTTTTTAACGACTTTTTCGGTTTTTCGCTTTCGCTTTCCCCACCCGAAGAAACGCCCGATATTTTCGTGCGTGATGTTTCCGCGCCGCCGGCAAAAAAACCTGACGCAAAAGCGGTAATTCTTGCTTACAGAAGCCACTACCTTTCGGGGAATATTTCGCCCGTTCAAAAACTCGCGGAAAAACTCACGGAAAAGGGTTTCGGTTCGTGCGCGGTTTTTGTGAAAAGTCTCAGAGAGGCGGAAGAAATAGCCGATTTGTCAAAAATTCTTTCGGACGGAAATTTTGATTTAATTTTGAATACCACAAGTTTTGCGCTTAAAGGCGCGGACGACGGAAAAGATTTTATTTTTGAGAAAATAAATGTTCCGGTTATTCAGACAGTTTTTGCCTCATGCTCCGAAGAAATCTGGCGGGAAAATCTTTTCGGACTTTCGCCGACCGATATCGCAATAAATATATCTCTGCCCGAAATTGACGGAAAAATTGACTCCGGTCCCGTTTCCTTCAAACAAGCGCGCGGAAAAGATTCGCTCACAGATTCTGAAATTGTCCGCTACGCCCCTTATGAAGACGGATGCGCCCGCGCGGCGGTTTTTGCACGGTCATGGCTTGACCTCGCCCGCGCGAAAAATCCGGACAAAAAAATCGCGATAGTTATGCCCAACTATCCTTCGCGGGACGGACGGCTCGCCAACGGAGTTGGACTGGACACTCCCGAAAGCTGTGCTCTGATTCTTAAAAAACTTTCCGAATCCGGTTACGAGACGGGGCGCGATTTCCCCGAAACCGGCGCACGCCTTATGGAAATTCTCTCTCTCGGCGTTACAAATGACCCGGATTTTATGCATACAAGGGATTTTGAAATTTCTCTTTCTTTTGAACAGTTTCGCGGATTTTATTCCCGCCTTGCGCCCGAAATGCGCGAACGCATTGAAGGGCACTGGGGAAAACCCGAAAATGACCCCCACATCAGAGACGGCGTTTTTCCACTGCCGGGAGTTTTGTTTGGCAATGTGTTTGTTTCAATCCAGCCGGAGCGCGGATACGGGCAGGATACGAAAGCGGTTTATCACTCGCCCGATATTCCGCCGCCTTTCCGCTATCTGGCGTTCTATTTCTGGATCTCAAAGGTTTTCCGCGCTTCCGCGGTAGTCCATCTCGGAAAGCACGGCAACCTTGAGTGGTTGCCCGGAAAAAGCGTTGCCCTTGATTCCGAAACATGCTTTCCGGCGGCGGTTTTCCCGCCGGTTCCGCATTTCTATCCGTTCATTGTGAACGATCCCGGTGAGGGCACCCAGGCTAAACGCCGCGCGCGCGCCGTGATTATAGACCACCTTGTTCCACCGATGGTTCGCGCCGACTCCTACGGAGACTATCTTCTGCTTGAACAGTTGATGGACGAATACTATCAGGCGTGGGGGCTTGACCCGGCAAGGGCTGAGTTTTTGAAGGGTAAAATCACCGACGCGGTTGAGCGGACGCGCCTGTATAAGGATTTGGACTGCGCGCCCGGCGATTTGGACGAAATTCTCACACGTCTTGACGCTTATCTGTGCGATATCAAGGAGTCTCAAATTCGTGGCGGGCTTCACATTCTTGGACAGCGTCCCGAGGGAAACGCGCTTGCCGAAACCGTTGTCGCGCTTCACAGAATTCCTTCATCCGGAATTGCCGGCATAACACAGGCGCTTGCGGACGATATGGGGCTGGGTTTTGACCCTCTTGACTGCGATTACGGCGTGGCTCTGGGGCGCGAGGTTTCCGGAGAAAATTGCAGAACCGTTGGCGCGGCAACTGAAGCGCTTGAAAAAACGGTGCTTGAGAATGTCGCAACCGCAATCAAAACCGGCTCCACCGCACATATTGACGGCAAAAAGTTTCCCGGGTTCCTCGCGGTTGTCCGCACGGCACTGCGGACCACTGTTCCGCGTCTTTCCGCCTGCACCGATGAGATTGGAAACCTTATCGGCGGTCTGGACGGGCGGTATGTTCCGTCCGGTTCATCAGGCGCGCCCACGCGCGGCAAGCCGGACGTTCTTCCCACCGGCAGAAACTTTCACTCGCTTGACACTCGCGGACTGCCGACCCGCGCCGCTTATGAGTTGGGGCGCAAAAGCGCTGACGCGCTCATCAAAAAGTACACTCAGGAAAACGGCGATTATCCCTCATCGGTTGGTATTTCGGTCTGGGGAACCTCAACAATGCGCACGGGCGGTGATGACATCGCGCAGGCGTTTGCTCTGATGGGGCTGCGTCCCGTGTGGCGCGGCGAGAGCGGCAGGGTTGTGGATTTTGAGGTCCTTTCCCTCACGGAACTGGGCAGACCCAGAGTGGATGTTACTTTGCGGATTTCAGGGTTTTTCAGGGACGCTTTTCCCGAGCTCATTTCGCTCTTTAATTCCGCTGTTGAAAAGGTTGCCCTGATGGATGACGAGCCCGAAGACTTGAATCCTTTGAGAAGCCGACACTTACGGGAAAAATCTGAGTGGGTTGAAAGCGGGATTGACGAGGAAACGGCACGGCAACGCTCTCTTTATAGGATTTTCGGTTCAAAACCCGGCTCCTATGGCGCGGGTTTGCAGTCCGCCATAGACTCGAAAAACTGGAGCGCTCCCGAAGACCTCGCGATGATATACGTTAACTGGAGCGGCTACGCCTATGGCAAAAACGGACCTAAAACCGCCCACGAAACCTACCGCCGCCGCCTTGCGTGCATGGAGGTGGTTCTTCAAAATCAGGACAACCGCGAGCATGACATTCTGGATTCCGATGACTACTATCAGTTTCACGGTGGAATGGCGAACGCCTCACGCTCGGAGCGGGGAGAGATGCCGGCGGTCTATTTCGGCGATCATTCAAAGCCCGAAAGCCCCGGAATTAAAACCCTAAAAGAGGAAATTCTCAAAGTTTATCGTTCGCGAGTCGTTAACCCGAAGTGGATTAAGGGAATGAGGCGGCACGGATACAAGGGCGCTTTTGAAATGGCGGCGACTGTGGACTATTTGTTCGGCTATGACGCCACGACTGATGTTGTGGACGATTTTGTTTATGAAGGCGTGGCGCAGACCTATCTTTTTGACAGTGAGAACCTGAATTTTTTGAAAAATGCCAACCCGCGAGCGGCGGCGGAGATGGCGGAGAGAATTCTTGAGGCGGCCCAGCGCGGCATGTGGAAAAATCCCGCCGCTCAAACCCTTGAAAAACTGCGCGAGGTTTTTACCGAAGCAGAAGCCGTTACCGAGTAGCGGGTAAACCTCTATTCAAAAACACTGCGAATTGTTGTAGTCTGAATCTGTTATGAACATAGCAGTTGCAGGTTACGGATACTGGGGACCTAATCTCGCGCGCAATTTTGCTTCCCTGGACGGCGTAACCCTGAAAGCCATTTGCGATGAGGACTCGAGTCTTCTGGAAAAAGCGCGCAAAAATCATCCGCTTATTTCCACCACGGAAGACTTTGAGGACATTACCTCCGATGAGTCAATAGATGCCGTCTGGTCAATAGATGCCGTCTGTCTGGCAACTCCCGCGCTAACGCACGCCGAGCTCGGCTTGCACGCCCTGAAGGCGGGGAAACACGTTCTGGTTGAAAAACCGATGGCTACCACTTCCGCCGATTGTGAAAAAATGACAAATGAGGCGGAGAAACGCGGTCTTGTTCTTATGGTTGATCATGTTTTTGCGTATTCGGGCGCGGTGCGCAAACTTGCCGCACTCGCTTCTGAAAAGTCGCTCGGAGAACTTTACTACTTTGATTCAACGCGCATCAATCTGGGCATTGTGCGCTCCGATGTGAATGTGCTGTGGGATTTGGCAATTCACGACCTTTCAATACTTTTTCAAGTAAATCCCGCCGAGCCGGTCGCGGTTTCCGCTTCGGGCGTTTCGCATATCAAGGGAAAACCCATCGACACGGCGTATCTGACTCTGCATTACGACTCGTTTTTTATCGCGCATGTGCACGTGAGTTGGCTTGCGCCTGTAAAGATCAGGCGCACAACGGTTGCCGGCGATAAAAAAATGGCGATTTACGACGACACCGAGCAGGCGGAAAAACTCAAAATCTACGACAGCGGAATCAACACAAAATCGGCAAGCAGTGAGGACATCAAAAAACTGCTCATTGAATACCGTACGGGCGATATAAACTCTCCCAAACTTGATTCCTCGGAACCGCTTTTTCTCGCGGCGAAAGAGTTTTACGACTGCGTTCGCGAGAAGAAAGAACCGCTTACGGGCGCGTATGCCGGAGCGCAAATCGCGCGCGTTCTTGAAGCGGCGGACACTTCAATCAAACAAAACGGACAGAGGATTGACCTCTCTCGCTGAAAATGAAAAAAAGTTCCTTTTCTTGACCTTGCCTCTCAGCACTCCCCCATCGCGGATGAGATAAAACGCAGACTCGGGCGTGTTGTGGATTCGGGCGCGTTTGTTCTCGGTTCCGAAGTTGAGAATTTTGAGCGTGAATTCGCCGGATATACGAACACGCGACATGCGGTTTGTGTCAACAGCGGAACAAGCGCGCTTCACCTTGCGCTTCTGGCTGCCGGAGTGGAGCGGGGTGATGAGATTGTTGTTCCCGCGATGACCTTCATCGCAACCGCGATGGCGGCAACCTATATCGGCGCGGAGCCCGTCTGTGTTGATGTTGACCGTTTCTGTACGATGGACTCAGGCGCGCTGGAAAAAGCGATAACCTCGAAAACAAAGGTGATAATGCCCGTTCATCTCTACGGGCAACCCGCCGACATGGACCCGATAACTGATGTGGCGGAAAAACACGGAATTGCCGTTATTGAGGACGCTGCGCAAGCGCACGGCGCGGCGGACAATGGGCGCAAATGCGGTTCTCTGGGGCGCGTGGCGGCGTGGAGTTTTTATCCGGGTAAAAATCTCGGCGCGCTTGGCGAGGGCGGCGCGGTTACCACCGATGATGACGAGATCGCGGAAAAATGCCGCATCCTGCGCGACTGGGGGCAACGCGGGAAGGGAAACCATGTTGAAAAAGGATTTAATTACAGAATGGACGCTTTTCAGGGCGCGGCGCTTGGCGTTAAACTGGAACACATTGAGAGGTGGACAAATTTGAGAATTTCCGCCGCTGATTATTACCGAGAAAAACTCGCGCGCTTGAATGGTATTGAAACCCTGCCGGTGAGGGAAAACGCCAGATGCGTGTGGCATATTTTTCCGATAATGGTGGAAAACAGGGACGAAGTCGCCCAGTACTTGCGCGATGCGGGCATAGGGGTTTCGGTTCATTATCCCTGCGCGGTTCATCTGCATCCGTGCTACAAGGATTTGGGATATAAAAAAGGCGATTTTCCGAACGCTGAAAAAATCGCCGAAAACGAACTTTCGCTCCCGATGTTTCCGGGTATAACCCGCGAACAGATTGACACGGTTGTAAACGCGCTTCGCGAGGCGGTTAAATGAGCAAAACAATAATGGAAGCGGAAAAATGTTTAATTTAAAAACCAAACTTAATATCGCGCGGGGTTTTATCACAAAAAACCGCCCTTTTTATATTCAGTATTACATTCTTTCGCGGTGCAATCTTAATTGCAGACAGTGCAATATTGTTGAGGCGAATTCCGATCTTCAAACCGCCGGTTTTCAGACAACAAGAGAGCAGTTTGAACTTTGCAGGGAGGTGGGGGCGAAAGATATAAACATCAGTCTTGACTCGCTTATTCCCGCAAAACAGGAGTGTATAAACGGCGGGATACCGAACTCGTGGCACCGCGCAATTGAGTGCATAATGGATTGCAATGAAATATTCGATCCACCCACCCGACGGCCTGCGACTCGTCCGTGAAATCAACACCGTAATGAATTCTGTAGTATGTCGCGGCGAATAAGATTAATGACGCGAAATAAAACAGGACTTTTGCGGCTTTTGAGTCAACAAAAAGGGTTTGGCTTTGCGTGGCTGGGTTGCCGGAGTTTTCCATTCTTCAGTCCGATTTCCCGAAACCGGCTTTTGCCTGAGCACGCACGGTGGGTGTATCGGACTGATAATCTATCAAATCTCCGTTCTGTCAAACTGCCGATAAGGGCGGCAAGAGGGTTTGTATTGATAAGAATTCCGGTTGGCGTTAGAATTGAATTTCCGGACGGAATATGAAGAAATTATCGGTAATTTCACCCGCATTTAACGAAGAGAAAAACCTTCCCGCAGTTCACTCTGAACTTGTTCCCGCGCTTGAAGGGCTCGGAATGGATTGGGAATGGATAATAATTGACGACCATTCAACAGATAAAACGCCCGATGTCATAAAACGGCTCTGCGAAAGCGACTCAAGAATAAAAGGGTTGCGAATGGCGGAAAATCAGGGTTCTCACGCGCTCTGTCTTTTCGGTTTGAGCAAGGCAAGAGGCGACTGCGCTGTACTTCTCGCCTCTGACGGACAGGATTCACCTGAAAATATCGGGCGTCTTGCGGGTGAAATGAAAAAAAGCGGAAACAAGGTTGCTTGGCTCACGCGCGAAGAGGGCAGGGAAGACCCTTTTTTCAAGCGTTTCGCGGCGTGGGGCTTCTATTTTTTAATGCGCCGTGTTATGGGGATTTCTTCAATTCCGCCGGGCGGCGGCGATATGGTTCTTGTTGACGGCGCGGTTTTGGAGCGGTTGCGCGAAATAAAACGGAAAAACATCAACGTTCTGGTCGCAATCGCGGAACTGGGTTTTTCTCAAAGTTATGTCGCGGGGCAAAGACGCGCGCGAGTTCACGGAAAAACTAATTTTACCTTTGCAAAAAACATCGGTCTGTTTTTTGACACTCTGACGACTCTCAATTCCGCCGCGCCGTTGCGGCGAATGACTCTTCCGGGATTTTTAACCGCCTTAACGGGTTTTGCGGCTTTTTCTTACGGAATTAATTTTTAGTTCCAGCCGTTCTTGTTCTGGGCGGCGCCGGGATGCTTACGCTCGGAGCGGCGGGCGAATACCTTTGGCGCAGGCGCGTCACCCCCGAATGGACGCCCGTTGTTGAATCCGAATGGGGCTCGCATTAGTTTCCCCGAGCCCACTTCCAGGTTTTCTCAATTCCCTCTTTAAGACTGATTAGAGGTTTCCAGTCGAGAGTTTCTCCGGCGAGCGAGTTATCCAGAAAAATCCTGTCCACATCGCCGCTTTTTCTTGCGGCTTTTTCGGTTTTGACCTCTTTGCCCGAAACTTCGGCAAGGAGGTCAATAATCCGATTGAGTGAATTTTCCTTTCCCGTACAAATATTGAAAATTCCGCCCGCCCCGCCCGCACCAAGGTGTTCAGAGCAAATGGAGTTTGCCTTCGCGACATCGGAGCAATGAACATAGTCCCGTGTCTGCTCTCCGTCTCCGAATATGGTCGTTTTCGCGCCTTTTTTGTGATTTCCGCACAAAATCGCCACAATTCCGGTCATCTTTTCAATTCTCTGCCTTTCGCCGTAAACATTTGAATAGCGCAGGGAGGCAAAGTCAATTCCGCGCGCCGATTTGAAAAAACGCAGATAGTTTTCAACGCACAGTTTCGCTATGCCGTATGGCGACTCGGGATTTTGAGGAGTCTGTTCGTCCGTGGGCAGTTTTGACGCGTGTCCGTAAACCGCGCAGGTTGAGGCAAAAACAAATTTTTTAACGCCGTGTTCGGCGCAAAGATTGAGCAGGTTCAGTGAACCGGCGATGTTGATGTCCGCGTCATGCGCGGGATCTTCGGCGGAAACCCTCACATCTATCTGCGCCGCGTGGTGGTTGATAATGTCCGGCTTGAAGGACGAGAAGATTTTATTTAAAGCTCCGGCGTCCCTTATGTCGCATTTTTCAAATTCAGCTTCGGGCGCAATGTTTTCCTCTTTTCCCGTGGACAAATCATCAATAATTAAAACTTTATGCCCGTTTTCCAGAAGTTCGCGGCAGATATGCGAGCCAATGAAACCGGCGCCGCCGGTGAGTATGGTTTTCATTGGAGTTTGAATATATTATTATTATGTATCAAGTGCAAATCTGTATTATATTGAACACTTTATGAGCATCGCTGAAGATTTAGTTATACGCTCTGTCAGAGCTTTGGCTGAAACGGACGGGATTGAAAGAACTTTCCGGCTGCGGGCGTTTTAAGAAAAAAAGGAAACTATCTTCATGAAAATCTCCAAAGCGGAAGGGTTAACGGTGTCATTTCGTTTTGTCCGGGAAGATGATGCCGAGTTTATCTTGAATTTGCGTCTTGATCCCGAACTCGGGCTTTACTTGTCTCCGACAGACCCTTCCGTTGAAAAACAACGTGAGTGGCTTGCGGAATATAAACGGCGCGAGGAGGCGGGCGAAGAGTATTTCTACATAATCACCAACAATAAAAACGGAAAAAGATGCGGTACCGCAAGACTGATTATCAAAGAAGAACATTTTGAATTTGGAAGTTTTATTTTGAATAGTGATAAAACTCCCACGGCATCTATTGAAACGGCTCTTTTTATCTACCATACGGGTTTTGACAATCTTAATTTTGAAAAAGCACATTTTAATGCCAACAAGGAGAATATTCGCGTAGTTAAATTTCATGAAAAAATGGGAGTGCGGATAATTGGTGAAGTGGAAACCGGAGTGGGAATTGAACATCTTTACGAAATGGATTTACGTGATTGGGCGAAACTCCGTGAAAAATTCAAAGCATTTATTGTAAAGGACTTGAATTAAAGGAATTCTAATTGCGGCGAAGATTTACCTTATTGCCGCGAAAAAAATAGATTTTCCTGAATTTGTGATGAAAGCGCAGTTTTTAAGATTTTTAATTGCGGGCGGCGCGAACACCGTTGCTACCTATGCGATATATCTGGCTCTGCTTTACTTTGTAAATCCGTATTGGTCTTACGCCGTTTCTTTTGTTTCCGGCATTTTTATTTCGTATTTTCTTAACTTGAAGTTCACTTTCCGGGCGGAGCACTCAAGCGGAAAGGTGTTTTTGTATTCGCTTATTTATCCGTTGCAGTTTCTGTTGGGAATTTTAGCGCTTCATATTTCCCTCAAAGCGGGAGTTCCCGAAGGTTTTGCCGTGCTTTTCGCAGCCGCTGTGGGGGTTCCGTTTAAGTTTTTGATGTCGCGCTGGGTGATAGTCGGAAAAAGAGGTCTGAATCCGCTTCTGTTTCTTTCAATTTCCGCGTTCGTGTTTTCAATCGCCGCGGTTTACGGCGCGCTTTTTGCGGGAGATTTGTTCCCGCGCGGTTTGTTGTTCACATCTGATTTTGCAACCCCTTATCTAATGTGGAATGACATTTCTTCAGGCGCGGTTGCATTCGGAGATATATTCAATGAATGGAATTTTCAGAAAGTTAGCACTCCTTACATATTTACGGACCTGCCTTTTCTTTGGGTCATTTATTCAATCACGGGAGGCGGTTTGGCGGCGGGAACTCATATTTTCGGGGTTTTGATTCTGCTTCTGAACACGGTTGGCTGGTTTTTTCTGTGCCGTTTTGTTTTTCGTGAAAATCCGTCACGCGGAAATCTTGTTTTTATTCTGTCCGCTCTCACATATACTTTTCTCGCCTACGGTTCCTCCGACCTGTTCGGAGTTGTGTTTTTCCCCATTGCTCATTTTTCAACATGGAGTTTGGTGCCGTTTTGCGTACTTCTTTTTCTTTCCGCCGCGCTTTCGCGAACTGTTGTTCGCAATGTTGGTTTGTCCGTTATTCTCGCGGCGGTTTGCGCCGCGGTGTTTTCTTCCGACATTATCTTTGCCATCTGGTTCGCGGCTCCCGCTTTTGCGGCCGCCGCTCTGATATTGGTTCTTTTTCGTAACCGGGGTTTTATTGCACCCGCTGTTGCCGTTGCCGCCGGATTTTTTTGCGCGCATTTCACAAGAGAGATTTTTATCAATTCCGGTGATGTAACCATACAGTTTTCCGGTTTTGGTAAACCGGAGCACATACAAGACGCCGCGAGTGATATCGCGGTCTGGTTTTCCGAAGCCGCGTTGCGGCACCCCGTGCTTTCAATCATCTGGATTATTTTCTTTTTGCTTCTTCTTTATTCCATTTTCAAGGGGATTTTCGGCACGAAGAAACCGGCTCCGGAAAGATTGTTTGCGTGGCTGTTTCTGTTGTTCTCGCCGCCCGCCGCGGCGGGAGCGGCGATTTTGACGGGGAATTTTTTTATTGAAGTTTCTCCCGAAAGTCTTTTTGCCGTTAGATATTTTCTTCCCGTTCTGTTTATTCCGCTTTTTGCGGGATGGGCTTTTCTGCCGGATATGACAAGGGATTTTTTCAAACGTTCCCGTTTCTTTATTGTCGCGCCGATTTTTCTTATTCTGGTCTCCCTGCCAGGCGTTTTGAAATTCAAACAAAATTCGTCCGCTTTCGCGGAGTATTATCCGGAAGTGGCGCGATGTTTTGATGAAAACTTTTCAAGTCGCGGTCTTAAAAAAGGAATTTCCACTTACTGGTGGGGAAAATCTCTTATGGGAACTTCAAAAACGGGCGTTGAAATCGGACATGTTTACGTCTATGCGAATCCCAACAGGCGCGCTCAGCTTTTTTCTTGGAGATACGGGATTTCAAACAAGTTTTTTGAAGGTCCGTTTGATTTTGTCATAGCAAACAGCGGCAAGTTCAGACCTGATCAGGATTATTGCGAAGGCACGGTGGGAAGATACGGATGCAGGATTTTCTCTTCGAAAAGAGACCCGATACAAAGTTATCTGCTTTCGCCCGCGAACGCCCTTCGCCATTTTGGAAGAAATCCCTCATCAGTTTTTGAATGCGGCGGCGCGCAGGTTCTGGTTTTTGACCCGCCGCTTTAAGGATACGGCGGACTATTAGTGGTAAGGGGATAGCCGTTTATGCCGAAGGGGGGACTTGAACCCCCACGAGCTTGCGCCCACAGGATTCTGAATCCTGCGCGTCTGCCAATTCCGCCACTTCGGCTGCAACAGGTCTTTCCGGACGCCTATCTTAACACGCAAAAGCCGTTTTTTCGCTTTAATGCGAAAATCCTTTCTTGACAACGCATAGCCAGTGATTATCTTTACCCCTGTTCGGGGCGAGGTGAGGTGTTTTGCGCTGCATTACAGAGCGTCCTGTTACAAAGAAATCTAAAACGGAGGACAGGCTACAATGGCTTCAAAGGTAAAGTTCAGGCCACTGCACGACAAAGTTCTTGTAAAACGGTTGGACGGAGAGGAAAAAACGAAGGGCGGTATCATAATTCCCGACACCGCTCAGGAACAGTCTCAGGAAGGTAAGGTTGTTGCCGTTGGCAATGGCATTATTGGTGAAGATGGCAAAGTCAGAAAACTTGATGTAAAGCCGGGCGATAACGTTCTCTTCAACAAATATGGCGGAACTGACATCAACATAGAAGGTGAAAGTTACGTTGTTATGAAAGAGGAAGACGTACTTGCCGTTATCGGTTAGGCGGAAGTTAAAACAAGGAGGAAAAAATGTCTGTAAAGAATATTAAATTCAGCAGGGAAGCGCAGAACTTGGTTCTGACCGGCATCAACAAGCTTGCCGACACGGTCAAGGTAACGCTCGGACCCAGAGGCAGAAATGTGCTTATGGAGAAACCGTTTGGCGCACCCAACGTTACAAAGGACGGCGTTAGCGTCGCCAAAGAGATAGAACTTGAGGACAGGTTTGAAAACATGGGAGCGCAGATGGTCAAGGAAGTTGCGTCAAAAACAAGTGAAGTTGCCGGAGACGGCACCACCACTGCAACCGTTCTTGCGCAGTCCATATTTACCGAAGGCATAAAACTTGTCGCCGCCGGACATGACCCTATGAAACTCAAACGGGGAATTGACAAAGCGGTTGAGGTTATTGTTGACAGCATCAGGCGGCTCAGCAAACAGACCAAGGACAGAACTGAAATTTTTCAGGTCGCGACTATTTCGGCAAACGGTGACGAAGAGATAGGAAACAAAATCGCAGACGCGATGGAGCAGGTCGGAAAAGACGGCGTCATCACTGTTGAAGAAGGCAGGAGCCTTGACACCGAACTTGAGGTTGTTGAGGGAATGCAGTTTGACAGGGGATACCTTAGTCCTTATTTCGTGACGGATTCCGAAAGGATGATTGTTGAACTTGAAGACCCGTTTGTGCTTCTTTTTGACAAGAAAATCGCAAGCATGAAAGACCTTGTGCCCCTTCTTGAAGAGGTTGCCAGAAATTCAAACCCGCTTCTTATTCTCGCTGAGGATGTTGAGGGCGAAGCTCTTGCGACCCTTGTTGTGAACAAGTTACGCTCCACGCTCAAAGTCGCCGCCGTCAAAGCGCCGGGATTTGGCGACAGACGTAAGGCGATGGTTGAGGACATAGGGGTGCTTACCGGCGGGAATGTGATTTCCGAGGAAGCCGGAATGAAGCTTGAAAGCGCCACGGTTGCCGATCTTGGAAAAGCTAAAAAAGTTGTCATAGATAAAGACAACACCACTATCGTCAGCGGTGCCGGTAAAAAAGCCGACATAAGCGGCAGAATCAACCAGATTAGAGGGCAGATAGATACGGCTAGCGGCGAATATGACAGGGAGAAGCTTCAGGAGCGCCTTGCCAAACTTGCCGGAGGAGTCGCGGTTATCCGCGTGGGAGCCGCTACTGAAGCGGAGATGAAAGAGAAGAAAGACAGAGTGGAAGACGCTCTGAACGCCACACGCGCCGCAGTTGAGGAAGGAATTGTTCCCGGCGGTGGAGTTGCCCTTGTGCGCGCCGTTGACAACCTTGAAAGTTTCAAAGGTGCGGACGAAGAGGAGCAGGCGGGCGTGAACATAGTGAAGCGCGCCCTTGAAGAGCCGCTCAGGGAGATTGCCAGAAATGCCGGTTGGGACGGCTCAATTGTTGTCCAGAAGGTAAGAGAGGGCAAGGCTTCATTTGGTTTTGATGCGGCTTCCCTTGAATACAGGGACATGCTGAAAGCCGGAATCGTTGACCCGTCAAAGGTTACGAGGTCGTGCATTCAGAACGCGGCAAGCGTCGCGGGCCTTTTGCTCACCACCGAAGCTCTCATAGCGGACTCTCCGAAAGATCAGCCCGAAATGCCGATGGGCGGCGCTCCCCCGATGACCGGAGGTCCCGGAGGAATCGGAGGTATGATGTAATTCCCACTTTCTTAGGGTAGTATAAAAACCGGTGTTGTCTTTCAGGGCGGCGCCGGTTTTTTTTTATTTTTAAATTCTGAAGAGAGCTATGCAAGCAAAGAAAAATGTTCTGCTTCCCGCAATTATTGCCGGTGTTGTGCTGGGTATTTTTTCTGGCGTTTATTTTCCTGAATTCAGTCTGTCTCTGGAATTTGTCGGAGACATATTTCTTAACCTGCTGAAAATGATGGTCATTCCGCTCATCATCGTGAGCATAACGCTCGGCGTTATGAAACTGCGCGATTTTAAGACGGTGGGAGCAAAAACGCTTATTTATTACATGACGACAACTGCCATATCGGTTTGCATCGGCATAGCGGTTGTTTCTTTGATTAACCCGGGTGCGCCGGAGACGCTCGGAACAATGACCGAAGAAATGAGGTCGCAGGCTCAGGTGAGCGTTGAGGGGAAAAACATGGGAGTCAAACAGATACTGGACAGTATGATTACTTCCAATGTTTTCAAGTCCGCCACGGATTTTCAAATTCTTCCGCTCATAGTTTTCTCTCTGCTTTTTGGTCTGGCTCTGGCGCGATTGGGAGACCGCGCCGCGCCGCTTGAATCAGTTTTGACCTCGCTTGACGGGGCTATAATGAAACTTGTCCATTGGATAATCACCCTAACGCCTCTGGGGGTCGCGTGCATAATAGCGGCGAGAATAGGCAAAGCCGGAGGCGGAGAGGCTATTTACGCCATGGCGGCCGGAATCGGAAAATATATGCTCGCGGTCGTAGTAGGACTCGGAATTCACGGGCTTGTGGTTTTACCGCTCGTTCTGTTTGTTTTCACACGCAGAAATCCGTTGCAATACATCAAACATATGAGCAAGGCGCTTCTGACCGCTTTTTCCACGGCATCTTCCTCGGCAACGCTTCCATTGACAATGACAAACGCCATTGAGGATGCGAAGGTGTCTCGGAGAGTGGGTAATTTCGTTTTGCCTCTCGGCGCGACCATTAACATGGACGGGACCGCTCTTTACGAAGCGGTTGCGGTGATTTTCATAGCGCAGGTTTACGCTGTTCCGCTTGATTCAGGCGCACTTGTTATAATATTCCTGACTGCGACTCTCGCCGCCATAGGCGCGGCCGGGATACCGGAAGCGGGGCTTGTTACAATGGTTATCGTGCTTACAAGCGTTGGACTTCCCCTTGAGGGCATCGGGCTTCTTTTGTCCGTTGACTGGCTTCTTGACCGATTCAGGACCACCGTCAACGTTTGGGGAGACAGTGTGGGTGCGGCTGTTGTGGATAGCACCGCCGGAGGGTAGCGTGCGGAAAGTTTTCCATGTTAACGATTGTGGAAACGGAGGTTGCAAAGTTGCTTGAATTTTTTTATTCAGGGGAATTTCGTATCTACATAAAACCTCTGCTTGCCTTCTGTATTTCGTTTTTTCTCCTGTTTTTTTCGGTCAAGTTTTTGTCCTCCCGCCTCAAGGATATTGCCAAATCCACCGCTAACACTCTTGACGACATTATTGCGGACGCTCTTGTGGAAACGCGCGGTTTTATTCTGCTTGCCGCCTCTCTTTACATCGGCTCGCGTTTTATTAGTCTTGCGCCCGAAACAAGGGAAACCGCAAACACGCTTATAGCCACCGCGCTTATTATTCAGGCGGTTTTGTGGCTGGGGAAAATAGTAAGCGGCTATCTCTCCAACAACTACGAAAAATGGAACATCACCATCTCGCAGACGAAGATTTCTATTTTTTTCCTGCGTCTTGTCCTGTGGTCGGTCGCGGTGCTTCTTATTCTGGAAAATCTCGGAATTCGCGTAACGCCTCTGCTCGCGGGGCTTGGAATCGGCGGAATAGCGGTAGCACTAGCAGTCCAGAGCATTCTGGGAGAGGTTATCGCGTCCGTTTCAATAATTATAGACAAGCCCTTTGTTGTGGGCGATTTCATCGTTGTAGACGGATTCAGGGGAATTGTTGAAAAAGTGGGCTTGAAGACTACGCGCATAAGAAGCATTTCCGGCGAACTTGTTGTTTTTTCAAACAATCATCTCGTCAGCACCACAATACAAAATTACAGAAATCTTCCGCGCCGTCGTAGTTTTTCTACGGTTGGGGTCGTATATGGAATTGACCCGGACAAACTGGCGAAGATTCCGCAGATTATCAAAAATATAATAGATGAGCATCCGCAGACCGAATATGAAAGGGTTCATTTTGTCGCGTTTGCGGATTTTTCGCTCAATTTTGAAGTCGCTTATTATGTTTTAACAAGCGATTTCATTGTATATCTTGACGCCGTGCAGGACATTAATCTGGAAATAATAAGAAAATTCCGCGATGAGAGAATTGATTTTGCATATCCCACGCAGACAGTTTTTGCCGGCAAGCCCGTGGAAGTTGCGATGAAGAATCAGGTGGAAAATTAATTGTCAAAAAAAACATTGTGGTCGGGAAGGTTTTCAAAAAAACCCCATCGTCTTGCGGCGGAGTTTTCCTCTTCGGTGGATTTCGACCGCCAGCTTGCTTTTGAAGACATAGAGGGAAGCGTCGCGCATGTGAAAATGCTTGCCGCTCGCCGGATAATTTCAAAAAAGAACGCGGGCCTGATTTTGAAAACGCTTGCGGAAGTAAAAAAAGAAATAGAGAAAGGCGTTTTTCCGTTCAGGAGCGAATATGAGGACATTCATCTGAACATTGAAAAGCGCGTTATTGAAAAAATTGGCGATGTGGGCGGAATGATCCACACCGCACGCAGCCGGAATGACCAGATAGTTTTGGATGAACGGCTTTACCTGAGGCGGCAGACTGCGCTTGTTATTGACGGAATTGCCGCGCTGGCGGACTCCGTAGTCGCGCTTGCCGAAAAATATCCGGATGCGGTGATGCCGCTCTACACTCATCTTCAAAGGGCGCAACCCGTGCTGGTTGCACACCATTTGCTCGCTTATTTTGAGATGCTCAAACGCGACCGCGCGAGGTTTGAGGACTGCCTGAAAAGGATAAACACAAACCCTCTGGGCGCTTGTGCGGGAGCAGGCACACCGTTTCCGATAGACAGGAAAATGACGGCTAAACTGTTGGGATTCCCGTCCGTTACGGCAAACAGTATAGATACCGTGAGCGACAGGGATTTTCTCGCCGAATTTGTTTTTTGCTGCGCGATGCTTGCCGGGCATCTCGGCAGGCTCGCCGAAGAGTTTGTGTTGTGGTCTTCGCGTGAGTTTGATTTTGCCGATCTTGGGGACGGTTTTACAACCGGTTCAAGCATAATGCCGCAGAAAAAAAATCCTGACATCGCCGAACTTGTACGCGCAAAAGGGGCGAGGGTGAACGGAAACCTGGTCTCGTTGCTGACACTTCTCAAGGGATTGCCGCTTTCATACAGTCGTGACATGCAGGAAGACAAGGAGCCCGTGTTTGACTCCGTGCGGACCGTTACGGACTGTTTATCTGTTTTTTCCGCGATGCTTGCCGGGTGTAAACTCAAAACCGCGAATATGCGAAAAAGTCTTGATGGCGGTTTTGTTACAGCAACCGACCTTGCTGATTATCTGGCGCGGCGCGGCGCACCTTTCAGGAAGGCGCATGAGATTTCCGGACGAATTGTTGCCTATGCGGAAAAAAATCGCAAAGAACTGGGCGACATTACACTTGCGGAATTCAAAAAGTTTTCGGCGGATGTTGGTCCCGACATATACAAAGCGCTCACGATAGAGGGGTCAATAAAAAGCCGAAACTCCGAGGGCGGAACCTCGCCCGCGCGGGTAAAGAAAATGGTCGCTTCGGCGCGCCGTGAAATATCACGCTGGCGCTGAGCCGTCTTCCACGGGAATCTTGGGAGAGTCAATCCATAAACCGTCCAGATTGTAGAAACCGCGCGCTTCGTGGTGGAAAATATGGACTATCACGTCTTCGGTGCCGAGAAGAATCCAACTCTTTTGCGAAAGTCCTTCTTTGTCGAGAACCCGTATTTTTTTCTCTTTAAGGATTTTTTCAACGTGGTCGGCGACGGCTTTTGCCCCCCTCTCTGAAGAAGCGCTGCATATTACGAAAAAGTCCGCGATGCCGCTTCTGTTTCTTACGTCAACAACGACGACATCACTTGCTTTTTTGTCCATCGCGCACTGCGCGAGAAGAATTGCTTGCTGTTTTGAAGTTATTTTCGGGGTTCCTCTAAGTAGAGTTTTTCGCGTTTTATGAAATCCGCGACTGTATTGGGAACAAGACTCTCAAAATCCCCACCTTCTTTTATGAGGTTTCTTACCTGCGTTGATGAAATATCCGGAGTGTCTATTTCTTCAAAATACAGTTTGGAGCCGCTTTTATGTATGTATTCTCCCTGCCTTCCGCCATATTGAAAGTTCTCCCTTATCTCAAGGGGCGGTTCCGGCGGCGGTCGGTCGGACAAGGGGTTGCCCGGAACCCTTACCGGTATGATTACTATATTTGAGACTTCAAAAATTTTCCTGAAATCCTTCCATTTTGTTATTTCCTTAAAAACTTCCCATCCCATTATAAACCACGACTCGTGTTCCTCTCCGAGATGCTCCTTCCACAAGCGCAGGGTTTCCACCGTGTAAGAAGAGGATTTTTTTTTCATTTCCACATCAGAAACCTTCACCCCTTCAACGCCCTCGGTCGCGAGCCGTAGCATTTCAAGCCGCGCTCCGGGCGGCGCGTGTGATTCGTCTTTGAGCGGGTTTTGGTAGTTTGGCACAAAAAATACCGTGCCCACACCCAATTTCTTCCTGATTTGAACGGCGGCTTCCATATGTCCGTTGTGGACGGGGTCAAAACTGCCGCCCAGCAAAGCGGTTTTTTCAGACAAAACGGTTTCAGATTTCAAAATTCAGGTTTTGCCTCCACAACGATTGTTCCGTCTTTCATCGTCGTTTTTTTAAAAATCAGTTTTTTCGCGTTTTTCACCAGAGCCGTTTCCATGCCCGATACCATGTCCGTTCCGTCCCCGCCGATTATTACGGGGGAGTAGAAAAATATCATTTTATCCACGATTTTTTCTTTCAGTGCCGATGCGGCGATTTTTCCCCCGCCTTCAATTAAAACGGATTTAATTCCGTTCACGGACAGTTTTTTCATTAAATCTCGCATGGATATTTTTCCCCGGGAGTTTTTTTTGACGCGCAGTATTTCAACTCCCTTTTTTTCCAGTTTTTTTATTTTTTCCTTTTTCGCATCCGTTCCAGTCGCAACAATTGCGCCTTTTTCCTCGAACATTTTTGCTTCGGGCGAAACACTCAAACCCGTGTCCGCCACAATGCGAACGGGTTGGCGCGGCGCTTTCACGAGCCGTACGTCAAGTGAGGGATTGTCTTTGCGAACTGTCTCCGAGCCAACAAGAACAGCATCGCATTTTTTTCTCAACATGTGCGCCATTTTTCTCTGCGAAATATTTCCTATCCATTTTGAATTGCCCGTGCGAGTCGCTATTTTTCCGTCCGCGGATGCGGACAGTTTCAAAATCACAAATGGCAGTCCTGTTTTTACATTTTTAAAAAACATTTCATTTAATTCGCGGCAACGGTCTTTGAGAATTCCTTTTTTGACTTTGATTCCGTTTTTACCGAGGACCTCCGCACCTTTTCCGACTTTGGGGTTCGGGTCTTCACAGCCTATGAAAACTTCCGCGATGCCGCTTTTTATAATGGAGTCGCAACACGGAGGAGTTCGTTTCTCCGCGTGGTCGCGCGCGCACGGCTCAAGATTGACATACATAGTCGCGCCGTGCGGCGATTTTCCTTTGCGCTCGCAGTCTTTGAGAGCCTCTATCTCCGCATGAGGCAGACCGGATGCTTTGTGCCAGCCGCGTCCGATAATCGCGCCCTTTTTTACTATTACCGCGCCTACAAGAGGGTTAGGGCTTACTGAGCCTTCTCCTTTTCGCGCGAGCGCGATGGCGGCGGACATAAATTTTTCATGAGTATTTTTCAATTTTCCTTATCCATTTTCGTCAAAAAGACCGGACGCAAACCGCACCGGTTCAAATTCGGTTATATCCGCTGCTCCCTCACCCGTTCCCACATACGCGACCGGTATTTCAAACTCTTCGCAGACCGCGATAACAACCCCGCCTTTCGCCGTGCCGTCAATTTTTGTGAGAACTATGTCCGTTATGCCGACCATGGAATTAAACATTTCAGTCTGACGTATGGCATTCTGTCCCGTTGTGGCGTCAAGAACAAGAAAAACATCGTCCGGCGCACCTTCGCGTGCTTTGCCGACAACCCTTTTTATTTTGGACAGTTCGTCCATAAGGTTTGTTTTTGTGTGAAGGCGTCCGGCGGTATCAATAATTACCGTGTCGCAGTTTTGCTCCTGCCCCGTCTTAACCGCATCAAACGCTATCGCCGAAGGGTCGGTTCCGGGCTTTCCTTTTATGAACTCGCTACCGCTTCGCAGAGCCCACTGTTCAAGTTGCTCCGTTGCCGCCGCTCTGAAGGTGTCTGCCGCAGCAAGCATAACTTTTTCGCCCCGCGAACTGAATAAATCCGCGAGTTTTCCCGCTGTTGTGGTTTTACCCGTGCCGTTGACGCCGACCACCATGCAGATTCTCGGCTTTAAGCCCGCCGCCTCCGCGCGAGCCGGGTTTTTAAGAATTCGCGCCGTTTCGTCCACAAGAGAGTTTTTTATTTTTTCGTAATCACTCAAATTCGCGCCTGAAAGTTGTGCCTCAACCCGTTTCCGTATCTTCGCCGCGCCCTTGATTCCCACATCTGAGAGAATAAGCATCTCTTCAAAACTCTCCCATAAATCCTCGTCTACTTTTCCGCCCGCGACAACTTTTTTGAGTTTTGAAAGCAAACCCGAGCGGGTTTTTGCGAGACTTTTTCTCAGACCCTCAACCTTGTTTGAAGATTTTTCCGCGTCCGTTTTTTTCTCCGCCGGAATTATTTTTTTCAAAATATCAGTCAAATCGTTACAAACCGCTTTTCCAAATGGCTTTCCCCGCGAAAAAGGGTCCCAGCGCCTGAATATATTCGGAGGTCTGCCGTGTTTTTCTCATCGCCTGAACAACTGATGAGAGCGGATACAGATTTTTGCCGAAAAGCCCTATGACAAAGTCATTGTCTTCGGTGTCAACCCCGTGGCAAGCGAGCCGTACGTCCTTGACGAGCCCCGCTTCGCCGTATTTGAAGCCCAGTTTTCCATGCTCGCCGAGAATGGCTCTTTTTTCGTTTTCAGCAAGGGTTTCAAAACTCTTCTCCCTGCGAAGTGGATACCAGATCGCCCATGGAAACTCCGGCAAGAGGATCTTTTCGCGCGGCGCGCTCACAAGCATTTGTCCAAGGTCATTTTCATAGCCCAGAGAGTATGTTCTTCCAAACATCGCGTACCGGTCTTTGAACGTGAGGGAAGAGAAGGGCGCGGAATTAAGGATTTCCTTCAGTTTTCCAACAAAAAAGTTTTCATCCTCGCTTATAAAAACCGTCCCGATGCCGGACGGGTCGTTGAGATCTGAATAAACAGCGCACTCCGCGCCGCTTTTTTTGAGTGAGTCAATAATCTCGCGCTCATCGCTCGCTCCGCCAAATGCAAAAAACTGAACAAACAACCTCCTGTCGCTGTAAACTGGCTTGCCGCTTTTGGACCTGCCTTTTTCCCGCAAGTCTATTTTTGCGTCCTGGGTCACCGTTTTAAGTCTCCCGCGTGCACCATTTTTCTATCTTTGAGATGAATTCATATATTTGCGGCGATTTCAGTTTCATTCCTGCCTTGTTCACGACCAACCGTGCGGTTATGGGCGCTATAAACTCAATCTCTTCAAGGTTGTTTTCCTCCATGGTTTTTCCACTCGCCGTCAGGTCAACAATCACATCGGAAAGCCCGACCATACAGGCGAGCTCAACCGAGCCGTAGAGTTTGATGATTTCGGTGCGCACATTCTTTTTTTCAAACCAGTCCGCCGCTATGCGCGGATATTTTGTCGCAATGCGAACAGTTCCGCCGTTGGGGAATTGATATCCTTTGGGAGCCGCCACCACCATTCTGCATTTGCCTATTCCCAGATCCAGAGGTTCATACAGGTTGTTTTTCTGCTCCATAAGCGAGTCTTTGCCAACAATGCCGCAGTCCGCGACACCGTGTTCCACATAGGAAGGCACATCTGTCGGGCGCACAACGAAAATGGTGAGATCGTGTTCTTTGATTTCGTGTATTAGTTTTCTCGATTTCTTTGCGGAGCTTTTAATCTTTATGCCAGCCTTGTTCAGAACCTCAAGAGATTCCTCAAAAAGTCTGCCGCGCGATACGGCGATTTTAATCATTCTTTTTCCCTCCAAACTGAGGCTCCCAGCCGTTCCAATTTTCCGTCCAGCCGCTCATATCCCCTGTCAATGTGATAGACCCTGCTTATCTCGCTTTTTCCCCGCGCCGCCGCGCCTGCAACCACAAGCGCCGCGCCCGCTCTTAAATCACTCGCCATTGTTTTCGCTCCTTTGATTTTTTCAACGCCTTTGACCACCGCAGTATTGCCAATCAGTTTTATATCCGCGCCCATTCTTTTCATCTCCGCTATGTGCATAAACCTCTGAGGGAAAATGTTTTCCGTTATTATGCTTATGCCGTCCGCGGCGCACATAAGCGCCATAAACTGCGCCTGCATATCGGTCGGAAAGCCCGGATACGGAAGCGTTGTTATATCGGCACAGGTGATTTTCGCGTCCGCTCTCACGCGTATTCCCGCGCGCGTTTCTTCAACCTTCGCGCCGGCTTTCATCAGTTTCCCCGCCAGCGTTCCAAGATGGTCAAACCTGCCGCCTTTTATGAGAGCGTTTCCGCCAGTCGCCGCAACCGCAACCATCAGCGTTCCCGCTTCTATTCTATCAGGTATCGTCTCGTAGTTCTTAAGCGGTTTGAGAGAAGACACTCCTTTTATCCGTATTATATCGGTTCCAATTCCGGTGATTTTCGCGCCCATTTTGTTCAGCGCGTTTGCCAAATCTGAAACTTCGGGCTCGCACGCGGCGTTGTAGATAACAGTGTTTCCCTGTGTAAGAACTGCGGCGAGCATCAGGTTTTCCGTGCCTGTCACAGTTGACACATCAAGCGGTACGACCGCGCCCTTCATTTTTTTCGCCGATGTTTCAACGTATCCACTTTCAATGTTTACCCGCGTTCCTAAGGCTTGAAGCCCTTTCAGATGCTGGTCAATCGGTCTTTCCCCGATGGAGCATCCGCCCGGAAGGGAAACGCGCGCCTTGCCGAACCGCACCGTTAAGGGACCCAGCGTCAGTACCGAAGCCCTCATCTTTTTCACCATTTCATATTCGGTAACCCATTTGTTGATTCCCGAAGAATCTATTGAAAGCCGGTTGCCGCTCCGCTCGATTTTCGCTCCGAGGGCGGTGAGGATTTCCGCCATCACTCTCACATCCATAAGGTCCGGCACGTTTTTAAGCGTGCTTTCGCCGTCGCACAGTATGCACGCCGCCATAAGAGGCAGAACGGAGTTTTTTGACCCGTTTACCGAAACTTCGCCTTGCAAGGGCTTTCCGCCCTCAATCACTATCTTTTCCAAATTCCCTCAACCGCCCTCGGTTTTCCGCTTATGTCATTGGTTGTTGATATTCCGGAAAATCCGTTTTTCTCAAAAATTTCCACGCACCCGGGCGCCTGCCCGTCTCCCACCTCAACAACGCACCATCCGCCCGCACGCAAAACCCGCGCCGCATCGGCAACAATTTTTCTTATATGCTCAAATCCGCCTTCACCGCTCACAAGCGCTTTTTTCGGTTCAAAAATCCTGATTTCATCCGGCAGGGTTTCAAACTCCTCTTCCGAAACATAAGGAGGGTTTGAAACAATTATGTCCGCGCTGTTGTCCTCAAAGTTTCGAAGCGTATCTCCGCAAACAAAACTGATATCCGCGCCGTGAAAACGCGCGTTTTCTTCCGCCTTTTTCAAGGCGTGCGGTGAAATATCCACCGCTGTAACAGACAGGAGCGGTTTTTCTTTTTTGAGTGTTACCGCGATGCAGCCGCTTCCGGTTCCCACATCAATCGCGCGCATTTGTATGTCCTGAGGGATTTTTTCAAGCGCAACCTCAACAACCGTTTCAGTTTCGGGGCGCGGAATAAGCACCGCCGGACTGACGGCAAAACGGCGCGAAAAGAATTCGCGTTCCCCCGTCGCATAAGCGCACGGTTCTCCCTTCAAGCGCCTGGATGTGCGGTTTTCGCACTCGCTCACTTGTTTTCTTCCGACCGTGATTTGCGGGCTTGTATGAACCGCTCCCGAAGGTTTGCCAAGCACAGAGCAGACAATCACGGACGCTTCAAGTCCCGGGTTTTCGATTCCGCCCTGTCTGAACCGCTCCATTGTTTTGCGGTAAAGAGACCCAAGATTTGTTTCAAGGCTCATTTTAAGAAAACCCGCGTTCAAACCAACGCGGACGGGTAGATTGTATATGCGCTCAAGAGGTTTTCAAAGCCCCGGCGGGCGCGGTCTGCTGGTAGAATAACAAGCCGTGATGATTGAAATTGAAAAGCGCGTCGCCGAAGTCAGGCGCAGAATTGATTCCGCCGCCGAAAGGGTGAACGCGAACGGTTCACAGATTCTTCTTGTTGCGGTCGGCAAAACCGTCGCGCCTGAGATTGTGGCGCGAGCAGCCTCTTCGGGACTTTGCCATTTGGGTGAAAACTACGCGCAGGAATTGCGCGACAAACTTGCCTTTTTTGAGCGAACCGGCGCGCACGCGGATTGGCATTTTGTCGGTCGATTGCAGAAAAACAAGGTAAAATATGTGGTTGGCAACTGCCGTTTAATCCATTCGGTTGACAGCGCGGCGCTTGCCTCGGAGATAGATAAAAGAGCGGAAAATTCGGGAGTGGAAGCGCAAATCCTCATTGAGATAAATCAGGATTCCCCGTCAAAGGGAGGTGTGAGTCCCGACAATGCACGCGATTTGTTTGAGTTCACGGACGGACTTGAAAATGTCCGCGCGCGCGGGCTTATGACGATGCCTCCGTATTCGTCCGACCCTGAGGTTTCAAGGCGTTATTTCAGGGAGTTAAGGGAGTTAAGAGACGAAATCGCGCCGGATTTTCCGGACGCAAGCGAGTTATCAATGGGGATGAGCGCAGATTTTGAGACCGCAGTTGAGGAAGGCGCGACAATCGTACGCGTGGGCTCTCTCATATTCGGGGAGAGGAATTAGAAAATGGCGGGCATCGCTTTCATCGGAGCCGGTAAAATGGCTGAAGCGCTTATTGGCGGAATCACCGGGGCAGGCGTTTTCGTGCCTGAAGATGTGGTCATAAGCGATATTGACCCGGCGCGCGTCAAACTGGTAAGCGAAAAATACGGAGTTCGCGTGGCGGCGGACAATGTTTCCGCCGCCTCAGACTCCGAATGCGTTATTTTTGCCGTAAAGCCGCAGGATATGGAATCGGCTCTCACTGACGCGCGCGCGGCGCAATGCCCTCCCGGCGCACTTTTTGTATCAATTGCCGCCGGCGCGACTATCTCTTCCATAAAAGCCGTTCTGGGCGGTGGTGGCAAGGTTTTCCGGGCTATGCCGAACCTTCCGGCCGTGAGAGGCGAGGGCGCTTCGGTTGTTTGCGGCGAGGGCGAAGATGCGGATTTTGAGACGGTTGAGAAGATTTTCAGTTCGGTAGGTATGGTTGAGTTTGTGCCCGAAGAGATGATTGACGCTTTTACGGCGCTGTCGGGAAGCGGTCCGGGTTTTGTTGCTGTGTTTACGGAGTCCCTCATGTCGGGCGCGGAAAAACTCGGCATATCTCCCGACGTTGCTGAAAAATTCGCGGTTCAAACACTTTTCGGCGCGGCAAAGATTATGCGCGAAGGAATGTCTCCGAAGGATTTACGGGAGATGGTTTCGTCTCCGGCGGGGACAACCGTTGCGGGTCTTGAGGAGTTTGAAAAATCGGACTTTTCGTCCGTTGTTGAAAACGCTCTTGCCGCGGCGCGGAAACGCTCAAAGGAACTTGCCCGCAACGGCGGCGCCAAAGGGGGAAAGAAATAATGCTTGCTCAAAACACAGTTATCGCAATCGCTGAGGTGGTCAGTCTGATTCTGACCGTCTATACATGGCTTATCGTGGCCCGGGCGGTGATTTCGTGGGTTGATCCCAACCCCTATAATCCCATAGTCGGTTTTCTGTATTCTGTGACCGAGCCCGTTTTGGAGCGCGTCCGGCGCGTGATTCCGTTCATCGGTGGAATGGATTTCTCACCCATTATAGTATTGCTTCTGCTGTTTTTCCTTCGGCGCGTCATCGCGCAAACCCTTTACGGAATTGCTCAAGGGTTATAGCGAATATGGCGGATTCCGTTGTTATTGACGTTCACGTTGTTCCCGGCGCCGCGCGCGATGAGTTTGTCGGGCTTCACGGAGGCAAACTCAAGATTAAGGTCGCCGCGCGCCCGATAAAAGGGCAGTCAAACGCGCGTCTTCTTAAAATCCTTTCCGCCCGTCTGAGTATTCCGAAAAGCGCGATGGAGATACTCAAAGGTAGCGCGTCCCGAGGCAAGCGGATAAAAATCCAGGGCATGACCGAAAGCGATTTCAAAAACTGCTTCGCGGAGTTTTACGGCGAGACGGACTGAAATGGCTCAAATACAATTTCGCGGAAACGTTGTGAACTATGAAACGGCGGGCTCAGAACCGCTTGAATGCACCGTTGTTATGCTTCACGGAGCGGGGCAGAGCGCGGCGTGCTGGGAAAACAGATTGAGGCGCTTTCCGGCTACACGCGATTTCCCGCCCTCGCGCTTGATATGCCTGGGCACGGAGGCTCATCTGGCGAGGCTATGACTTCAATGGAGGATTGCGCCGATTTTGTCTCCGGTTTTTGCCTCCAAGCCGGCATCTTGAACCCGATTCTTATAGGCCATTCAATGGGCGGAAGGATTGCCCAGATAATTGCGCTCGGCGGTGAAGTGAAGCCGCTCGCGTGCATGCTTGTTGCCACGGGGGTGCGCATAAGGGTTTCGCGCTGGTCTCTGAAAACCGTTCGCAATAACTACGAAAATTTCTGCGTGACCGCGGCGCAAAACGCTTTTGCTTCAGGCGCGAACGGGCGGACGAGGGATGTTTTTCTCAGGCGGCTTCTCGCTCAAGCCCCGCAGTCAGTCTATAACGACCTTCTCGCGTGCGACAATTTTGATATTTCAGACTTGGTCGGACGAATAGACGTTCCAACCGTGATTGTGGCGGGAAGCGATGACGTTCTCACCCCCGCAAAGCACACAAACTTTCTGCACTCAAAAATTAAGGGGTCAAAACTTTTCGTCATTGAGGGCGCGGGGCATTTTATGATGATGGAAAAACCGGACGAGTTTAACAAAACCGTCTTTGATTTTCTGAACCTGCTTTGACCGCGCTTTCGCGACCCTCTTTTGAGCTCGGGTTTTGTTTGGTAGAATAAGGGCTTAGAATCTATTTAAGATGAGGAGGACTGAACAATGAAAATTTCTCTTTTGGGAGGTACGGGAGACATAGCCGAAGGGCTTGTTCTGCGGTGGTCAAAAGCCGGCCACGAAATTTTTGTGGGCTCAAGAAATCAGGAAAAAGCCGACACCATTACGGCGGAATACATTGAAAAAATTAAAGCGCTCGGCGTTGAGCCGAAAGTTGTGGGTATGGAGAACGCGCAAGCCGCCGCGAGCTCGGAGGTGGTTGTCATAAGCATTCCGCCCGAATACGCCGCAGACACAATAGCGGGACTGAGTGACAGCATAACGGACCAGATTGTCATCACGCCTGTTGTGCCGATGGCAAAAGAGGGCAAATCATTTCTTTTTGTTCCGCCGTCTCATGGCTCAAGCGCGCTTGAAATAAAAGAGAAACTTCCGCCGTCCGCACGTCTTGTGAGCGCGTATCACAACCTTCCGGCGAAGGGACTCAGCGATGTGGATAAAGACCTTAACGCAGATGTTGTTATCTGCGGCGATGACGAAGAGGCGAAGGCGGTTGTGGCGAAACTCACCGAAGACCTTTCGGGACTTAGAACGCTTGACGCCGGGCCTCTTGAAATTTCACCGATGATAGAGGCGATTACTCCGCTGATTGTCAACCTCAACGTGCGCCACAAAAAACACTTTTCAGTGAAGTTTGTGGACTGATCAACTGGTTGTCCGGACAATTATCTTGCGTTCTCTGGGGCGGTTGTCGAAATCCACGAGAACAATTTGTTGCCATGTTCCAAGCAGCGGGCGCGAGTCCGCGAACGGGACGGAAAATGACGCTCCGAGCAACGCCGCCCTGACATGAGAGTGCCCGTTGCCATCTCCCCATCGCGCGTTGTGCGCGTATTCAATACCTTCGGGCGCAATGCGCTCAAACGCGGCTTTGAAGTCTGCAACGGCGCCGCTTTCAAACTCTATTGTGGTTATTCCCGCCGTTGAGCCGGGCGCGAACACGGTTGCCGTTCCTTCGGAAAAAGGGCACTCCGCCACAATCTCCCCCACTTGCGCGGTGATGTCTATGATGTCCGTGTTGCCTTGCGTGTTGACCGTGAAAGATTTTATTTCAGATGCCATTGCGCTCTCCGTTCCTCCCGTGATTGGGTAATATCTACAATTCTACTCTGAAACGGGAGAACAGTTATGGCGACAAAAAAAGATATTCAAAACACCGAAGCCCTGCTTGCCGAACTTACCGAATCCGACGGCGTTGCGGGTTATGAGCGCGATATTTCCGCTGTTATCAAAAGCCATTTTGACAAACTGGGGCGCGTTTCAAAGGACAGAATGGGCAGTCTGATTTGTGAAGTTGCGGGCAAGTCCGCTTCTCCGAGCATTATGCTTGCCGGACACATGGATGAAATCGGCTTTATGATTCGCGCCGTTACGCCGGACGGATTTTTAAAGTTCACGCCGCTCGGCGGCTGGTGGGATCAGGTGCTTCTTGCCCAGCGCGTAAAAATCAAAACTTCAAAAGGCGAGGTTAACGGTGTGATTGGCGCGAAACCGCCGCACTTGATTCCGCAGGACGAGCGTAATAAAACGGTTCAGAGGAAAAGCATGTATATAGACATCGGCGCATCATCGGAGAAGGATGTTGAGAAAATCGGAGTCAGAGTTGGCGACCCTGTTGTTCCGGTGAGCGAGTTTACAAAACTTGCCAAGGACGGCGTTTATATGGCAAAGGCGTTTGATGACAGAATAGGGTGCGCGGTTGTGATTTCGGCGCTTTCAGCGATTGGCAAGTCGCATCCGGGCACGGTTTACGGCGTTGCGACCGTTCAGGAAGAGGTTGGCGTGCGCGGAGCCACAACCAGCGTGGAAGCGGTTGATCCGGATGCGGCGATTATTCTTGAATCCGACATTTCCGGCGATGTGCCGGGCATAAGCAATGATGAGTCTTCCACAAAACTTGGCGGCGGCCCCTCGCTTCTGCTTTACGACGCAAGAATGATACCGAATCTGAAACTGCGCGACCTTGTTATTGACACGGCGAAAAAGGCGAAAATTCCGCTCCAATTTGCCACAATGGAAGGTGGCGCGACTGACGGCGCGGCAATACACTTGCACAAGCACGGCGTTCCAACTGTGGTTCTCGGCGTTCCCACGCGGCACATACACAGCCACAATTCAATAATTCAACGAAAGGATTTTGAAAACGCGGTCAAACTGCTTGTGGCGGTGGTGAAAAAGTTGGACGAAAAGACGGTGAAAGGGCTTGTGTAGTAGGGTGGTGTTGTTTTAGAATGATGTTTGAAGATTAACGGAAACTGCTGACTGATATGTCTTCTCTAAATACGGCAATTGTTCTCTCCGAGCAAGAAGAGAGCCAAGACTTGATTGCCATACGCCAAGCGAGTGTATGGGCTTCCCGATACCTTAACAAAAATGTAACTACTTCAAATATCTCTTATCTAATTCAATACGGAAGGATTAGCAGATATGGGGAGAACGGCACAACACTTGTGAGCAAGGCGGAACTTGTCCGTTACTACGAGGGGTTTCACGGCAACAGGGAAACGAATTGGAAAGAGAAACTCGGAGATGATTTGAATTGGCTTCTTTCTTTTGACTTTCTGAAAGAGAAAGACACAACGAAACATGTTCATCGGCTCCATCCGTATAAAGGGAAATTTATACCTCAGTTGGTTGAATATTTTCTGGACAGCAATACGGATGAGTTTAAGAGAGAGACCTTTTTTCAGCCCGGAGATATTGTTTTAGACCCGTTTTGTGGAAGTGGAACAACGCTTGTTCAGGCAAACGAACTTGGTATGCACGCGATTGGCATTGATGTTTCGGCTTTTAACGCTTTGATTTCCAATGCGAAAGTGTCAAAGCACAACCTTAACAAACTACAAAAAGAAATTGACGAAATCCGACTCTCTTTTGAACGAAGAATTAAGCGGTCAAAGAATAGAAATTTTGAACAAGAACTTTTGGAAGAGTTAAACATCTTCAATAGCAAGTATTTCCCATCGCCTGATTTTAAGAAAAATGTCAGAACGGGTGAGATCAATGAGAAGGTCTATTGTTTTGAAAAAGAAAAAGAGTTTATGCCGATTTTTGACAAATTGGTTAAGCGGTACCGTCTGCAAATTGAACAGAAGAAAAACAGTCGCTTTTTAGAAAAATGGTTCTTAAAACCTGTCAGGAATGAAATTGAGTTTTTGTTTAAGCAAGTTGGAAAAGTTCAAGACAAACAGATTAGAGCGATTTTAGGGATTGCCCTCAGTCGTACTGTTCGCTCTTGTAGAGCAACAACGCATGCAGATTTGGCGACACTGAAAAGTCCCGTAACAAAACCTTACTATTGCAGAAAACACGGCAAAATTTGCAAGCCGTTGTTTTCTGTCAATTCTTGGTGGAATAGATACAGCGAGGATACAGTAAACAGACTGAAAGAATTTGAAGATTTGCGCACGCAAACCAGCCAAATTTGTTTGCAAGGAGATTCAAGAAAACTCAACTTGGCAAGCACTTTGTCAAAACGGAGAAAACATCTCGCCGAGCGGGTAAAAAAAGATGGAGTAAAGGGTATATTCACAAGTCCGCCTTATGTTGGTTTAATTGACTACCACGAACAACACGCTTACGCATACGACCTTTTTGCTTACGACAGAAATGACGGACTTGAAATAGGTCCTTTGTCGAAAGGGCAGGGGGCATTAGCAAGACAAAGTTATATTGAATCAATCGCGGAAGTTTTGTGTAACTGTAGAAAATATCTTGTTGATGATTTTAATGTTTTTATCGTTGCAAATGATAAATACAATTTGTATCCGTCAATCGCCGGACTTGCTGATATGCAAATAGTAAAAAGGTATAAACGCCCCGTTCTTAACCGGACAGAGAAGGATAAGGCGGCGTATTCGGAAATCATTTTTCATTTAAAGAGTGTTGAATAAATGAGTTTATCTGAAGAGAAAAAAGAAGAAATCAAAACTCTTATAAGTGAGATAATTGAAAAGAAATTAGAGAAATATAGCCCAGAGTCTTCATACATGCCTTTTTTAACGTGTCTATTGCAAGATAGTAAAAGAGTGGCTTCTTATTCTTTTACTCATTCTCTAGCAACATCTCTCGGAACATCTTTTTATGAGCAAGTCTCAACAATCATTCTTAACAACTGTTGCGATGAAGTTTGTCGTCAATATCCCATAAAGGGTGATATTTCTAAGTCTCAAAAGACAGAAATTGATAGTATTGTGACAGGATTAGGTAATGGGCAGAGAACTCCTAACATAGAGAAAGAAACTAATGAAGTCCTTCGAGTACAATCTACAAACGGCAACCCCCAAGACGATGGAAGAATTGCAGATTTGTATATGAAACGGGATGGTGAAGAACATTTTTTTGAAATTAAAACTGCAAAGCCAAATAAGGGAGGATTTAAGTCCTTCAAAATCCAATTACTTGAGTGGGTTGCAAGAAAGCAGAAAAAAGTCAAAGTTTATCTTGCTATTCCATATAACCCTTATCATCCAAAGCCCTACGAACGTTTTACGATGAAAAAGTATTTTAAACTTGGTGAAGATGCTTTGGTAGGTGAACAATACTGGACATTTATTGGAGGTGAAGGCACATATGAAGATTTATTGGAAGTTTTTGACGAGATTGGAAAATTTTACAAGAAAAAAATATCAGTCAAACTCAAAGAAGTTTCACGAGTTAATGTAATTTCTTAGTTCGATTTTCCGATGTCGATCCGATAGCGTGCTAGATGGAATTGTCTCCAATCCGAATTGCGATGTTTACTATCTGCGTTTCTGTTAAGGATAGGGTCGGGGATTATCTGTTTTCTTCTTGGATCATTATCTGCTTGTCAATAGGAATGTTAAACAGGCCTGCTATACTGTGAATTTCCCTAGATGTGACCGGATGCATTTCAATATAATCTCTTATAAAATCTGTTAATATCCTAGTGGCAAACGGATTGTTAGAAAATATTTTTTTCATTTTCTTTATTTCCTCGAAATCCAGTCTTTTTTCAAACCATTGATGGATAAAAAAGTTTATCAGTTTTGAGGCCGGGGTGTTGAGTTTTCCATTGACTCTATCTGCAATTGAGAGAACATTTTCTGATCCAAGTGAAAGAGAAATTTTTTTCATGAATCCAAAAGTCACAACATAGCCGAGATAAGCCATGAGTCTTGCAAGTATTTCCTTTTCAGACTGTGTTTTGTTCTTCTTTTTGAGTTTTGCAATTTCTTCTGCTAATAGGTCTATATCTGTTTCTGCAAGTAGATTATGAAAGTTTCCCAGCATTCTCAACCCTAGGTTTTGTCCTTCTGTGAATATCTGTATTTGTTTTGTAGTTTGCAGAGAGCCATATCTATTTCTTAATATTTGCCCCAGTATTTCTATTGTTTTAATTCCCTGATGTAGTTTAGATGCTGTGTCTGCAGCATCTTCTTCACCACTATCTTTTTCACAATCTTCTTTTCTTTCTTTTTCATCTTTCGTTTCCCATCTTCTTTCCCTCTCCTCTTTATAATTGGCAGATTCGAGTTGAGGTGTTTTAAATGACTCTATTACATCTTGTATGAAAGAAACGCTTTCTTTGTTAAGGCTGGCAGGCGGTTCATTTTCGTACAAACTAAGTGCTGTTAATATTATCTCATCTAAAACTGAGTCTTCTTTGCTATGATGTGAGACAAAAACCATTATGTTTGCATAATCTTTATTGTGTAATTTAGAGCAAAGATGAGTGATTGTACATTTTATTTTTTTATCCGATATGTTTTCTGCCAAATATTTTGATACAAAGTAATAGTATATGTATTCGTATTTGAAACAGTATTGTCCTGAATTATCAATAGAAAGTAATTTCCCTTTTTTCAATTTGTCAATTATTTCTATAAAGGATGTTTTTGTTGGAGGGAATTTTTCAGAATAAGATTGGTTGAATGATTCAAGGATTTGTTTTGATATTGTTTTATTTTGTTGACGGAAAATAAAATAAGAAAGCTCTGTTAGATAGTTCAAGTACAAATCTATTTTTTGTTGAGGAATTTTAGCTGTTTGATTCAGGCAACCAAATACTAAAAACTGATAATAATGTCCATATGAAGTCAAGTTGAGTTCCTGATGTGAAGTACCAATTTCTTTCATTCGGAGTATTAGAATGATAAAAAGTGGGCGTGCAGGAATTATTGTTTTGCCTAGAATTGAGTCGATGTTGGTTTTGTATATGTCAGATTGTTTTATAAACTCACTGTTGGATTCGTATTCTTGATTCTCTCCAATTAGTAGCCATTTTTCTATAAGTTGCGCTCTTAATCTATGTCCAAACGGCTTGATTTGGTAGTGTTCAAACTTTGATATTTCTTTGCTCGTCTTGAGCTGGTGTTCGGCTATGTTATAAGTATTATTTATGGATATTATTAGACCGTATGATTTTTCATCTATTTGTTGCAAGATTTGATCGCGACTTTCTTGATCTATTTTTGCAAGGTGCCAATCGTCAATAATGATTAATTTTCCTCTGTTGTCTTCTGTAAAGTTTGAAAATGTCTTTCCTATGTATTGATGTGTGAAACATTCGCTAATTATTTTATCAATATTCGTGTTTTTAATGTCTTTTCCTTTTATGAATATAGGAAGAGTATTAAGGTTGTGTAAATCTTGAAATAGTGTTTTTAGTAGAGATGTTTTTCCAATTTGTTCTTCTCCTTCTAGTGCGATTTTCATTTTTGAACAATTTTCTACTTCAATCAATTTCCTGGATGATATTGAAGATGTTGTTTCTTGATTTTGTTTGTGTGAAATATAGTCCTCAACCGACGGATACACAAATAAGTCATTTAAATTTATTTCTTCTTTTTTGGGATGGGTTATACCAACACCAATATCGTTGATGAATTCATTTTTAAAAGACTCATTGATTGTGAAACATGACTCATCTTCTATGTCAAAAACAGCCCTTTCTATCCCACATCTTATGTCTTCCCAAGCTTCATCTGTGTTTTCCCATGTATTAATAGCTTGACCATCTTTGGGTAGTGCAAGGGGTATTTTTAATTTCGGCTCATTTTTCCAATCGCAAGGTCGTAGAATTATAGGAATTAATTTTTTCTTGTTTGTGTTCTCTTTTGCTAGGTTGAAGGATTCTTCCAATTCTTTGATGCATTCTTCAGAATCAAGAAAATCAGGACTGACGAGAAATAAAATAATATCAGAGTTTACTATATTTTCTTTAATTTTTTCAGAAATGTTGCTACCAGGAACTATTTTTCTGTCATGCCAACTATCTATCATTCCCTTTCTTTTCATAGTGGCAAGCCTTTTTTCAAGTTCTTTGCTATATTGCTCGTCTTTGTGGCAGTAACTATGGAATAGTTTTTTAGGATTGCTTTTTTGATCTATACTAGGACTATTCATATCTAAATACACTTCTTCATTTTTTCTTCCCAAACGGGTCTTTCTTTTCAGGATGCCAAAGTTTGAAATGGTCTTTATGTAAATCCGTATAAGCCCCCGGCGGGTAGAACTTGTCGTAGAAATCCAAATCAAGATGGTGCGCCTGAACCATAAACCGCAAAAACATCGGGTCTGAAAACGCGGGGAAGCGTCCGTATGTTTCGTAAATATAGTTGCAGATGTCTTTCACAACCGCGATTTCATCTTTGCCCGGGCGCGGGGTTTGGTCATAAACTCCCTGCGGGTTTGTGTAGGGCATGTTTTTCTTTTCCCAGTTGCTCCATTTCATGTCGTTGAATGCTTCAACCGCTTCGCCCATGTCCTTGTAATACGGTGGGCAAAAGCCGTGAAAAAGCCCGTCTTTGCCGACCGCCACCGGATTTGGGTTTGCCGTTTCGCCTTTCGGTTCGGGGGTTGTGAAAGTGAAGCCCAGTCCTTCAAAATCGTCCGACATCCCAAGAACAAACGGGCTCGCGAACCCGCTGAAAAGCCAGCCGCCGAGACCCAAAGTCTGCAGAGTCAGAACCATGTTCTGCCCCATAAACGCCTGCTCGGCGATGAACCCGTTGGCGAAACGCAGTTCGGCTTCAATGAGCGGCATTGTTTTGTCTTTGTCTATGAAGCCGTTTTTTATCCATTTTTCGGTTCCGGGCGGCTTCATTGCGCGCAACTCATCGGCGAAATTGAACCTGTGCCCCTCGCGCATATAGAAGAAATAAAGGTTGATTATGCACGAAGTCAGGTCGGTTACGGGCATAAAAACCGTTGTTCCGGGTTTATTCACATTCCACAGGTTGTGAACGGCAAGTCCCGGAGGTCTGTCGGGAATATCGGCTCTGCCATCTCCGATTTTGACTTTTGACTCCCTGAACAGACGGACAATTTCATCAACCCTTTTTTCAAGCGGCATAGCTTCCAGCCCCTTAAAATCTTCGGCTTTTTTGTCGTGCATCTTTATCATGTATGAGCCGTCATCATTTGTGTAAAACAGCTCCGTTCTGTGCACGTCTCCCAGCGCGGGAATGGTTTTACTTGTGAACTGGACTTCAAGATCAAGCCCCATATGAGGTGGAAAATCGGACAGGTTTATGTTTTTTATTCCAAGCCCCGTCCAGATGATTATGGCTTCCTCAAGTTCGGAAAGGGGCTCCGGTTTATGCCCGGATTTATACTCAAGCGGCCCCTCGGAGATTTCCATTCCCAACCCGAACCGCCGCGAGCGTCTCTCAAACACGGTGTCAAAAAAGCCGTGCCTTATCGCTTTTTTCAAGCCGTCCGGATACTTACCCATTGCGCCTCAAAGTGTATAGGAAAAACCCTCAGGTCAAAAACGCGCCGCGCCCGTGATAGATTATTTTCCGTGCCACCGATACCGATATTGAAAAATATGGAGCGCCACGGAGGAAAATCCGCGCTCACGGATTCAGATGGCGAGCATTCCCACTCCGAACTTCTGGAGATGTCCGCGCAAGCGGCGGGAGCGTTCCTGCGGTTTTGCGGCACAGACGACCTGAGCGAGCGGCGGGTGGCGTTTATGTTGCCCAAAAGCGCCGGGTATGCGGCTCTCAAACTTGGAATATGGCGGGCGGGCGGGGTTTGTGTTCCGCTTTGCGTCTCCCATCCGCCGGCGGAGATAGCATATGTGGTTGATGACTCCGCTCCGTCTCTGGTTGTGTGCCATCCCTCTTTCAGGGAGAAAATTGAACCAATCTGTTCTGAAAAAGGCGTTGTTTTCGCTCTGAGCGATGAGTTTTTTCAGTTTCCTTCCGCACGCGCATTTCCTGATTTTCCTTTGTCGCGCCGCGCCATGATGATATACACAAGCGGAACAACGAGCCGCCCAAAGGGCGTTGTAACGACCCACTCAAACATTGACGCTCAGATAAACGCGATGCTCCAAGCATGGGAATGGACTGACGCTGACAGGGTTTTGAATGTTCTGCCGCTTCACCATCTTCACGGCATACTGAATCTGTTGCTGTGTCCGCTCAGCGCCGGAGCTTTGTGCGAAATGGCGGATTTTGACCCGGGCGCGGTCTGGGAGCGATTTCGGCGCGGGGGGATAACGGTTTTTATGGCGGTACCGACCGTTTACGCTAAACTGGCGCAGTTCTGGGAAAACGCGCCTGCGGACGACCGAAAAGATATGAGCCGGGCGTGCGCGGCGATGCGGCTTATGGTTTCCGGCTCTGCGGCTCTTACGGTCAGGCTTTCCCTCAAGTGGCGTGACATAAGCGGGCACACGCTTCTTGAGCGCTACGGAATGACCGAAACGGGAATGATTCTTTCAAACCCTCTCAAAGGGAAAAGAAAGCCCGGCTTTGTCGGCAAACCCATGCCCGGCGTGCGCGCGAAGCTTTTCACCCCGGAGGGCGCCCCCGCGCACCCCGGAGAACAGGGCGAGGTACGGGTGAAGGGCGCGGGCGTTTTCCTTGAGTATTGGAACAATTCCCGGGCAACCCGGGGCGCATTTTTAGATGGCTGGTTCAAAACGGGCGACATGGCTGCACTTGATTCCGAAGGTGATTTTCAGATGTTTGGCAGAGAGTCCGTGGACATAATCAAATCTGGAGGCTACAAGATTTCCGCGCTTGAAGTGGAGAGGGAAATTCTTGAAAAAAACGGGGTTGCCGCCTGCGCGGTTGTTGGAGTCGAAGATGGGGTCTGGGGGCAGAGAGTCGCCGCCGTGGTTGCGCTTGAAAACGGCAAATCCCTTTCTTTGACAGAGTTAAAACAGTGGCTTGAGCCGCGCCTCGCACCTTATAAAATTCCCTCTCTGCTTGAAAATGTTGACGAACTTCCCGTGAACGCTCTGGGAAAGGTTCAAAAGCCCGAACTTGTGAAAATCTGGGAGGGAGAGATTTGAGCGTCATAGACCCCGCGCGGCATTTTGACCGCGACAGGGCGGAGGGCTATGACCGCAGGGTGCGCTATCTGATTCCCGGCTACTCCGTTATTCACGAGTTGTCCAAATCTCTTCTTGAAAGTTGTCTGTCCGCGCGGGCGAAAATTCTTGTTGCCGGCGCCGGCACGGGAAATGAGGCGGTTTTCCTCGCCGAGGACAATCCCGATTGGGAAATCACCGGCTTTGACCCTGCTCCGGAGATGATAAAAATCGCCAGATTAAAGGTTAGCGAGAAAGGGCTCGGCGGACGAATTTCTCTGGTTGAGGGATTTGCACCGGATTTAAAAAGTAAGGCGCTTTTTGATGCGGCGACCGCGATACTGGTTATGCACTTTCTGCCCGATGACGGTTCAAAAGATCAATTCGCGCGCGAAATATCAAAACGGCTCAAGCCCGGAGCAAAGTTTATTCTCACCGATCTTGAAGGGGATACGAAGAGCGAAAACTTCCGGTTGCTTGTGTCAGCGTGGAAACGGCATCTGCTCCGCATTGTGCAAGACCCCGAGAAGGTTGAGGAAACCTTTGAAAACATAATGAAAAACGTGAAGTTCCGCCCCGAAAGTAGAATCAGGGAAATACTTGAGAACGCAGGATTTGAGAAGATTGACAAGTTTTGCCAGAGCTGTCTGGCGGGTGGTTATATTGCGGTTAAATCCGCGGATTGAGTATGATTCTCAAATGAATTCTCTCGAACAAAAACTCAAAACAATGGGTTTTACATTGCCGCCCGCGCCCGCACCGGCGGGTTCGTATGTTCCGAGCACGCGTTCCGGCAACCTCATATTTGTTTCCGGGCAATTGCCGCTCAAAGACGGAAAACTGCTGTTTGAAGGGAAAGTTGGCGGTGGGGTTTCGGTTGAGCAGGCAAAAGAGTGCGCGCGCATTTGTGCGATAAACGCTCTGGCGGTTTTAAGCGTGAGCGACGGACTTGAAGCGGTGGAGCGGATAGTCAAGGTTACCGGATATGTCGCTTCGGTGGATGGATTTACCGGTCAGGCGGATGTTGTGAACGGCGCTTCTGATTTTTTCAGCGAGGTTTTCGGCAGAAAGGGCGGACATTCAAGGTCGGCGGTCGGCGTCTCCGAACTTCCTCTCGGCGCGCCCGTTGAGATTGAAGTGATAGCCGAAACTTCCGCGCCTGCGTCTTCAGAATGAAAAGAAAAATTTCCCTCTGGACTGACTGCCTTGCCGGTTCGGTTGAATCCGCGCAAATTGAAGATTTCTTGAAAAGCAGGTTGGGCGGCTTCGGTTTTGAGACACAGATGCGCGGCGAGTTGTTTGAGCAACTTTCCGAAGACCGCCGGAGGGACTTTGCGCTTTTTCTCGCGTCCATACGGATAAAGGATTTTGAAACACCGCTTGAAAGCCCGGCCGTTTGCCCGAGCGCCGAGAGCGAACTTGAGTTTTCAAAACTCCGGTCGCGCAAGACCGATTCCGATTGTGTCTATGAAGGTTTTTGGTTTCAGAGAAAACTTCACTCCGAAATTGCCCGTTTGCGTTCTCTGGACGCCGTGGCCAACCTTGTTTTTACGGGTCGGCTTTTGTGCACATGGGAACAAAGGCGTTACCACGCGCGGGTGGTTTTAATGGGTGCGGATGCGGGCACTGCACAGGTCATTTCGTCCGCAGGTGTTGTTGAGGGTCCGTCAAAACCGCCTGATTACTACTGGGCGAAAGGACGTCTTTTTCAGCAGGGATTCGCTCAAGACAGGAAAAATGAGACGCTCGCGGCTCTTGATGAAACATTTAAGGGCAAGTTCATCAAACCATCAGACCCTCTGATGGGACGGGTGGTAGCAGCTTACGGGCTGCAACCGCTTATGTATGTTATTGCGGGGAAACGGTTTTGTGAAAATCCCGATTGCTGCCTTTTTAATTCGCACCGGCAGTCCGAGGTTCTGAACGCTCAGAAAAAAGGCGGGGTTTGTCCGCAGTGCGCTGTTGTGCTTGCGCCGTAGCGGTTTCAGGATTCCATTTTTTTCAGGGTTTCGATCGCCACTCGCGCGGCTTTCTTTCCCGAAAGGAGCATGCCTCCGAAGGTGGGTCCCATTCTCGGCAGTCCGTATGCGGTGTTTACGGACATTCCGCACGCTATCAAACCCGGATGGACTTCGCCCGTGTATTCAACGAGCGCGTCTTCGGCTTTTTCAACCCACATTGACCCGTGTCCGGGAAGTTTTTTGTAAAGTCCCTGCTGGGAAAGACGCGAGATGGCATATGCGTCATGCCCGGTTGCGTCTATGACGAGTTTTGACTCTATCGCTATGGGGTCGAGGCAGGTGATTTCTTTTGGCACATTTACTATCGGAGTCCAGTTGATGACGATTCCCGCGACCCGGCCGTTCTCTCTCAGAACAAGGTCGTCAAACATCGTCATGTTTCTAATCGTGGCTCCGGCTTCGCAAGTCATTGAGATGAGTTTTGAGCAGGCGTAAGGGGCGTCCACAATGTAATGCCCTTCGGAAATCTCTTCGTAGGGAACCTCTATTTCGTCCAGAACAGTTTGCCCCGGCGCACGCACGCTCGCTTTGTTCATAAGGTATCCGCCTATCCAGAATCCACCGCCGAGTGAGTTCAGACGCTCAACGAGCAGAACTTTGTATTTGGCAAGCGCAATGTCTTTGGCCGCCACAAGACCGCTGGGCCCCGCGCCGATGACAATCACATCGCTCTCGGTGTGCTCAAGAAATTCGCGGGCGAATCCTTCAACAATTCCCCGTGTAACCTCTTTCTCTCCAACCGGAGCGAATTTCACTTTTCCGTTTTCGCCGTTCTCACCCATTTTACGCCTCCTCTTTGCTTTCTTCATCGGCAGACGGTGTTTCTTCCGACCCGTCGGTGTCGGGAAGCGACATATCAACTTTTTCAAAACCGTCCAGTTTTACCGAGGTGTCGCCGTCTGTTAGTGTTTGTTCCTCAACTTTTTCCGTTTCTTCGCCCTGCGGCTCTTCACTTTGTTCTTCTTCGCTTTGTGCTTCCGGAGCCTGCTCAGTTTCGGTTTGCATGGCGTCCTGCTCTTCGGTGTTTTGCGTTTCTTCCATCTCCGCGACTTGCGCTGCCGCGAGAGCTTCTTCGTCTTGCTCAGCCGTAATTTGCACAATTACGGATGCTTTTATGTGCGCCTTGATTCTGATGGGCACTTCAAACCTGCCGATGGATTTTATGTTTTTTTCAAGCAGTATGTTTCGTTTCTCAATCTCAAGACCATGCCGTTCTTTCAGGACTTCGGCGATGGTATGAACACTTACCGAGCCGAACATCTTTTCGCCGTCGCTGAGTTTTGACTCTATCTCTATGACGGTTCCGTTAATTTTGTCCGCGACCGTCTGCGCTTCCGCAATTGTTTTTTCGCGCTTTTCTTTCAGCACTTCAAGTTTCTTACGCCAGTCGCGCAAGCTTACTTCAGTTGCCTTTATGGCGAGTTTGCGGGGAATTAGATAGTTTCTTGCGAGACCGTTTTTGACGGTCTTAACCTCTCCCGCAAGGCCGATGTCGTCTATGTCCGATGTCAGTATGATTTTCATTTCCCGTTCCTCTACTTGTGAAGTGTGGTGTATGGAATGAGCGCCATAAACCGCGCCCGTTTAATCGCGGTTGCCACTCTTCTCTGCTCCTTGGCGTTCAAACCGGTTCCCCGTCTGGAGATAATTTTTTTCCTTTCCGTGGTGAACTGCGAAAGAAGTTCCGTGTCTTTGTAGTCAATCCTTTTGCCTTCTTTGGCAAGATTGCGGACTTTCTTTCCTCTTTTTCTGTTATGCCGTCTCTGCTGACCCCTCATTGTTTTTCCTCTCCTTTATTGTTCACGCCCTCCGTTTTGGTTTCCGGTGATCCGGCTTGTTTGGTTTTTTCATTCCGTGTGGCGGAATCCGGCGCCTTGAACTCTTGCGTTTCTGAGTTGGAACCTGTGCCGCTTGTGTGCCGTTCCTTGCGCTGTTCGCTACGGGGAGTTTCTTTTTTAGGCTCCTCTGCGGGAGGTTTTTCCGGCTCTTTGCCGTGCGCTTGATACTCGTCCACGGAAACCGTCATAAATCTCATCACTTCGCTTTTGTGAAAACCCAGATGTTTCTCAATTGCCGAGACAACACCGGGAAGCGCTTTGTATGTGAGAATATGGTACGTGCCACGCCTGTAGCCGTTTATTTCATAGGCCAGGTCGCGCTCGTCCCATTTTTCGTCTTTAATGGTTTCCCCTTTGTTATCTTTCAATGCGCCGGCAATCTTTTCCTGAATTGTCGATAGCTCGGCGCCATCCAAATCGGGACGCACCAGATAAAGGGTTTCGTAAAAATTAAATCTGTCGGTCAACTTCTTCCTCCTGCTTCGGTCTTGCGCCCGCGCCGCTCACCATTCCGCACGGGAACAGGCAAGAAAGTGCCTTGGCTCGTATTATATAACACACAAACCGTTTATTCAAAATCTCTTCTGAATCTCTATTCTCAAAGCATCAGGGGAGCAACAACAAGCGAAACTATGGACATAAGTTTGATGAGAATGTTCATTGCCGGTCCGGAAGTGTCTTTAAACGGATCTCCGATTGTGTCTCCCACAACGGCGGCTTTATGTGCTTCAGAACCCTTGCCCCCGAGGTTTCCTTCCTCTATGTATTTTTTCGCGTTGTCCCACGCGCCACCCGAATTAGCCATAAGCAGAGCGAGCATAACGCCTGTTACCACCGCGCCCGCGAGAAAGCCGCCGAGCGCTTCCTTGCCGAGCAATAACCCTATCGCGATTGGCGCGACAACGGCGACTATGCTTGGCGCGACCATTTCGCGCAGGGAAGCGTCCGTGCTGATACTTACGCAGGTTGAGTAATCCGGTTTTGTTTCACCCTCAAGGATTCCCTTTATTTCCCTGAACTGTCTTCTCACTTCCTCAACCATCTTCTGCGCTGACCGTCCGACCGCGCCCATTGTGAGAGCGCCGATTAAAAACGGCATTGTTCCGCCAACCAGCATTCCAATCACGACTTTGGGCTGTGAGATGTCTATGGATGAAAGCCCGACCGCATTTACGTAAGCCGCGAAAAGCGCGAGAGCGGAAAGCGCCGCCGACCCGATTGCAAAACCTTTGCCAATCGCGGCGGTTGTGTTTCCGAGAGAATCAAGTTTGTCCGTGATTTTTCTCACATCATCTCCGAGACCGCTCATTTCCGCTATTCCGCCCGCGTTGTCCGCGACCGGGCCGTAGGCGTCAACTGACATCGTCATTCCGATTGTGGCAAGCATGCTGACCGCCGCTATGCCGATTCCGTAAAGCCCCGCGCAGTAATAAGAGGTTCCTATGGCGACCGCTATTGTAACGACCGGAGCCGCCACGCTGTACATTCCGACCGCGAGCCCCTCAATGATGTTTGTCGCCACTCCCGTTTCGGACGCTTCGGCGATTCTTTTCACCGGGTCCGCGGATGTGTAATACTCCGTTATGCGTCCTATTAAAACGCCTGAGAACAGACCCGTAACGGAAGCGAGAAAAATTCCAATTGCGCTGATTGACACAACCACGCCCGCGTCGCTGAAACCGTAGAGACCGTTTCTGTCCAAAGCGGAGCCGTCCGCAAGAAACAGCAGAGCCACGAGAGACAGCCCTATATACACAACGCCCGCTATGATGGTTGACCACCGTAGCACGAGTTGCGGTTCATGGTTTTTCAGCCACCCGACTGATTGCGCCCCGATGAGCGATGACATGCTTCCAAGAAGTATCAAACCGAGCGGAATGGACATAAAAATCGAAGTGTTAACAGTCGCGCCGTTTTGAGATACAAAAGTCGCGGATGCCGCGATTACCACGGTTGCTATTACCGCGCCTACATAGGACTCAAACAGGTCGGCTCCCATTCCCGCGACATCTCCCACGTTGTCTCCCACATTGTCCGCGATTGTCGCTGGATTTCTGGGGTCGTCTTCGGGAATGCCTGCTTCAACTTTTCCGACAAGGTCGGCTCCCACGTCCGCCGCCTTTGTGTAGATTCCGCCGCCGATTCTGGCAAAGAGCGCGACCGTGCTGGCGCCCATGGCGAAACCGCCTATGACTTCAGCAAAAACGCTGTTATCTTCGCCGGAAAGAACGATGAAAGTAATCGCGAGCCCTAAAAGACCGAGTCCCGCAACCGAAAGCCCCATAACATTTCCGCCTTTAAAGGCGGCTTCAAGTGCTTTGCCCTGACCGCTACTTGCCGCCGCTTGCGCCGTTCTCACATTGGCTTTAGTGGCGGATTTCATTCCGAAAAATCCGGCAAGCACCGAACATGCCGCTCCGCCCACATACGCGACACCCGTTTGCCAGCCTATCGCGTAGGTTAAAAAAGCGAAGACCGCGGTCGCGAATATGAAAATAATTCTGTATTCCCTTTTAAGGAAAACCATTGCCCCATCGTGAATGGCTTCGGATATTTCCTTCATTTTGTCGTTTCCGACAGGCAGAGCTTTCAGCCCTCTGTAAACAAAATATGCGTAGAGCAGAACAAGCGCTCCGACAACTGTTCCGGCAATTCCCGCCGTGTTGACATCAAACATTTTTATTCCTCCGTTGATTTGGTGTTTTTTTCAAAAATTTTCAGTCCCGATTGTATTTGTTCATCGCGCTTTCCACGCCTTCAGCAGCTATTTCGCAAGCCGCATCCGCCGCTTTTCCCACTGAATCCTTAATTGCACCGAACTCTTCTTCCGTGAAATTTTCAAGAACATGGTCTGCGGTTTCCCTGCCGATTGCTGATTTTCCGACCCCAATTCTAATCCTTGTAAACTCGCTTCCAACGCTTTCAATTACCGATTTTATTCCGTTATGCCCCGCGCTGCCGCCACCCAATTTTACTTGAACGCGTCCGACGGGCAAGTCAATCTCATCATGCACGACCACAAGGTTTGTTTTTTCAATGTTGTGAAAGTTCATTATCCCTCTGACGGGGTCTCCGCTGTTGTTCATGTAGTTTTCGGGCTTGAACAGAATAAGTTTTATGTCTCCGTGGAAACCGCTTCCGCAACTTCCTCTGAAATCGTTTTTTGAAATCTCAATTCCGATTTTTTCCGCGACCTTTTCAACCGCCATAAAACCGACATTGTGTCTGTTGCGGCTGTAACGCAATCCGGGATTGCCTAGACCAACGATGATAAAAGCCACCGTGCGCCTCTCCGGCCTATTCCTTTTCACCACCTTCTTCTGGCGTCTTCTCCGTTTCTTCCTCCGCGCCTTCTTCAGTCGCCTTCACTTCTCCATCAACTGCTTCCGCATGCTCGTCGGTGGGTGCGGTCGCGGCTTCGGAGATTGCAGCTCTGGGCGCGATTACCATAACAACGGGGTCTTTGGGGTTGTTCAGAATCTCAAGCCCCTCGGCGAAATTCAGGTCTCTCACGTACAGAGACCCTCCTATTTCAAGTTCGGTGATGTCCACTTCAATTCTGCTCGGTATATTTTCGGGCAGGCATTTGATTTTGAAAAACCTTTGAAGCGGCTCAAGTATTCCGCCGTCCTTAATTCCCTGCGATTTGCCGACAAATTCCATTGGAACGTCAACTCTGATGCTTCTGTTCGGGTCTATGGACTGAAAATCAAGGTGTTTCGGTTTGCCCGTCATTGGGTCTTTATGCACGTCTTTGAGAATTGACAGAGCGGGGTTAACGTCCGAGTTCTCAATTTTGATTTCAAGCAAGGTATTTCTCTCAAGGTTGGTAGCGAGTGCTTTTTTCAAATTCTCGTGCGCTACCTCAATGTTGACCGGATCAATTCCGCTTCCGTAGATAACCGCCGGAATCATTTTGTCTTTTCTGACTTTTGAGACTCCGATTTTTCCGGTTCGCTCTCTTTTTTTGACTGTTAAACTGCTTTTTTCCATTCTCTGTTTTTCCTCTGAAATCAGGCCTTGAGCGGACAAAATCAATTGAAAAGAGGGCTTATGGATTCACCTTTCGCCACTCTGCGAATTGATTCTCCTATCAACTCAGCCATGCATAAGACGGTCAGTCTATCACACTTTTTCACTTTTTCTTCCTGCGCGATTGTGTTTGTTATCACAACTTCTTCGAAGCGCGAAGCGTTGATTCTTTCAATCGCCGGGCCCGAAAGAATGCCGTGCGTGCAGCACAACGAAACACTGCTCGCGCCTTCTTTCATAAGAACTTCGGCGGCTTGAGTGGCTGTTCCGGCAGTGTCAACCATGTCGTCAATTATTATCGCGTGCCTGTCTTTAACGTCTCCGATTATGTAATCAATGTCCGCCACGTTCGGGGCGGTTCTTCTTTTTGTGGTCATCGCGATTTCAAGACCCATTTTGTCGGCGTAGAACCGCGCGCGCTCCATTCCGCCGGCGTCCGGCGAAACAACAATGGCGTTCTGCCCGTCATATTTTTTGTTCAGGTAGTCAATTATCACGGGAGACGCATAAAGGTGGTCAACCGGAACGTCAAAAAAGCCCTGTATCTGTCCCGCGTGCAGGTCAATGGTCATCACGCGCTTCACACCGGCGTTGACGATTGTGTCGGCAATCAGTTTCGCCGAAATAGGTCCGCGCGGTTTTACCTTTCTGTCCTGCCGTGAATAGCCGTAATATGGCATCACGGCGGTAATTGAAGAGGCGGACGCGCGTTTGAGAGCGTCTGTAATTATCAGGAGTTCCATCAGGTTTTCATTGACGGGCGGGCAGGTGGACTGAATCACAAAAACATTCGCCCCGCGCACACTTTCAACAATCTCCGCGTAGATTTCGCCGTCGCTGAATCTGTGCAGATTAACCTGCCCCGGTTTGACGCCGATTTTTTCGCACACCGACTCAAAAAGCGGAGCATTGGAACTTCCGCTGAACACCTTTACCGTTTCATCTAAACCGGGCACTTAAAAAACCTCTCAAAGCCACAAAAAACCCGCCGAAAAGGCAGGGTTAAGTAAGTATAGACGGAAGGGGGGATTATGCAAGAGGATGGGCGGGGGTAGGTGCCCTTAGTGAAGTTTTAACTAAAGTGAAAAAATCACCAAAAACTTAAAAAAACCACCATAAACACTGTTGCCAACTCTGTTACAAAGGTCGCTACTAAGGCGGAACACAGAATTGAGACAATAAGAGAAAGCAATGGATTAGGAATTGCAGAATAAAACACCGTTAACCACAAAATGTTAACAGTAAATAGAAAAAAAATAATGGGAATCAATGGAATCAAAAAATGCAGAAATCCGAACAAAAAAAACAAACCAAGTAGCCCGATATATATGTCAAAATGAGAGAAAGAGAAGGATTTTTTGAAAATAATATTGCGCTCTTGGGTTCTGATACGCTGTAGTTTTTCACCAAATGGCTCTTTTGGGGGTTTACATGAATCTTCCCAAAGTTCAGCGGGACTTTTTAAATTTTCCTCAGTTTTTTTCACTGCCTACTTCCTGAACTTTCCGAAATCCACTTCGCGTTTTTCCACAAACGCCTCAACGCCTTCTTTTGATTCTTCGGTAAGGTGGAAAAGTTCAAGAGAACTGAGTCCCATGCGCGATATGCCGAAAATGCTGTCGGTGTCGGCGTTGAAAGAGTATTTTGCCACTTTGATGGCGGTTGGGCTTTTATCAAGAATTTCATCGCACCATTTGTTCACTTCGGCGTTCAGTTTAGTGGTAGGTACAACCGCGTTCACAAGTCCCATTTCAAGAGCCTCTTTTGCCGTGTATTTGCGGCACAGATACCACATTTCACGCGCTTTTTTCTCGCCGACAATCCGTGACAGATACGCCGTTCCAAATCCGGCGTCCACACTTCCGACTTTCGGTCCCACTTGCCCGAACACGGCGTTTTCAGCCGCGATTGTCAAATCGCACACAACTTGAAGCACGTTTCCGCCTCCGATGGCGTAACCCCTGACCGCCGCGATAACGGGTTTGGGAATGTTGCGGATAAGGTAGTGGAGTTTTGCCACATACGCGCCGACTCCGAGCAGGTTGTCATTTTTCACGGATTTGGATTTTTTCGCTTTCTGGTCTCCGCCTGTGGAGAACGCTTTGTTTCCCGCTCCGGTGATAACCACCACGCCAACCGTTTTGTCCTTCCACGCATCCGTAACCGCATCTACCATCTCACACAATGTTTTTGCCCGAAAAGCGTTCAGAACACCCGGACGGTTGATTGTGATGACCGCACGCCCTTTGGATTTTGAATATTTTATGTCTTCAAATTTTGCCATAACTATCCTTTATACCACTTGGGCGCCGCGCCGCCCGTCCAGATGTTGACGGTTTTTGTTTCAAGGTAGTTTTCAAGCCCTTCGGCTCCGAGTTCCTTTCCGAAACCGCTTTGTTTGAGTCCGCCGTAGGGGGTTTGTGGAACAATTCCGCCGTAGGTGTTAATCCACAGATAACCGACTTTGATTTCGCGCGCGCACCGGTTTGCCCTGTTTGTGTCGCTTGTCCACACGCCTCCGGCAAGTCCGTATTCGGTGTCGTTCGCGATTTTTAACGCTTCCGCTTCGGTTTTAAACTTCATCGCCGCGACCACCGGACCAAAAATTTCCATCTTCGCCGCGATATTTTTCGGGCTTACTTTTTCAAGAACGGTCGGTTCGAAAAACCAACCCTTTCCCCGCCGCTTACCTCCGCCGCAGGCGATCCGCGCCCCCTGTTGCACGGCTTGGTCCACGCAATCTTTGACCTTTTCAAAATGCTCGCGCGAAATGAGCGCGCCCATTTCCGTGTCCGGCTTTTCGGGGTTGCCGATTTTTATTTTCGCGATTTTTTTCAAATACGCGCTCATGAACTTGCCGTAGATTTTTTCATGCAGAAGCAGTTTTGTAACAGCCGTGCAGTTTTGTCCCTGATTGAAGAAACCGCCGCGCAGGCACGCCTCAACCGCCGCGCCGATGTCTGCGTCATCAAAAACCACGCATGACGCCTTGCCGCCCAGTTCAAGGGAGACCGGTTTTACATCGTCCGCCGCATTCTTCATAACGGTTTTACCCGTTTGCGTTGAGCCCGTGAAAGCGATTTTCGCCACTCCTGAGTGACGCGACAGTGCGTCTCCCGCCCGTGCGCCCGCGCCTGTTACAATGTTGAGAACACCGGCGGGCAAGCCCGCTTTCCGGACGCAGAGTTTCGCGATTTCTGTTATGGCGACCGATGTGAGTTCGCTCGGCTTCACCACAACCGCGCACCCAGCCGCGAGCGCGGCGGAAATTTTCCAGAACGCCAGAAGAACCGGAAAGTTCCACGGCACGATTTGAGCCGCCACGCCAACCGGCTCTTTTATTGTGAAAGATGTCTGATTTGCCGAAACGTCAATGGTTTCACCGCCGATTTTGACGGCAAGCCCCGCGAAGTATTCAAGGGTTTTTACCGAACCGCCAATCTCCACGAGTTTGCTTTCCCTTATGGGTTTTCCGGTCTCGCGCGTGTTGGCAAGGGCGAGCGCATCTGAGTTTTTTTCAAGAACTCCTGCAATTTTTCTCAAAGTTTTCGCTCTTTCGGCGGCGGGAGTGTTTTTCCACTTTTCAAAAGCGCGGCTCGCGGATTTTACCGCTGAGTCAACTTCTGTTTTTCCGCAAAGCGCAACTTCCGCGAAAGGTTTTTCCGTGGCGGGATTTTCGCGCGAAAGATATTTCGCCGCACGCGGCTTTGTTTCGCGTCCGTCTATAAACGGGTGGCATTTGATGACCGGAGGCATATTTTCCCTTCAGAAAGGTAGTTTATAGTAGTAAGTGTTGATATGAAAACGCGGCAACGGAGGAAACGATAATGAGCAATGCGATGAAAGCGGAGGGAAAGTGTTTGTGCGGGACGGTGGTTTTTAAGACGAAAGAGGCGAGCCCGCTTGTGGGCGTGTGCCACTGCGAGATGTGCAGAAGGTGGGGAGGCGGTCCGTTTATGGGGATTAATTGCGGTTCGGATGTGTCGTTTGAGGGCGGGGAAAACATAGAGGTTTTTAACTCGTCCGACTGGGCTGAGCGGGGCTTTTGCGGGAAGTGCGGAACGCACCTGTTTTACAGAATAAAGCGTAACAAAATGCACATGATGCCCGTGGGGCTTTTCGGCGACAAATTGCCGCTGAAATTCACTCACGAGGTTTTTATTGATGAAAAACCCGGTTTTTACGATTTCTCAAACGAAACCGAACAAATGACTGGCGAAGAGTGCTTCGCGAAGTTCGGGGAAGATGGGTGATTAACGCACTGATTTTGACAATCTCCCCTTTTTTCCTGTAAGTTAAGCCCTGTTTCTTTAACGGAGGAACCGGACAATCACTCTCATAGACAGCATCTATAAAAAAGTTGTTGAGCGCGGCGAAAGCATAGATTTTGATGAAGCGCTCGCGCTTACTGAGATTTCCTCATCCGCGATAGGCGAGCTTATGTGCGTCGCGCGCGATGTCACGAAAAAACACCATGGGGACGGCGTTTTTCTGCGCTCAATCATCTCCGCGCAGACCGGAAACTGTCCTGAAGACTGCTCATTTTGTTCGCAGTCCGCCCATTACGACACTGACGTTGAAGCCCACCCGCTTATGGCGGACGAAAAAATCCTCCGCGCCGCGAAACAAGCCGAGACAATGGGCGCGATGGATTTCTGCATAGTCATAAGCGCCAAGGGACCCACACCGCGCATTTTCAAGCGTGTTCTCGGAGCGGTTGACATGCTCAAGCGCGAAACCAATCTGAAAATCGGTTGCTCACTCGGCGAACTTACCGAAGAGCAGGCGATTTTGCTCAAAGAGCACGGCGTCTGGAGATACAATCACAACATAGAGACCTGCCGTAGCCATTTTCCAAGCATTGTTACCACGCACTCCTACGAAGACAGAGTGCGCACGGCTGAAATCGTTAAACAAGTCGGCATGAATCTATGTTCGGGCGGAATACTCGGAATGGGCGAAAGCACGCGCCAACGGGTTGAATTCGCCTTTGAAATACGCGATCTTAACCCGAACTGGGTTCCCATCAACTTCCTCAACCCGCGTCCCGGAACGCCGTTTTCAAATTTTGAGCCGATTCAGCCTCTTGAAGCGGTGAGAATGATTTCCATCTGGCGTCTTGTTCTTCCAGACAAAATCCTGATGATTTCCGGCGGCAGAGAGGTAACGCTCAGAGATTTGCAATCAATGGGTGTTTTCGCGGGCGCGAACGCGATGATAATCGGCAACTACCTCACAACGCCCGGAAGGTCTCCGGAAGAAGACCTCAAGATGCTTGAAGACCTTGAAATGCCGGTTCGTACCGACATAGCGAACTGAAACTCCGGCCGGGGTGTCTTCATACCATGTCCACAGGACGCAACAACATTTGGCACCCTTTCACGCAGATGAAAGAGCATGAGGATTCTCCCCCGCTTATGATAGAGAAGGGCGAGGGGTCTTACCTTATAGATTCCGAAGGCAACCGTTACATAGACGGCGTTTCATCGCTGTGGGTGAATATCCACGGGCACAGTGTTTCAGAGATAGAGGACGCGGTCAAAAACCAGTTGAACAGCATAGGCCACAGCACACTTCTGGGGCTTTCAAACCCCGCCGCCGAAGACCTTGCTGAAAAACTCGTTCGCGCCGCCCCGTCCGGGCTCTCAAAGGTTTTCTTCTCCGGCGACGGAGCGTCAGCCGTTGAAGTGGCGATTAAAATGGCGTTTCAGTATTGGAAAAACAAGGGAGAAACGCGCGCAAAGTTTATTTTCCTTGAAAACGGCTATCACGGAGACACGCTCGGAGCGGTGTCCGTCGGCGGGATAGACATGTTTCACTCCGCTTTCAAGCCTCTTTTGTCGGAAAATTTCAAAGCGCCTTCGTATTATTGCTATCGCTGTCCGCTTTCAAAAACCTATCCGTCGTGCGGAGTTGCCTGCGCCGATGAAATTGACCGTATTTGCTCGGAACACCTCGGCGAGATAGCGGCGGTAATAATTGAACCCTATGTTCAGGCGGCGGGCGGAATGATTGTGTCGCCTCCGGGATACCTCGAAAAAGTCAGAGAGATTGCCGACAAGCGCGATGTTTTGCTGATAGTGGACGAAGTCGCCACGGGGTTTGGCAGAACCGGCAAGATGTTCGCGTGCGAGCACGAAGATGTCTGCCCCGATATGATGGTTCTTGGCAAAGGGCTTACGGGCGGATACACGGCTTTGTCCGCCACGCTTACGACTAAGCGCGTGTATGAGGCGTTTCTCGGAGATTACGAGGAGTTCAAAACCTTTTTCCACGGACACAGTTATTCGGGCAATCCGCTTGCGTGCGCGGCCGGAGTTGGCAACTTCATGGCTTTTGAGAACCGAAAAACACTTGAGAAACTGCCTGAAAAGATTGAATTTTTTGAGAACGAACTCAAAGAGTTCAACTCAATTGAAAATGTTGGCGATGTCAGAAACAAGGGGCTTATGGCGGGAATTGAACTTGTAAAGGACAAAAGCACAAAAGAGAAATATCCCGCAGGCGAGAAAATGGGCTGGAAGGTCGCGGAAAAGGCGATGGACTACGGCGTTTTGTTGCGTCCGCTCGGAGATGTTGTGGTTTTAATGCCTCCGGTGGGGATTGAGATGGATGATTTGAAAAAACTTATGAAGGCGACCTACAGGGCGGTGCGGGAAGTTGCCACAGAGAGCTGAATCCGTATTGTGAACAATCCTGAATTCTCGTGTATAATCGCACAATCCGTTTACTTCCTTTAGGGGTGAGGAAGAATGCGGTTTCCCGGAATTGGTAGTGGCAAATGGGTTCGGCAAGAAAAGTCAAAAACGGCCTTTCAGAACATAAAAAATTCAAGGGTATAGTTCGTCGCATAGAAACCGTGTATGAAAACATCTCGCCCGCCAAATACCCGAACGAAAAACGCCGTCTTCAATACGAACTTCTGAAAATTCAGCAGGATGTTGTCAAACACGGGCGCCGTCTTGCAATTGTGTTTGAAGGTAGGGACGCCGCGGGCAAAGGCTCCACAATCAAGCGGTTCACCGAGCATATGATGCCGCGCCATTACAGAATTGTTGAGCTTGGGGTCCCAACTCCGAAAGAGTCAAAAAACTGGCTCCGCCGCTATATGGAACATATGCCGTGCAAGGGTGAGATAGTGTTTTTTGACCGCTCGTGGTATACGCGCGCCCTTGTGCACTCAACAATGGGATACTGCACGAAAGCGCAATACAGGTATTTCATGGAAAATGTTCTCAAGTGGGAGGAGGGTCTTTTTGACCGGGGGATTGAAGTCGTTAAGTTCTATCTTTCCGTGGACATCAAAACCCAGCTTGTCCGTTTCAATGAAAGAATGAAAGACCCGCTCAAATTCTGGAAACTGTCGCCCCATGACCTCAAGGCGCGAAATAAATGGGCGCGGTTTTCACGATACAAAGAGCAGATGTTTCAGCGCACTTCTTCGGAAGATCTTCCGTGGGTCGTCATAAACTCTAACTCAAAGCGCGAAGCGGCTCTTACGTGCATGTTGTATCTCGCCCGCCTCAACGGGGCGGATTTTACTCCACTTACGGGCGAGTTGATGGAAACGGAATACGAGATTGATTTCAAAGGGGTGAATTTCAAGGGGTTGACCGCTCGGCAGTATGCGGTCATAGCGGGTTTGATTGAGCAGGAAAAACACGCGGATGTATAACGAGCAGTTCATCAAATCGGTTGGACTGCCGCAAATGGAGTCCGCCGGCGGGTTGATTGTGAACGATTCGGGTTCGGTTCTTTTTATTATGAAGGGCGGAAGGCTGGACCTTCCGAAAGGGCGCGTTGAGGGGTCTGCGTCGCGTGAAGAAACCGCGTTGCGCGAGGTTGTTGAGGAGACCTCAATTGAGTCTGATTTGCTGACGATTATCAGCCCGCTCTGCCAGACCTTTCATCTGACTTCCTACGGGAACAACGAGTACATAAAAAAAACCAAATGGTTTGTAATGGAATACACCGGAAGCGGCGCGAGTCTGAAACCCCAGTTGGAGGAAGGCATAACGGATTGCAGATGGATTCATCCGGACAGTTTTAAGATATTCAAAGGCGCGATGCGCCCCCGCATATACTATGTGTGTTCCCTGTGGAAAAAGCTCTTCTTTGAGAGAGGGATTCACAAAATTCTTCTCAACAAGGCGACGGGCTGATTTTTAATGAACCCGCTTGACCGTATTGATTTCGAACTTTCAGCCATACGCGAAAAGAGGCTTTTTCGTGAACTGACCGAACTTCAAAGCGGACAGATTCCCGAAGTTTTAATCGGTGGCAAAAAATACATTCTTCTCGGTTCAAACGGTTATCTGGGGCTCGCCGCGCACACAGGAGTGAAAAAAGCCGCTCGTGAGGCGCTTGAAAAATACGGTGCGGGAAGCGGCGGTTCGCGGCTTGTCAGCGGAACTACAGACCTTCACCGCGAACTTGAGGAGAAAATAGCCGCTTTCAAAAAAACCGAAGCGGCGATTGTTTTCAGTTCGGGTTATCTTGCCAACATCGGCACAATTCAGGCAATTGCGGGCGCGGGCGATGTTATTTTCAGCGATGAACTCAACCACGCTTCAATAATAGACGGTTGTTCGCTTTCGGGCTCGGAAGTCAGGGTTTACCGTCATTTGGATTTCGGGCATTTGGAGGATTTGATAGTCGCGGAAAAATCCGCCGCCGCGAAACTGATTGTTACCGACACTGTTTTCAGCATGGACGGAGATCTCGCCGATTTGTCCGCGCTTTGCGAAATCGCCGAAAAACACAATTGCGCGCTTATGGTTGATGAGGCTCACGCGACCGGGGTTTTGGGCGGGCGCGGCAGCGGCGCGACCGAGCATTTCGGGGTTGAAAGCAGGGTGGGCGTTACAATGGGGACGCTCTCAAAAGCGGTCGGTTCAACCGGCGGATACATAGCGGGGAGCAAAAAACTCATTGAGTTCATACGCAACAGGGCGCGGAGTTTTATTTTTGACACTTCGCCTCCCGCGTCCGCGCTCGCGGCGTCTCTTGCGGCAATAGAAATTATAGAGCGCGATTCGGCGATGCGATTCCACCTCTGGAGGATGGTTGACATGTTCAAGACGGGGCTTGAAAAAACGGGGCTTGAAGTTCTGCCCTCGCAGTCCGCGATTGTTCCCGTTCTTATCGGAGAACCCGATGACGCAATGAAATTTGCGGCGGCTTTGCGCGAAAACGGCGTTTACACGCCCGCCGTCCGTCCGCCGTCCGTTCCGCCCGGAAAGTGCAGAATAAGGGCGTCAATTATGGCGACTCACGAAAAGACGCATATTGAAAAAGCGGTTAAGGCGTTTGCGAAAGCGAAAACTTCAGTTCTCTGAATTCCTTTGCTTACAGCAGCTTTCTTCGATAGATTGAAAGAAGTTTCTTTCAGTTAAGGAGGCGGTTCAATGAAAGCGGTTATCTACAACAAACCCGGCGATGTAAGTGTGGAGAAGATTGCCGACCCGAAAATTCAGGATGAGCGCGATGTCATTCTCCGCGTAACAAAAAGTGCAGTCTGCGGTTCAGATCTGCATTTTTATCGCGGAATTGTTCCGATGGACGAGGGGTTTGTGGTCGGTCATGAATTTATGGGAGTAATTGAAGAAGTTGGGAAGGGCGCGCGCGGCTTGAAAAAAGGCGACAGGGTTGTCGCTCCCTTCTGGGTGAGTTGCGGTTCATGCGTTCACTGCAAAAACGGATTGCCTACTTCTTGCGGCGGCGGTGGCGGATGTTTCGGTTTCGGGGAAGGGTTTGGCGGCTACGGCGGCGGGCAGGCTGAGTTTGTCAGGGTCGCTCTTGCCGACACAACGCTTGAAAAGGTTCCAGAAAAGATTGAGGACGAGAAACTACTTTTTCTCGGAGATGTGTTTTCAACTTCTTATTACTGCGCCGAACTCGCGGACATTAAGCCGGGGCAAACGGTTGTGATTTACGGGGACGGGCCGCTCGGACTTCTTGCCGTGCCTTCGGCGCGGCTTTTTGGCGCGGCGGAAATTATAGTGGTGGGGCATCACAAATACCGGCTTGATATGGCGAAAAAAGCCGGCGCGGACACCGTGATTAACTCCTCAAAAGAGGATGCGACCGAAAGAATAATGGACATTACCGGAGGGGTTGGCGCCGATGCGGCTCTTGAATGCATCGGCTCTCAGGACGCTTTGCTTGATACATTCAAAGTAACCCGCCCGGGCGGAGTGATTTCTTTCATCGGACTTTTTCTTGAGCCCGTGCCCGTGCCTATGCTGGATTTTTACCTGAAAAACTTCACTCTTCGCGGCGGCGTGTGCCCCGCGAAAAACTACATAACGAAACTGCTTCCGCTTGTTGAGAATGGAACGGTTGACCCGTCTTTCATAATCACGCACGACCTTCCCCTTGCGGACACGCCAAAGGGGTATGAAATTATGGATAAACGGACGGACAATGCGGTCAAAGTCGTTTTGACGCCTTAAGAGTTTTTATCCGTTGTCATATTTACCCTCATAAATTCCCAAAGCCGCGTCCAGAATTTTGTGTCCGAGCGCGTCTTTGGTCATAAGCGGAAGGGATTGAGGTTCGCCTTCGGGTTTTATAAAAACTGCCTGATTTGTGTCCGTGCCGAAACCCGAGCCTTCGGCTGAAACGTCATTGGCAACTATCATATCAGCGTTTTTCTTTTTCAATTTTTTTTGAGAGTTTTCAATGATTGACTGCGTTTCGGCGGAAAATCCGACAACAACGGATTTTTTTCCACGCCCGTTTTTTTTAAGAGATTTGCCGACCTCTTCCAGAATGTCGGGTGTTTTTTCAAGTTGCAAACACATAGTTTCAGAGGTCTTTTTAATTTTTTCCTTTTCTTCCTTCGCGGGCGCGTAGTCTCCCACGGCCGCCGCTTTTATGACAAAATCTGCGTCCCCGGCATTTTCCATCACCACATCAAACATCTCCTGAACGGATTTTGCTTCCACACGCCGCATTCCGGGCAAATCAATTCCCGCGCCCGCGCCCGACACGAGAACAACATCGGCTCCCCGCAACCAGCCTGCGCGCGCTATGGCGCATCCCATCTTGCCGGTTGACGGATTGGATATGAAACGCACGGGGTCTATGTACTCACGGGACGCGCCTGCCGTAACCAGCAGTTTTTTTCCTTTGAAGTCATCGGGAGCGACCGCTCTTTCGATTTCAGCGATAATTTCCTCCGTTTCACTCAGCCGTCCCTTTCCTTCCCATCCGCAAGCGAGGTCTCCCTCCGCCGGTCCCACAATTACAACACCCGCGCCCGTGAGTTTTTCAAAATTGCCGCGCACAAGCGGGTTTGAATACATATTGACGTTCATTGCGGGGCACACAACCACCGGGGCTTTTGTGGCGAGAATTACGGCTCCGAGCAGAGTGTCCGCGATTGCGCCCGCCATTTTGCCGATAAATGAAGCGGTCGCCGGCGCGACAACAATCGCGTCCGCGCCGTCCGCGAGCGAGATGTGTCCTATCTCCGATTCCCATTGTAGGTCAAACGGGTCTGAAACCGCCTTTTTGCCCGAAAGCGTTTGAAGCGTCAGCGGCGTTATGAATTTTTCGGCGTTTTTTGTCATAACAACCTGAACCTGCGCGCCACGCCGCATCAATTCTCTTGTGATTTCACATGATTTGTAGGCGGCGATGCTTCCGGTTACACCGAGCACGATTTTTTTATCTTCAAGAACGCTCATATTATAAAAATATAGAGAAACGGTGCGGCAAGGGCAAGTTTCAGAAGTCCGCCAGATCCGTTACCGCGCCATCGGAAGCCGAAGACACAAGCCGCGCGTATTTGGCGAGCGTTCCGGTTTTTTCTTTAGGAGAGGGCTTTTGCCAGCGTGCGGCTCTGCGTTTCAATTCCGCCTTTGAAACCGCGATGTTGATTTCCCGTTTCTTCGCGTCAATGGTGATTTTGTCTCCCGTTTTTACAAGCGCCAGCGGACCGCCGACCGCCGCTTCGGGTGTTACATGCCCAACAACGAATCCGTGACTGCCACCGGAAAATCTCCCGTCCGTTATAAGCGCGACATCGTCTCCAAGCCCACTGCCGACCACAGCAGCGGTTGGTCCAAGCATCTCCCTCATTCCGGGCCCGCCCTTGGGCCCCTCGTAGCGGACGACAATTACGTTTCCTTTTTTAATCTTTCCGGCGAGTATAGCTTTCATACTTTGCTCTTCGGAATCAAACACAATCGCGGGGCCGCTGAAAGAGTTTCCCTCTTTGCCCGTTATTTTTGCCACTGCGCCTTCGGGAGCCAGATTTCCGCGCAGTATTACCAGATGACCGTCTTTTTTGAGCGGTTTTTTGAGCGAGCAAACAATTTTCTGACTCGCGGGATATTTTTTCGCTCCGCGCAGATTTTCCTTTAAAGTTTTTCCCGTTACGGTCAGACAGTCTCCGTGCAGAAGCCTGTTCTCAAGCATTGTTTTCATAAGAGGGAGCAGTCCGCCGATTTTGCAGAAATCCGCCATCATATACGTTCCGCTCGGTTTTAAGTCGGCAAGAACGGGCGTGCGTTTACCTATTCTGGAGAAATCATCAATTGACAGTTTCACGTTCGCCGATTTTGCCATTGCGATGAGGTGAAGCACGCTGTTTGTTGAACCGCCGAGCGCCGTTACGACCGCGATGGCGTTTTCAAACGCTTTTTTTGTCATTATGTCGCTCGGCTTAATTCCCTTTTTCATCATATTTAGAACCGCTTTTCCGGCTTCCACGCAGTCGGTGTTTTTTTCGCGCGAAATCGCAACCTGAGCCGATGAGCCAGGCAAACTCATCCCCATTGCCTCAATCGCCGATGCCATTGTGTTGGCGGTGTACATTCCCCCGCACGAGCCGGGTCCCGGTATTGCGTCGGATTCTATTTTTTTTAGTTTGCCCGCGCTTATTTCACCGCTCGCGTGAGAGCCGACCGCTTCAAAAACCGACACTATGTCCACATCTTTTCCATCGTGGCAACCGGGCATTATCGTTCCGCCGTAAACAAAAACCGCAGGGCGGTTCAGGCGCGCAATCGCCATCATGCAGCCGGGCATATTTTTATCGCAGCCGCCAATCGCGACAAGTCCGTCAAAACCCTCCGCCGCCGTGACTGTTTCTATTGAGTCCGCGATTACCTCTCTTGAAACGAGGGAATATCTCATTCCCGGAGTTCCCATTGAAATGCCGTCCGAGACCGTAATTGTGTTGAAAATAACGGCTTTTCCGCCTGCACGGTTTGCTCCGTTTCCGGCGCGGATTGCGAGTTTATCTATGTGCATATTGCAAGGGGTTACCATGCTCCATGTTGAAGCAATTCCCACAACGGGACGGGAAAAATCTTTGTCTTTGAATCCGACCGCCCTCAGCATCGCACGGCTGGGAGCGCGGTCGGGGCCTTCAACGTAAATTGAGGAGAACTTTCTGAGGTTTTTATTTTTTGCCATTGGTAACTCCGGTTCGCAGGGTTTTTAAGCATATACGCCCGCATATTTCAGTCAATTGCACGGGTTTTCGGAGTTTGATGTTACGGTTATTCTCGCGAAACTTGAGATAGTTATTGTTTTCCAGCGGTTGCGGTTTTTGCTCTCAATGCAGAATGATTTGTTGCTTGAAGTTCCTCTGGGTCTGAAAACTATTTTTCTAATTTCGGTTTTTCCGCCTTTCTGAAAAACTTTGTATGGAATTGCGTTTTCAATAATCGGCTTCGTCGCGCCGGAGGGTTCACAATTTTCGCCGCCTTTTATAGTGAAAAGTTTCCACTCATTTGCCTTGTTTGCTTCTCCGAGCGGAATACAGACCGCGTACGGCTCATGCCTTGTTATGGCGAGCATTTTTTCCGCCTTATATGGGTTTCCACCTTTTGCGCCGCGCTTTCAAAACGGGATTTTTCCGCGTATTGGATAAGGAACGGAAGAGATAGCCCGACTGTCACCGCCGCTACCGTAAGAACAAAAAGCAACTCAATAAGTGAATATCCGCCGTTTTTCATTTCGGGTTCCGCTCTAATTTCCGCCGCCACGAATTCATCGTCACATTTCCGTTTCGCACCGAATAAACCGCTTGTATTTCGGTTGAAAAATTACCCGAGCGCCCGAGCGCGGTAAGTATAAAAGTTTCACTCACGCCCGGAAATTCAGCGTTCGCGCCCGTCACTTCGCCGATAATTTCAGAAACACATTTTTCGTCGTTTCCTTTGAGGCATTGCTCTATGCTGATTTCCGCTTCAACAAGAACCCTTTCGGCTTCCCGAAGGGATTTGCCGATCGCGATGCGGTTAAATGATATTTTTAAGTCCGCGACTGAAACGAAAAATCCCGCCGCGACAACCGCAGACATTGTCGCCACAATAAGGAGCGCGATTATAATCGCGAAACCGTTTTCATTTTTATTCATCGTATGTTTCTCGGATTTGCCACGACCGAATAGGTTTTGATTTCATAAGGGTTTCCGGGATTTTGAAGCGGCGCGGGCGATTTCAGTGTGAGGGTTACCTTTACGGCTTCAAGTGTTTCGCCTCCGGGAACGGAATTTTGAAGACCGCCTCCCGAACTTGTGAAAAAACCGATTTGAAAATCCTCAACCAGCAATTCCCCTCCTCCCGTCGTTAGAGACTGATTTCTTGAACTGTCGCTGTTGCGGATTTTCAAGATTCCCTTTTCAACGAAAAAACTTTTTTTAATCGCAATTTGTCCTTCGTATGACAAACTCTCAAAAGTAATACAGTCCGTGCCTCCTTCTTTTGCCGAAGACGGGTCGCATTCCCGGCTGTCTCTGTCTATTTTTCCTCCGCCGTCAACAAAACGTATGGGCGGCAACCCGCTTCCATACGCGCCCGAATTTTTTATTTCATCGGAAATTATTGAGAGGATTGAATGGGCGACATGGTCCATTTTGCTCGTGTTTATCAAAAATGTTTGAGTTTTTGACTGTTTTGAAATCGCTGAAAGCCCGACTGCCGTTAAAACCGCGAGCAATACGGCGGAGAAAAGAAATTCCAGCAGAGTGAAACCGCGCTCTTTATTTCCGCGAAACACGGATGAACTGCTCTCCTCTGAATGAGTTTTTTCCCACACAGGCGATGTATTTTATTTTTACCGCACCTTCGGTGGATTCCGGTGCGCGGCAGACTGTGCCGGAATTTTCCGCGATTTTCTCGCAGTCCAGTCGCGACAGATTTTTACACGAAAGTTCCGAAGTTTGAATGTGGCTGAAAATCTCTTCAATCGGATTTGTCGCGCCGGATTTTACGAGAGTTCCGAGCCGTCCCCTGTCTCTTTCCATCAGAGATTCAATTTCTGTCTCCGCGACCAGAGCTGCGTTGCCAAGAGCGCGGTTTTTCAGTGTTGCCGAATGAATTTCAAGCGCCGCCGCCACACCCGCCGAAACAATAAGCATGGCGAACAGCGATTCCAAAAGCGTAAATCCTTTCTCACCGCGTCTCATCTTCCATTCTGTTGAAAAGGTTGTCGCCTTTTTTGACTTTCGCGCCCGCAGAAAAAATTCCCCATCCGGTTGAAAGATGTTTTTGTGGAGAGTTTTTGAGCGATTGTTCAAAGCCCAGTTTTCTCCACAGGTTTTCCGCCGTTCCGGGCATAAACGGATATGTGTAAACGGCAATTATTCTCAACGATTCGCAAAGTGTCCACAGAACCGCCGAAAGTTTTTCCGTATCGCCTTTTTTATGAATTTCCCACGGCTTTGAGTCTTCAACGAATTTGTCCGCCTCGGCAATGAGTTCCCACAAAAGGGAAAGTGCTTTGCCGGGCTGGATTGCGTCCATTGCGGCGGGAATTCCGGAGGCGCAACTTTCCACGCGTTCTTTTACGGTGGAATTGTCGCATCCCTCGCCGTCTGAGTCCGGAACCGCGCCTTCAAAATATCTCTCAACCATTCCAAGAGTCCGGCTCGCGAGATTTCCAAGCCCGTTTGCGAGGTCGGAATTAATTCGCGAAATTAAGGATTTGCGCGAAAAATCCCCGTCTTTTCCAAATGGAATTTCCCTCATCATAAAATATCTGAATGCATCAACACCGAACTCGTCCGCAATTTCAACCGGATTTACCGAATTGCCCAGAGATTTTGACATCTTTTCCCCTTCAACCGTCCACCACCCGTGTGCGAAAACCCTCTGCGGCGGCTCAATGCCGGCGGACATAAGAAAAGCAGGCCAGTAAACCGCGTGAAACCTGATGATGTCTTTGCCTACCAGATGAAGGTTCGCGGGCCAGATTTTTTTGAATTTTTCCGCGTCTGATTCAAATCCCGCCGCAGTCAAATAATTGGACAGCGCGTCAAACCAGACATACATGACGTGTTGCGGATTTTCCGCAACTCTCACACCCCATGAAAATGTCGTGCGGCTTATGCTCAGGTCTTTCAGCCCGGATTCCACAAAGCTGCGGACTTCGTTCATCCGCTCTTTCGGCATCACAAAATCGGGGTTCTTTTTGTAATATTCAAGCAGGGGTTTCTCATACGCGGAAAGTTTGAAGAAAAAACACGGCTCCTTGATTTTTTCAATGTTCGGACGTTTTTCCGGAGGCATTTTATTAATTTCCTCCATCTGTGTTTCCGTGACGAAACTTTCTTCGCGCACGTCATACCAGCCTTCGTATTCACCGAGATAGATGTCTCCCGCGTCAAGCGAGGCTTTGAACAGTTTTTGAGCGCATTTGATGTGCCTTTCTTCGGTGGTTCTTATGAAATCGTCATTTTCAACGTTCAGTGTCTGCCACAGCGAGTGAAACCTTTCCACGACCCTGTCTGCGAGTTCTTTTGGCGTTTCTCCCGTTTGCGCGGCGGTTTGCTCAATTTTTCTGCCGTGCTCGTCCGTTCCGGTCAGAAAAAAAACCGGTTCGCCGCGTAGCCGCCGCCAGCGCGCCAGCGCGTCCGCCGCCACGGTTGTGTAAGCGTGACCTATGTGCGGCAGGTCGTTTACGTAATAGATGGGGGTTGTGATGTAGTAGGCTTTCATCCGGTGTCAGAAGCGGACATGAAACTGCGCCGAGCCGGTGTAATGGCGCATATCCTCTCTAAATTCAACCTCGTAACCGATTTTCAGAGCGAGGTGTTTATTGTCCGACATTATAATTTTTCCACCGGCGGCATAGCGGAGTTTGTCTTCGGTTCCGTTGCGGAAAATATTGTAATCGGTGTTGAAGAGGCTTGCGGGCGCGGGTTTGTTGTCCGCAGAGAAATCGTAGTAAATTCCGCCTTCTATTTCCGGCTGCACGGTTGTTCTGAGAACGGTTTTCAGCGGGTTGAAGGCGATGTTAATTTTCAGCCCCGCTTCAGTGGAAGTGGTTTCTCTTGTTTTCAGGGAAATGCCGAGCCCTCCGGTTTCCCGGTAAGGGTCAATTGACGACCTTCCGAACATAAAGGACGCTTCGGGTTTTATTCTTACAGGCAAGTTTTTCAACATTTCCACCCCCGCGGACACCTTCGCTCCGTAAACAAGGACATCGCTTTCTCCGCTGATTATGCCCGTGGTTGACGCGAACCTTTCCGATTCATAGTCATGCACGCCCGCGGAAACAATTCCAGTCGCGGAAAGTCTTCCGTGGTCGTATTTTGTGTAGATTGCTCCGTGAAAACCTTCGGTTTTTTCCGTTACGCGCTCGCCTGTTGTTTCCAGAAAAGAAGCGGCTCCTGCAATTCCCACGCCCATTCTTTCGTTGAACAACAGTCTGTGAATTCCCGCGAAGAATCCGCGTGAGCCGATTTCATACAAATTCCCCGAAGAGGTCTTTTCAAAACCGCCGCCGAAAATTCTGTAAGTCGGAGCTGGCTGAGGGCTCTCCCACAGCATAAGATGAACCGCCTCAACCACACGGTCCTCAATGGAACTGAAGAATTTTCTCTGAAGGTCTATTATTTCGTAGTCAACGCCTCCGTGCTCGCTTGGAATCAGCTCGGTTATCTGCGCTTCCGAAGTGCGACCATTGCCAATTTCCTCAACCGTTATTGATGAATTCTGGTCAACCCTGCCTGCGACCAGAGATGCTTGAATGACAGTCGCAAGTTCGCGCGGGTTTGAGCCGTTAAACGCCGTTTCTATCTCCTGACGCGCGCCTTCTGGTGAGTCAAAAGCCACGCGCAATCCGTTGTCTTCGTGCACGACGTCGGTGAAAAGACCGGGGTCTGTAATTTCAGTGTTCTCGTCTATGCCTGCGGTGTCGCCTTCAAAAATGGGAATTGACATGTTTGCGGTTTGCGAAAGGTCAAACGCGCTCAACCCCCGCACATTGATTGAGGAATTGGCGGCTGTGTGGATGCTGCCAGCGATTATTTTTCCTGAGTTCGCGGCGGTCCCGTTTCCTCCGCTTGCCGGTATTTCAATCACTATATTGAATGAGAGATTTCCCTGTTCAACGGACAGATTGCCCGATGTTCCCAAATCAACCGTTCTTTCTATGGAGAGAATTCCCTCTCCCGTTTTCCTGAGCGATTCAAAGTTTCTGTAAAGCTTGTCCGCGCCAACATTATTTCCGTTCAAAACGCGGGTTGTACCAACGCTCGCGTTCACGTTGATTGTGTCCGTTCCGTCTAGCGCGTCTATATATTCAATGCCGCTGTCGCTCACGCTAACGGTCCACATGTTGTCATTGTCGGACAGTTCCGCGCGCTCGAAGTTTTGCAGTCTCGCGAGTGCAGAGCCGTCATGGTTTCCATCTCCGAATATAGCCGTGTCTGTTCCGCCGAGCGCGTCAATGTTTTCAAGCCCGCGACCATTTTCCGTAACCGTCCACATGTTGTCATTGTCGGACAGGGTTACCTGTTCAAAGTTTCTGTAAAGTCCGTCCGAGGAGTTTATGTTTACCGCGCTGTGGTTGCCGTCTCCGAACGCGAGCGTGTCTGTTCCGCCGAGCGCGTTTATCCACTGCCATCCCGAAGTTGAGTCACTTGCCGAAACAACCCAGATGTCATTGTTGTCGCTTGTGGCGACCGCGACCTGTTCAAAATTCGAATAGTTTCCATAGGCGGGCATAGTTAAATCTCCCACGGAGAATGAAGAGTCCGCCGCGTTGAAAGAATTGTCGTTATTGGCGTCTTCAAGGATTTCTTCAAGCATGTCGGTTCCGCCGCCCGCGTTAATACTTTCAAGGTTCTGGTCGTTGTCCGTAATAGTCCAGATGTTGTTGTTGTCGGACAGAGTTACACGTTCAAAATTTCTGTAAATTCCGTCTGAGTTTACGTTCACCGCGCTGTGGTTGCCGTCTCCGAACGCAAGCGTGTCTGTTCCGCCGAGCGCGTCAACTCTTGAGAGACTCCTGTTGTTGTCCGTAACCGTCCACCTGTTGTCATTTTCGGACAGGGTTACCTGCTCAAAATTTCTGTAAATCCCGTTCGCGCTTACGTTTGATCCGCTACGGTCTCCGAGAGCGAGCGTGTCTGTTCCGCCGAGCGCGTCAATGTACTCAAGGTTGAAATCGCTGTCCGTTGCCGCCCATGTGTTTTCCGCGTCAGACAAGAACGCCTGTTCAAAGTTTCTGTAAAGCCCGCTTGAGGAGTTTACGTTTACCGCGCTGTGGTTGCCGTCTCCGAACACAAGAGCGTCCGAGCCGTTCATCGCGTCAATGAAGTTAAGGTCGCTGTCGTTCGCGCCGACAAACCATACGTTGTCTTCGTCCGACAGGGTCGCCTGTTCAAAATTCCTGTATCTTGACAGCACCTCTCCGTTATGGCTTCCGTTGCCAAACGCAATTGTGTCTGTTCCGCCGAGCGCGTCAATGTTTTCAAGCCCGCGATCATTTTCCGTAACCGTCCACCTGTTGTTATTGTCGGACAGAATTACCTGTTCAAAGTTTCTGTAGCGTCCGCCTATGCTCATGTTTGCCGATGAGTGGTTGCCGTCTCCGAGTGCGAGCGTGTCGGTTCCGCCGCGCGCGTTTATCCAAGTCCATTCCGTTGTAAAATCGGCTGCCGAATTGACAACCCACGTGTCATTTTCGTCCGTCATGCCAATGGCGATTCTCTCAAAATTTGAGTAGTTTCCGTATTCCGGAGAAGCCAGCAGTTGTTCCGGCGTGGATGATATGTCGTCCGCGTTGTAGGAGTTGTTACTTTGGCCGTCCCGGAGCATAATTTCCAGAATGTCCGTTCCGCCAAGCGCGTCAATGCTTTCAAGGTTGATGTCGTTGCTTGTTTCCGCCCAGGTGTCAGCTCCGTCAGACAGAGTTACGCGCTCAAAGTTTCTGTAGTGTCCGCTTGAATGAATATTATTCGCGCTGTGGCTTCCCGCGCCGAGAGCGAGCGTATCCGTTCCGCCGAGCGCATCAATGACTTCAAGGTCAGAGTCGCCTACGGTAAAAGACCATGTGTTGTCATTGTCGGACAGCGTTGTGCGTTCAAAATTTCTGTAAAATCCGTTTAAGGAGTTAATGTTCGCCGCGCTATGGTTGCCGTCTCCGAGCGTGAGCGTGTCCGTGCCGCCGCCCGCGTTTACCCACTGCCAGCGGGATGTTTCCTCGTTTGTTGAAGCGACCCATGTGTCGTCCGCGTCCGTTGTTGAAACCGCGACCTGCTCAAAATTCGAATAGTTCGCGAAAGCCGCGTCGGTCGCCAGAGAGTCCACGGAAAATGCGGAGTCCGCTATGCTTAAAAGCCCGTCTCCGGTTAAGTCCGTTATGGAGGTTTCAAGAGTGTCCGTGCCGCCGCCCGCATTAATGCTCTCAAGGTTCTGGTCGTTGTCCGTAACCGTCCAGTTGTTGTCGTTGTTTGAAAGGAATGCGCGCTCAAAATTTCTGTAGCCCCGGCTCTGGGTTAGTTGAGATGAGGTGGTAACCCCGTCTCCCAGTATTACTGTGTCCGTTCCGCCGAGCGCATCAACGTATTCAAGGTCTGAATCGTTAGAGCCGATAGTCCATGTGTTGTCGTTTTCTGAAAGGGTCGCGCGGTTGAAGTTCAAATATTTCGTCAAATCGTTGCCGCTGTGGTTGCCGTCTCCGAACACAACCGTGTCCGCCGTTCCGCCGAGTGCGTCAATGACAGAGAGTCCGCCGTCGTTGTCCGTAACCGTCCAGATGTTGTCATTGTCGGAAAGTGTTACCTGTTCAAAGTTTCTGTAAACGCTTGAGGAGTTGATGTTAACCGCGCTGTGGTCTCCGTCTCCAAGCGCAAGCGTGTCTATTCCGCCGCGCGCGTTTATCCACTGCCAGCGGGATATCTCCTCGTTTGTTGAAGAGACCCATGTGTCGTTCGCGTCCGTTGTTGAAACCGCGACCTGCTCAAAATTCAGGTAGTTCGCGAAAGCCGCGTCGGTCATCAGAGAGTTCAGGGAAAATGTGGAGTCCGCTATGCTCAAAAACCCGTCTTCGTTTGAGTCCGTTACGGAGGTTTCAAGGGTGTCAGTTCCGCCGCCCGCGTTAATACTTTCAAGGCTGGTGTCGTTGCTTGTTCGCACCCAGATGTCGTCTCCGTCCGACAGGGTTACGTGCTCAAAGTTTCTGTAAAGCCCGCTGGCGCCGATGCCGTCCGAGTTGCGAAGCAGGTTTCCGACCGAAAGCGTGTCTGCGCCTCCGCGCGCGTCTATGAATTCAAGCAACACGTCGTTGTTGGTTACGGTCCAGGAGTCATTGCCGTTTTCCGACAAGTAAGCGCGTTCAAAGTTTCTGAACACTCCGCCCGGGTGAATTTCCACTGCGCTGAAGTTTCCGCCCGCGCCCGTAACAGTAATGGAGTCGATTCCGCCTCCAAAGTCCTCAAACGAACCGTTTGTGAAAAACTCCGTGCTCAAAGAGGGGATTTGGAGTTCGTCATCATCGGCTCCTTCAATAATGCTCATGTTGACGGTTTCGCCGTCTGATATGGTTCTGACAACCGCTTCCGCCGCCGGATTATGACAGAAAAGAATGAGCGCGTAAATCAGCAGAAAAACCGGATTGCCAATTATTTTTCTCATAATGATTTTGCTCCGGCAAATATTTCTGAAACGTGAAGTGTTTGTTGTTTTGTCGACAAACTTTTTACTCTGTTGCGTTCCCTGTTTTTAATACGAATTTCTTACTCTATATGTTTGCTATTTTTAATACAAAATTCTCAAGCGCTATGCGGCAGTTGAGATTTCGCGCTTTTATGCCCGCCATCGTGTTTTCAAATTCAAGCGCTTTCTCAACTATTTCAGAGGGTTTGCGCCGCCGGGCGAAATCGGCGGAAACATCGCTCAAAGCGCCGTATGTGAATTCATTTGCTCCCGCGCTTGCCCGTAGCAGGTCGCGAATCCACAACGCCGTGAATTCGGCGAAGTTTTCTGCTTGAACTCTCTGTTCCGCGTTTCCTTTCGCTTTGCCGAGCAGATTTTCCACGAAAGCGAAAACCTCAGACGGTTTGCGCGCGTCAATTCCGGCAAGGGCTTTGACCGTTTCCACTATTTTGCCCGCCTCTTCGGAGGTGATTTTTAACGCCTTGCCGGGGCTGCCGTCGGTGATTTTTACCGCGAGTTCAATCTCTTCCGCCGAAAGTTCGCCCTTTTCGTTGAGTTTTTCGCGCGCGACCGTTCCGTCAAGTTTTCCGAACCCGACTGTGTGGCATCTTGAGCGTATGGTTGGCAGAATCATCAGAGGCAGGTCGGTTATGAGAATTATGACCGAGTAGGGAGGCGGCTCTTCAAGTGTTTTCAAAAACGCGTTCTGCGCGTTTGAGTTCATTCTCTGCGCGCCGTCAACAATGAAGATTTTGTATTGAGATTCAAAGGGTTTGAGAAAGATTCCCCTCTCAATCCCGTTCCGCACGTTGTCAACCGTGATGGCGTTTTTGTCTTTGTATTCAAAAAGTGAAACATCGGGATGGATTTTGGCGTCAATCCTTTCGCAGACCGGGCAATCCCGGTGCGCGCTTTCCGCCCGCCCGCGCTTTTCGGGGCATATCAACTCTTTTGCGAATGATATGGCGGTGAGTTTTTTTCCAACGCCTTCTGGACCGGAAAACAGGTAGGCGTGAGCAATCCGTTCGTCCGAAGCTGCTCTTTGAAGGGTTTTTTTCGCAAGCGAGTGTCCGTCTATTTCTTCAAACATATTCTTAACCAATTTCCCTTTTGACCGCCGCGCAAACCGCTTTGTGGGTGTCCGCAATTTCCCCGGTCGCATCAATGACTTTGATTCTCTCGGGCGAGTTTTCCGCTTCGGACAAAAATCCCGAACGCAGGAGGCTGTAAAAGTTTTTCGTTTCCCTGTCCATTCTGTTGGAGTCTTTGACGGTTTTTTTCCTGTTTTGTAAACGTTGCATGCACTTCTCAATGGGCACATCAAGAAACAGTGTGATGTCCGGCACAACTCCGAGCGCTGACTTTTTTGCCACCGATTTTACAAATTCAAGGTCAATACCCCTTCCGTAGCCCTGATAGACGACCGTTGAGTCAAAGAATCTGTCCGAAATGACGGTTTTCCCTTCGTCCAGAGCAGGTTTTACCACTTTTTGAACATGGTGGATTCTGTCGGCGCAAAACAGAAAAATCTCCGCGAGAGGGTCTATTTTTTTCATCCCCTCCATAAGAATTGTGTTTCTTATGCTTTGCCCTATTTCCCCGCCGTCTCCGGGCTCGTGTGTAAGCGCAGTTTTTTCGCCCTTTTTTTCAAGGCGGTCGTGCAACAACGCGGCTTGCGTTGATTTTCCGCAACCGTCAATTCCCTCAAAAGTGATAAACATAGGACTGATTGGCGGCGCGATACCGTTTAACATTCTTGAAATAACACGCCTTATATGTGAGTATAACTGCTGAATTGCGCCGGTGAGGGGGCGGCAGTAGTGATATGGGGTTTGAGTGTTCCGAAAATGAGATTTTTGACCGTTCGCGTTTGGAGTTTATGGCGCGTGTTGCGGGGCTTAATGCTTCGGAGATTCCGACTCCTGACCCGCAAGTGGCGAGGATTTGCGAAAAAGCCGCCCGCGGAGACGGGATTTCCCCGGGTAACGCCCTGTTTCTCGCCGGAATCGCGGAGCCTCAGATTCCCGTTCTTTTAAGTGCCGCGTCTTTTCTCGCCGTCCGCTCGCACGGCAAAGAACTCACATACTCAAAAAATGTTTTCGTTCCCCTTACACGTCTTTGTAGAAATCACTGCGGATATTGCACTTTCAAGATAGAGCCCGGAGACGCGGAGTTGTTCATACCTCCCGACGAGGTTGATGAAATAGCCCGCAAGGGCGCGGAACTCGGTTGCACGGAGTTGCTTTTCGTTCTCGGAGACAAACCCGAAGCCGTTTACGACGAATACAGGAAAGAACTTGGCGGTCTCGGATGCTCAACAACCGCTGAATATCTCGCCGAGGTGTGCGAGTCCGCCGTGGGGCGCGGGATTTTTCCCCATTCAAACCTCGGTCTTGCCACCAAGGAAGAGCTTTCGCGCCTCAAACAGAGCAATCCGAGTATGGGACTTATGCTTGAGAACATCAGCCCCCGTCTTCTCAAACCCGGAAACGCGCACCACCGTTGCGCGGACAAAGTGCCAAAACTCAGAATGGAAACCATGGAGCGCGCCGGAAACTTGAGAATTCCCTGGACGAGCGGAATCCTTGTTGGCATAGGCGAGACGCGCGCGGAAAGAGTTGACTCGCTTTTCGCTCTCAAAGATTTGTCAGACCGGCTGGGGCATATTCAGGAGATTATAATTCAGAACTTCAGCCCGAAAGACGGCATCGCGATGGAGGGTTTTCCGCCGCCGGATTTTGCCGACATGCTCAAAACGGTCGCGGTCGCGCGTCTTGTATTCGGGGGCGGGATGAACATTCAGGTTCCTCCCAACCTCAACGGCGAAACCTACGCGAATTTCATTCCCGCCGGAATAAACGACCTTGGCGGAGTGTCGCCGCTCACGATTGACTATGTAAATCCCGAAGCCCCGTGGCCTCTGCTTGAAGAGATGAGCACGCAGGTTTCGGCTCTGGGATTTGAACTTAGGGAGCGGCTTCCAGTCTATCCCCAATACATGAACACCGAGTTTCTTGAACCGCAGATGCTTGAAATGGTAAAAGCCCGCGTTGATGAGCGGGGGCTTGTTCCGGAGGCGAATTGAATATGTCCGCTCAGTTGAAAGATTTGATGGATTTGATAAATGACCGGCGCTCTTCCGGGCTTGAGGCGTGTCTCGCGCGCGTGGATTCGGGGCTTGCAAAAATTATAAGCAAGCCGTTTGAGTCAAAAGAGGTTTCGGTTTCCGATGCGGACGCGCTTTTTGCGATTACCGAGCCCGACGAAATTGCCGCCCTTGCAATTGCCGCGGACGATTTGAGAAAAGAGGATGTCGGTGATGTTGTTACGTACGTTGTCAATAGAAACATAAACTTCACAAACATCTGCGACGTTTATTGCGGTTTTTGCAATTTTATGGCGCCCGAAGGCGACGATAAAGCGTATTTCCTCTCAATGGAGGAGATAGCGGCAAAAACAAAAGAGGCGTGGGAAATAGGCGCGACCGAGGTGTGCATGCAGGGCGGAATGCACCCCAAGATTGACGGCAACTACTATGTGGATTTGATAAAGAACGTCAAAAAAGCGGTTCCGGGAATGCACACTCACGCGTTTTCGCCCTACGAAGTCTGGTATGGTGCGCACACTCTCGGCATTGAGGAAACTGATTTTATCAACATGCTCAAAGACGCGGGGCACGACACTTTTCCCGGTACCGCCGCCGAGGTGCTTGTTGAGGAAGTAAGAAAGAAAATCGCTCCGCGCAAAATTCCGACTGAAGTATGGATTCGGGTCGTTGAAAAAATTCACAAAGCCGGCATGAGAACCACCTCAACAATAATGTACGGACATCTTGACGAGCCGCGCCACTGGTCTGTCCACCTCGGAGTTCTGCGCGACATACAGAAGCGCACAGGGGGCTTTACCGAGTTTGTTCCACTGCGTTTTATTCCTTGGGAGACGCGCATTTTTCAGAAATCAAAAGGCAAGGTTCACGAGGGTCCGACGGACTTGCACCAACTTAAAATGTATGCCGTCTCGCGCCTTTTCCTGCGCGGCTGGATAGACAATATTCAGGTGTCGTGGGTGAAGCAGGGACCGGAGTTTGCGCAGTTTTCACTCACCGCCGGAGCCAATGATTTCGGCGGAACGCTTATGGAAGAGCAGATTTCACGAAAAGCGGGCGCGAGTTACGGGCAGTATTTCCCTCCTGAGCAGTTCCGCCGCCTTACGCGTGAAATAGGGCGTATTCCGGCTGAAAGAAATACGGTTTATGGCATTTTGAAAACATTTGACGAAAAGTTCGAAGACACAAGCGCGGATATGCGGAAAAACCTCTGAAATGGCGACCAGAAAATCCATTAACATCAAAGATTTTATGCGCGGTGTTGAGCGGCGCAACCCGTCCGAGCATGAGTTTCACCAAGCCGTAAGGGAGGTTTCGGAATCCCTTGTTCCTTTCATAGCGAAAAATCCGATTTATATGAAAAAACAGATTCTTGAGCGGCTGACCGAGCCGGACAGAATTGTGTCTTTCAGAGTCTGCTGGGAGGATGACGAAGGCAACATCCGCACAAATCGCGGATACAGGGTGCAGTTCAGCGGCGTTATAGGTCCGTACAAGGGCGGTTTGCGTTTTCATCCATCCGTCAGCCTCAGCGTAATGAAGTTTCTGGGGTTTGAGCAGATTTTTAAAAACAGTTTGACGGGCTTGCCGATGGGCGGCGGAAAGGGCGGAAGCGATTTCAATCCGCGCGGCAAATCCGATGGCGAGGTTATGCGTTTCTGTCAGGCTTTTATGACCGAGCTTGCCAGACACGTGGGTGAAGATGTTGACGTCCCCGCCGGAGACATAGGGGTCGGTGGGCGCGAAATTGGCTATATGTTCGGTCAGCACAGGCGTATTTCGGGCGCGTTCACGGGCGTTTTGACGGGCAAAGGCATATCTTTCGGAGGCAGTTTGATTCGTCCCGAAGCGACCGGCTACGGAAGTGTGTTTTTTGTGAGAGAAATTCTCAAATCTTCGGGCGACGATTTGGATGGCAAAACCTGCGTGGTTTCGGGTTCGGGCAATGTGGCTCAATACACTGTTGAGAAACTGACCCAACTCGGCGGCAAGGCGGTTACGATGTCCGATTCAGACGGGTTTATTTATGATCAGGATGGAATTACTCCCGAAAAACTCGCGTGGGTGATGGATTTGAAAAACAACAGGCGCGGGCGCATAAGCGAATATGCGAAGAAGTTCAAATGCAAATTTTACAAGGGCAAAAAGCCGTGGAGCGTGAAATGCGATGTGGCGTTTCCGTCCGCGACTCAAAATGAACTTATGGGCGCGGACGCAAAAGTTCTTATCAAAAACGGCGTTAAAGTTGTGGGTGAGGGGGCAAATATACCGTGCGACCTTGACGCGGTTCACGCTTTTCAGAAGGCGGGCGTTCTGCTTGCTCCGGCAAAGGCGTGCAACGCGGGCGGCGTGGCGGTTTCGGGTCTGGAAATGACGCAGAACAGCATGAAACTTTTCTGGAGCCGCGAAGAGGTTGAGGAGAAACTTCAGAACATTATGGTCGGCATCCACGAACGCTGTCTTGAATTCGGCAAAAAAGGCAAAAAGGCTGACTATGTCGCCGGAGCGAACATCGCGGGCTTCAAAAAAGTTGCGGACGCGATGGTGGCGCAAGGGGTGGTTTGAGATTTTTGTCAGTTAAACTTTGACTGACGATGCCCCTCTCAACCGACCTCGCAAAAACTCTCCGGTCCCGCACAAACTCCGAAGTCCGTTTTCGTAAAATAGACCGCATTATTTACGCGACTGACGCGAGCAACTACCGTGTTGAGCCGCTCGGCGTTGTTATTCCGCGCACGGCGGAGGATGTTGCGGAAACGGTCAAAATCGCCGGAGAATTCGGCGTTTCAATCCTTCCGCGCGGCGGCGGAACGGGGCTTGCGGGGCAATGCCTCGGAGACGGAATTGCCGTTGATATGTCCAAATATATGGACGGGGTTGTGGAGATTGATGCGGAAAACAGAACCGCGACCGTTCAGCCGGGAATATGCCTCGGACGGTTAAACTCCATAGCTGGAGAAAAAGGGCTTATGTTCGGTCCGGACCCGGCAAGCGCGAAAGTCGCCACTGCCGGCGGGGTTGTGGCGAGCAACGGCACGGGCGCGCACTCAATTCTCTACGGAATGGCGGGTGACAATGTTGTTTCGCTCCGGTCTGTTCTTCACACGGGCGATCAAACTTCATTCTCCGTAGAGGGTTGTTCTGATGCCGACCTCGCCCGCGCTCTTGAAAACTTCAAAAACACAAACCGCGCGCTTGTCGCGGAAAAATTTCCGAAGCACTGGCGGCGGGCTTCGGGGTATTCGCTTAACTACCTGCTTGATGACGAATTCAATCCCGCAAAACTTTTCGCTTCGTCAGAGGGCACTTTCGGAATCACAACCGAACTGACGCTGAAACTGGTGGAAAAACCCGCTTGTAAATGCCTCGCCGTGTTGCAGTTTGACAACCTTTTGCGCGCGATTGAGACGACTCCTCTCATCTTGGAACGTGCCCCCTCGGCGATTGAACTTGTGGATGGAATGCTCATCGGGCTTACGCGAAAACACGGTGGTTTTTCGCATCTTCTGTCATTTGTGAAAGGCAACCCGGAGGCGGTTCTTGCCGTTGAGTTCTTCGGAAAAACTGCGAATGAGTGCCGCCTGAAAGCCGAAGGGCTTATCACTTTTCTGAACGAAAAAGGTGTTGTGTGCGAAAAGGGGCTCGCGCTTTCCGAACAGGATCAGGCAAAGGTATGGGGCGTGCGGACCGCGGGGCTTGGTCTTTTAATGAGTTCGCGCTCTCCTGCTAAACCGATTCCATGCATTGAAGATGTGTCTGTGCCGGTCGCCTCGCTCGCCGCATACACGCGCGACATATCGCAAGTGTTTTTCTCTCTGGGTCTCAAAGCCGGTTTTTACGCCCACGCGAGCGCGGGCTGTCTGCATATCCGCCCTCTCATTGACCTTTCAACGCGCAAGGGCGCTCAGATGATGGAAGAGGTATCCGAAGCCGCGCTTGGCCTCGCGCTGAAACACGTCGGAGTAATGAGCGGCGAGCACGGTGACGGATTGCAGAGAAGCCATGTGAACCGGCGGCTTTTCGGCGATGAAATCTACTCGGCAATGACGGATTTGAAAGGAATCTTTGACCCGCAAAACAGGTTCAATCCCGGAAAGGTTGTGAACCCCTTCCGCAACGCGGCGGACAATCTCAGAAACTTGAAAAAAAGCGAAACGCCGTTGCCCGCGCTTCTTGACTGGACGGAAGAGGGCGGTTTTGAGTCCGCCGTTTATTCATGCAACGGGCAGGGGGTTTGCAGAAAAATCTCAGATGGCGCGATGTGCCCGTCTTTTATGGCGACCCGTGACGAGGTTGACACCACAAGAGCGCGCGCGAATCTTTTGCGGAGCGTTTTGAGCGGCGATGCAGGAGAGGATTTTCTTTTGAGTGATGAGGCGGAGGATGTTTTCGGTTTCTGCGTCGGGTGCAAGGCGTGCAAAAGCGAATGTCCGTCATCGGTGGATGTGGCGAAGATGAAAACCGAGTTTCTGGCGCGCAGAGCGGAGAAACTGGGTTTTTCCTTTGCGGACAGATTTTTCGCCGATGTTCACACAATTTCATCCGTGCTGTCGCGGGTTCCTGTGGTGAACCGCGTGGTAAATTCCGCGATTTCAAAAAACCTGCTTTCGCTCGCGGGCATAGACCCGCGCAGATCTCTGCCGCAGTTGAATGCACGGCGTTTCAGCGATTGGTTCTCCGGCCGTAATCCGGTTTCAAAACAGAAAAAGGCGGTTTATTTTCACGACACATGGGCGGAATTTTACAATCCCGGCGCGGGCGCGGGCGCGGTGAAAATTCTTGAAGCGCTCGGCTACGAAGTTGTGATTGAAAAAAGAAGGGTGTGTTGCGGAAGGCCCATGCTCAGCCGCGGAATGATTGACAAAGCGCGCGCCGCCGCCGAAATCAATATTGGCGTTCTCCATCCCTACGCGGACAAAGGGATTGAGATAATCGGAACCGAGCCAAGTTGCGTTTCAATGTTCAGGGACGACTACGCGGACATCCTGCCCGCGAGCGAAAAACGCGACACGGTCGCACGGATGTTTTTCACGCTTGAAGAGTTTGTAAAACCGCGCGCCGCGGAACTTGCCGCGAAAATTGAGCCGCCCGCAGAGACGGTTCTCGCTCACACTCATTGCCACGCCAAAGCGGCCGCGCCGGATTCGGGGCTTGTTTCCGTTTTGAGAGCGCTTGGTTTTAACGCGGTTGATTCGGGCGCCGGATGCTGCGGAATGGCCGGCGGGTTCGGTTACGAAAAGAAAAATTACGAGGTTTCAAAAAAAATCGCCGAAGACCGATTGCTTCCGGCTATTGAACGGATTGGACGGTCCGCGCGGGTTTGCGTTACCGGAATATCGTGTACGGAGCAAGTACGGCATTTTTCCGGTGGAACGCCGGAGCATTTTGCCGAAATTGTGTCGGCAAGCATCAGGGATTAGAGGACTTTTCAGGCGGTGGCAAAAGCGAAAATCACGCTTAAAACCACGAGTGCTACAAAGATGCCCATCATGTAAAACGGGTAGTTGGGGTTGTATCCCTTTTTGATGTTTGGCACGCGAAGTTGCCCGAACACAACCTCTCCTTTATCTTTCGGAGTTTCACCGTCCGGGGTTTCCTGTTTTTCTTCTTCAGACATTTTAGCCTCCTGTGTTTTCAGTCCTTTCCAGAAGGATATGGACCGAATGCGTATTGTTGTGTTATTTCAAGCATATTTTTCAGATTTTCAAGCATTTTGTCCTGCATGTCTTTCTGCGACACAACACCGTAGTAGTTTCCATCCTTATCTTCAACGACAAGGTGCGAGATGTTGTGCTGTCCAAAAATTTCAAGACATTCGGAAAATGTGTTGTGCAGGTTTACTTTGATGACATCGGGCGTCATAACATCTTTTACTTTTGTGGCGTTGGGGTCTTTGCCTTCCGTAACCACTTTTGTTGAAACATCGTAGTGGCTGAAAACTCCGACAAGCTTTTTGCCTTCGAGAACACCAGTCGCGCGGATGTGAAGCCGTTTAAGTGTGGAAGCGGCTTCTTTTACTGTATCGTCCAAGGAAACAGAGTAGAAAACCTCGCGGTTTTTCACCATGTCCTTGACGGTAACCCGACTCAAATCTTTGCCAGACATTACCATTTCCCTCACTAACTATTCTATTGTATGAGAGCGGGGGGCGCAATTGAAATGGACTTGCAGTGTGTTATAGTCCACCTTGAAAGAGAAAAGTTGCACCGGAGACGCAAGTGGCTGAATACAAATATCCTGAAGTTCTCGTTTCAACCCAGTGGGTTGAAGACCATAAAGACGACCCGGACGTTGTAATTGTTGAGTCCGATGAGGACATTCTTCTCTACGAAGTGGGACACATTCCCGGCGCAATCAAGCTTGACTGGCAGGTTGAACTGCAAGATCAGACCATCAGAGACTATCTCGCAGTTGAAAATTTTGAGAAACTTATGTCCGAAAAGGGCATATCAAACGACTCAAAAGTTGTTTTCTACGGAGACAAAAGCAACTGGTGGGCGTGCTACGCTTTCTGGACTTTCAAGGTTATGGGGCATAAAAACTGCCTGATAATGGACGGCGGAAGGCAGAAGTGGGTTGACGAAAAAAGAGAGATAACACGGGACGTTCCAAAACTCCCGAAGACCGGATACAAGGTTGGAAAGGTTGACGAATCCATAAGGGCTTTCCGCGATGACGTTATGAAGCACATGGAGGCGCGCGGCGCGCTTGTGGATGTGCGCTCGCCTCAGGAGTTCACCGGTGAGTTGCTTCACATGGAGGCTTATCCGCAGGAAGGTTGCCTCAGAGGCGGGCATATTCCCGGCGCGAACAGCGTTCCGTGGGCGAAGGCGGCAAATGAGGACGGAACCTTCAAATCGGCTGACGAACTTGAGCAGATATACGGAAAAGAGCAGAAACTTAAGCCCGCTGAGGATGTCATAGTTTATTGCAGAATAGGTGAAAGATCTTCTCATACATGGTTTGTTCTGACCTATCTTCTGGGCTACAAAAACGTCAGAAACTATGACGGCTCATGGACGGAATGGGGCAATATGGTGCGTGCTCCGATAGAAAGGTGAAATGGATCTCACTGAGATTGTTGAGCAGTTCAGGGATTCCGATTTCCAGACCACGCTTGATATGCTGGTTGACTATTCAGACGACCTTCCGCCACTTCCTGAAAAATACATTCCTCTTCTTGAAAAATCAGAAAACAGGGTTCCCGAATGTGAAACACCCGTTTTTATCTGGATTGAAGTGAACGGTGGAAAGGTTGCAATTCACGCTCACGTGCCCGAAGAGTCGCCCACGGTTCGGGGTTTTGTGTCAATACTTGTTGACGCTTTCACCGGAGTATCTCCCGAAGAGGTGGCGGACGCGCCGCCAAACCTTCTAAATCGTCTCGGTCTTGATAAAAAACTCGGAACAAGGCGCATGTACGGGCTCGGAGCCGTTTACGCGAGAATAAAAAAAGAGGTGGGCGAAAAAGCCCGAAATTAAACCGTGATTCACCACAAACTGATGGACACCCTGATGGACCACTACGAGAACCCCAGAAATTTCGGGGCTCTGGACGGCGCCGATTTCGTGCGGAGCGGAGGCAATTCCGGTTGCGGAGACACCATAACAATCTATCTCAAAATGGACGGTGACGTTTTAAGAGACATTGGTTTTGAGGGTAAAGGGTGCATGGTAAGTCAGGCGGCGGCTTCACTTATTTCGCTCAAAGTCAAAGGAATGAAAGCCGAAAAAATTTCCGCAATGGGCAGGGAGAACATGATTGAGATTCTCGGCAAAGAGATTGTAGTGCGTCGTCCCAGATGCTCAACACTTGTTCTTGACACTCTAAAAGGCGCGCTCCTGAAAGGTCAGAACGGGAAAAACCGCATCTGAACAAAAATCAGAATCAGCGCGGCTATCGCGACCCTGTAAATCACAAAAGGCGCGTAAGTCCGGTTCCGGACAAAGCGTAAAAGAAACCTTATGGAGACAATGCCCGTAAGAGTCGCGGCAATTGTTCCCGCGATAAACTCGCTTTCATTGGGAATTACCAAACCGTTTTTCCAGACCGTTCGCGCAATGGCGGCCGTAATCACGGGAACTCCCATCATAAAAGCGAATTTCGCCGAATCCTCCCTTGTGTATCCGAGGAACATTCCTCCGGCTATTGAGACGCCCGACCTTGAAAAGCCCGGCACCAGAGCGAACGACTGCGCCACTCCGAAAAACACGCAGTCTTTGACTGAGAGGCTCGTGAGCCGTTTTGTTTTTCCTTTTTTTCTGTCGGCGGCAAACAGCGCGGCGCTTCCCGCAAGTAGCGCACCCGCGACCACAACCGGATGCCTGAGCGCGCCCGCGACCACATCCTCAAAAATCAATCCGCACACGGCCGCCGGTAGAATTGTAATCGCGAGTCCGGCGCCCATTTTCGCGTCCGCGCTTTCAAACGAGCCGCTCCGCGCCGAGAGCAGTAAAGCGCCCGCGATTGCCGCCCATTCCTTTCTGAAACAGAACAAAATAGAGATAAGAGTCCCAAAATGGAGCCAGACCGCGAGGTCAAGCCCTCCGTCCCGCCACGACAAAAGCCATGAGAAAATCAGAAGGTGCGCCGTGCTGCTTACGGGAAGTACCTCTGTTATTCCCTGTACGACCCCGAGAGCGGCGGTTTGATGGTTCTCCAATCAATCTCTCCTCTTTTTGCCAAGAGCCTTTTTGAGATATTTGCCCGTGAGTGATTTTGCCGCCCGCGCCAACTCTTCCGGTCTGCCCTTGGCTACTATTTTTCCGCCGTTCTTCCCGCCTCCGGGACCCAGATCGATCACATAGTCCGCGCTTTTTATTATGTCCATGTTGTGCTCTATCACTATCACTGTGTTGCCTTTTTGAATCAATTTCTCAAGAGCCGCGAGCAGTTTTTTAACATCGTTGAAATGCAGACCGATTGACGGCTCGTCAAGCACGTAGAGTGTTTTGCCCGTTTCTTTCTGCGAAAGTTCTCTGGCGATTTTAATCCTCTGCGCCTCGCCGCCTGAAAGAGTGTTTGCTTCCTGTCCGAGACTGACGTATCCGAGTCCGACTTGTTCAATAATGTCCAGTTTACGTTTTATCTGCGGATGTTTTGAGAAGAATTCCGCCGCTTCGGAAACCGTCATTTGCAGGACGTCCGAGATATTTTTGTCCCTGTATGTTATCTCAAGCGTTTCGCTCTCAAAACGTTTTCCTCCGCACCGCTCGCAAGTTGTGTAAACATCCGGCAGGAAGTGCATTTCCACTTTAACGCTTCCCTTGCCGCCGCACAGACCGCAACTGCCCTCCCTGACGTTGAAACTGAAACGTCCCGTTCCGTAGCCCCGCAGTTTCGCTTCGGGAGTCATCGCGAACAGTTCGCGTATGGGAGAGAAAATTCCCGTATATGTTGCCGGATTTGACCTTGGGGTTCTTCCTATGGGCATCTGGTCTATTTTGACAACCTTGTCCGTGTGGCGCGCTCCGCAGACGGCCTTGAAACCTCCTCCCGCCGCTTTTCCACGCCGCGCTAATTCAATCGCGGGACACAGGGTTTCGTGAAGAAGGGTGCTTTTCCCCGACCCTGAAACCCCCGTGATGCAGGTAAAAGCCCCGACGGGAAAAGACACGTCCAGCCCGGCAAGGTTGCGCTTTGCCGCGCCTTTGAGAGTGATAAATTCTTCCGGCCTTCTTCTTTTCAGAGGAATATCTATCTTCTCCTTGCCGGACAGATATTTGCCCGTGAGCGATTCCTCGCAGGAAATCAGTTCCCGCACCGTTCCGAATCCCGTAATCTCTCCGCCGCGCCGTCCGGCTTCGGGTCCCATGTCCAGCACAAAGTCACTGTTTCGTATCATGTCTTCATCGTGTTCAACGACCACTATTGTGTTGCCGTTGTCCCTCATTGTTTTCAGGGTGCATATCAGTTTGTCGTTGTCTGACGGATGCAGACCGATTGACGGCTCGTCAAGCACATAGGTAACACCTGTCATTTTGGAACCAAGTTGGGTTGCGAGCCGGATTCTCTGCGCCTCGCCGCCCGAAAGCGTTGCCGCCGAGCGGTCAAGCGCGATGTATCCGAGCCCGATATCTTTGAGAAAACCTATCCGTGATTTGATTTCCTCCACGATTCCCCCGCCGATTTCCGTTTCGTATTTCCTGAACTTGAGGTCGGTGAAAAACCGCAGAGAGTCTTCCACGTCAAGGCGCGATATGTCGTAAATGGTTTTTTGGTTTACAAAAACCGACAGACTTTCCCTGCGCAGTCTCGCTCCGCCGCAGGAAGGGCAATCGCCCTTTTTCATATACTCCGCAAGCCCGGACTCAACTTCGGAGGACGAGGTTTCGCTCCGCCATTTTGACAAAGCGCCGATGACGCCCGGAAAATCGTCCGCGTTTCCGTTGCCGTAGAGAACCGTGCTCCGCGCTTTCGAGGGAAGTTTTTCAAACGGCACGTCCGTGCTGAAACCATAATATTCCGCGGTTTCCTCCATAAGCCGTTTGTGATACCGCGAATTCTTCCACGGCTTTATCGCGCCGTCCCGTATTGACAGCGACGAATCTACAATCAGTTCGGGGTCAAAATCGGTTTTTATGCCGAGCCCCGAGCACTCGCCGCACATTCCATACGGGCTGTTAAACGAGAAAATTCGCGGTGATATTTCGCCGTATGCTTCGCCGCACGAAGGGCAGGAAAAGGTTTCACTGAAATTCATAGTTTTGTTTCCGAACGCGCACACGGCGCTGCCTCCGGACTTTTTGAGCGCGAGAGTGAGAGAATCTTCAAGCCTTTTTCGTGCGCCCGCGCCCGAAGTTCCGACCGTGTCCACAATCACTTCAATGTTGTGCGTTTTGTTTCTGTCCAGAACAATTTCTTCGTCAAGGTCTCTTTCCTCTCCGTCTATGAACGCGCGTACAAACCCTTCTCTTTTCAGGTCTTCAATCTCTTTGCGGTAAAAACCCTTTCTGCCCCGCACAACCTGTGACATCACGGTAACTTCCTCTCCGCCCGCGGAGGACAAAATTCTTTTCGCCATCGCCTGCGCGGTTTGCGGGCTGATTTCCTCTCCGCAGCGGTGGCACATAGGTTTGCCCACGCGCGCGAAAAGCAGCCGCATGAAGTCGTAAATCTCCGTTATTGTTCCGACCGTTGAACGCGGGTTGCGGTAAAAGGTTTTCTGATCAAGCGATATTGACGGCGAAAGCCCGTCCATGAAGTCCACATCCGGTTTTTCAAGTTGCTCGACAAACTGTCTTGCGTATGCCGAAAGAGACTGCATAAACCTGCGTTGCCCCTCGGCAAACAGCGTGTCAAACGCAAGGGATGATTTGCCTGAGCCGCTCACACCCGTGATTGTTACAAGTTTTCCGCGCGGGATTTTCGCGCTTATGTTTTTAAGGTTGTGGCTTCTCGCGCCTTTTATGGTGATGAAACTCAAAGCGCGATTAATTTAACACCTATTCACCCGACCGGAGTCATCGCTTCAAGGCGGGCTATACGCTCTTCGGTTGGCGGGTGGGTGCTGAACAGTTTAGCAAAAGCGCCGCCAATCATCGGGCTGACAATCATCATATGCGATGTGCTTTCCGCCGTCTGCTCACTCACGCTCAAAGGAATCTGCTTCGCGTAATTGTCCATTTTTCTCAGTGCGTTCGCGAGAAACATCGGGTTTGAGCATATCTTTGCGCCTTCTCTGTCAGCTCCAAACTCCCTTGTGCGCGATATGGCAAGGCGCACTATGGTTGCCGCGAGCGGAGCCACAATCGCCATTGCCAGAAGGACAAAAACGTTGTTTCTGCCACGTCCGCCGCCGAAAATCGCCGCAAACTGCGCCATCCAAGCGATGTAACTGATTGCCGCCGCGATTGTTGCCGCGACGGAGCCGATGAGTATGTCGCGGTTTTTGATGTGGGCGAGTTCATGCGCAAGGACTCCTTTGAGTTCGTACCTGTCAAGGATTTTCATAATTCCCTGAGTTACCGCGACCGCTGAATGGGACGGGTTTCTTCCGGTCGCGAACGCGTTGGGAGACTGTTCGGGAACGATATATACCTTTGGCATTGGAAGCCCCGAATTGTGGGCGAGTTCGCGCACATCTGCGTAGAGTTCCGGCGCTGAGCTTTCGTCCACCTCCTGAGCCTTATACATTTTCAGCACAATTTTGTCGCTCCACCAGTAACTGGCGAAGTTCATAACTCCCGCGAAAACAAGAGCTATAACCGCTCCCTGCTGTCCTCCGAAAGCCCCTCCGCACCACACAAGAATCGCCGACATAACGGCGAGCAAAACAACGCTTTTCAAAGTGTTCATTCTTTTTTCCTCCGGGCGTCCGCGCCCTCATAAAGTATTATAATCACCCCACCTTGCGGTTCAATGTTTGCGAGTCCTTTATCTTGCGCCATTGAGGTATATGAGCGCTCAGCATCCGTTTGAAAAGTTTTCTGTGGTTGGGAATTTTCAAGTGCAAAAGCTTGTGGGCTATGACGAAATTGCGGAAAGTTTCCGGTCTTTTTTGAAACTGTCTGTATTTCAACGGGCAATTACTCAAATTCAAAGTTTTTTATCACAATGTCATACATGTCGCACAGGGTTTTTATAGTCGTCAAAGACCTCTTGAGTTTTTCATCGGGCGAAAGGATTTCATAGAGAGTCTGTGCTTTCCTGAAAAACTCAATGAATTTCTTTCTTTTTCCTTTGTCCGATTATCCTCTCCCAGCGGGCGACCAGTTTATGTTTTCTTTGTGCGATGAATCTATCAAGTCAAAAATTACTATCTGCGGCTCGGGAAAATCTTCAAGGTAAAACTTCACTTTCAAAAACTGTCTCCTGCCGTTGTCTCTTATCCTTACGGAGCAAACCACCACATTCCTGTGAGAATGATGATGGCTAACCTGCGCGGTGTATTTATTCTGTGTTCCCAGTTTTACTATTTTGGAAAGAGATCTGTAAAACGCTTCAAGTATCCACGGGAAAGGTTTGGAGCCGACCGGAGAGGAGACTATGTGAGGTATAACGGAACGGCTTTCGTGTTGTGCCGAGGAGGAGTAAATTGAGGCATATCCGGCTGTGTGAATGTCTCCGCTTAAAACTACGGTGTTAATGTTTTTTTCATTTTGCAGAGAAAAAAGAAAGTTAAGTATATTATCGGTTTCCGCGGCGTTTGCTTCCGCTTCCCACGAATCCCTGATGTCATCTCTTATATCTCCGAGATGTATTCTTTTAAGAAATTTCTTCGCGTATTTGTTTATAACGGGGGTCTTATAAAAGAAATTCCATGCTTTCATTAATAATCCTTCCGCAACCGGATCTCCATGCGCCATTACCACCGGAGTAACGAAAAACAAGGTGTCAATTGAACCAACTCTGCCTTCCACCCACTCCTTTATAGAATCCAGTTGTTCCGGTTTCCATAAAACCCCCTTCTTCCCGTCCTTGCCATCCGCAAAAAGATTTCTGTTGCTGCGCAAGTCCGCCATGACGAAACCGCAACGCCCGACAGTAAAACAAAAATCATGGCTTTTAACTCCGTTTTTTACGGTCAGACTGTCAGTCGGATTTCTTATTGCCTGCATATACGCAAAGGCTTTGTCCGCCGCGGAGAAAAGATCTTTGGCTTTTTCATTAAAATCGGTTTTTTCCTTGTTGAAAAACTCAATGCTACTTCCCCATCCGTCCATAATTTCATGGTCGTCCCACATCAAATATGAGGGGAGACGGCAAAGTATTTTCCGGTAAGAAATATTGCTCCAGTAATGTCTGTATACTTCCAGATAGATTTTTTCTCTTTCCTCCGGACTTCCGGCTTTTTCAATCTTTGTTCTCCACTTATCCGCATACACTTGGTCGCCGCCAAGTAGCGCAAATCTGACGCAATAATCACTTCCCTTGTTTTCTTCCAGAATTTGCGGGAGAGCTGACCAAACTCTGTATCCTTCGTTTTCCGATTTGGCGTAATCAGGGTCGTGGCAACTCATAATTAGAAAATCAACCCTGTCATTTTCACCTTTATCTTTTTGATTTGGCAAAGTTTTGAAAAAAAGATCTTCTGCGTTAAGCCCTTGAAGATCAAAGGATTGTGTGCGCCGTTCATCTTGCCATATCCGGTATTCGTACACTGTTTCAGGCTCCAAATTTTTCAACTCAACGCAATCGGAAAACAGATTTTCTTCCTTGAAAACAAATTTTTGAACACGAAGAATTTCTTCCGTTCCCTTTTTTGCAAGCGACAGCCAAAGGGTTTCCCTTTCGGGATTATGAATCCAGATTTTTGTGGAATCCTTTGTTGTGTGACCAATGAAAGGTCCTAAAAAAGAATGATTTGACATTTTACTGCCTCCTTGTTTTCTCATCTGTTAGTTCCTATTCATTTGAAAATTTTCTCAACTTCCCTGTCCGTTTTCTTTGCTTCGTATTGTTCAATCTTTCTGTCAAGCACTTATGTCAAGTCAGGTTTTCCCCTCAAGTAATTTTTTGACAAAAGATTCTCTGAAGTCCTTACTGTTCAAAATCTTTCCCAACTCAAAACAGAACAGACTTGTGGGATAGAAAAAGACGGTTCCATTTTTATAGGGTTTGACGCCAAATCTACTTTTTGTCAGGCATGCCAACTTTCCGTCATTTTCAATATTGTGTTTTTTTGCAAAATCAAGAAGTCCTTTAATTTCTGACAAATCGTCATAAGGTTTGTCCGACCATTTGATTTCAATAGCGGCTTCAGCTTTTGTTCCGGATTCATCCATCATTATCAAGTCCACCTCTCCGGACTTCCAACGCGCATAGTAAGGGGCTTCCGCTCCTCTTATCAGGTGAAACAGATGGCTGAATACCGCAGTTTCCACGAGTCTGCCCAAAACCGCATTGTTTTTGCTGCCGTCCGTCAACCCGAAAAGCGCCGCATACATTGAAGGGTTTGTAAGGTAAATCTTGAAAGTGTGATCTCTTTTGAACTTTTTGATGTTTTTGTCCACCCTGCGGACGCGCCTTATCAGGAAGGCGGCTTCAAGATATTCCAAATATCTCGATATTGTGGCTTTAGCCACATTTGCACCTTGTGAGAGGTCGCGCAGATTGATTTCCTTTCCCGTATTGTGGGCGATGGTCACAAAGAGTCGATTGAGCTCAGGAATGTCACTTATGCCGTAAAGACTTGGTAAGTCTCTTAACAGAACCTTTTCTATTACGTCGCTTTTGATGAAACGAGCGAGGTCTTTTTTTACCTCTTCTGAGAAAACGGCTTCAGGATAGCCGCCGAAATTGAGGTAGTCGACAAAATGCTCATTGATTTTATCGATGTTTTGCATTGCTTTGCCGGCATTAACAAACAGCCCGGCATCTTGCTCAAACAGTTTTTCTTCTTCGCCCGAAAACTTCATATATTCATGGAACGTCAAAGGAGGAAGAATGAAGTCCGTGAACCTTCCGGCTCCGGATTCAGTGCTTTTCAATTTTAATGCAGCAGCCGCAGAACCGGTTGCGACAAAGCGATGTTGCGGGTATGAGTCCACAAGAGATTTTAGATGAATCTCCCACTCTTTGAGGTATTGGATTTCATCAAAGAAAACATAAACGGTTTCACCTTGCGGAATTTTGTTGAGTTCAAGAAAAGCAACGAGGATTTTTTCAAGTGGCATTCCTGCATACAGAGGGTTGTCCAGAGGGGTATAGAGTATGTTTTTTGGATTGATTTCTTCTTTTATCAATCCGGCGATTGCTTGATACGCCATAACAGTTTTGCCAACCCTGCGGGGTCCCATAAGAACAACGGCGCGGTTAACCTCGGTTTTGCGTATCAGTTCGTAGAATAGAGCAAAGTAGACACGCTTAGTGAATTCTTTCCATCTTACATCGTTCGGATCTTGCCACCACGGATTGTCTGTCACCAGACGCTGATTTTTCTCTTCCGTTGAAACTTCCAGCATTGCCCTCACAATACACCAAACTCTCAAAAAGTCAAATAAGAACAATAAATTAGTCTTATTTGTTATTTCGCTAATTTCTCTAATAAAATCAATGTGTTACAAATACCAAATAGTATAAAAACCACTAAGAACAGTGAATTGGTCTTAATGGACATTAATGTAATAAAGTCAGTTATAACAATGAGTTAGATGATGCAAATAGTAGAAGGCGGTTTTAGAGGGGATTTGATAATCTGATACGGTATCTGTAGCCAATCCTCACGGTTTTGTATGGTTCTGCATTCTTCCCTTTTGACCTTTTCCCTTGTTTTCTTTACACTTTCCGCCGTTTCCGGGACGGATTTATGAGCGGAGAAAAACCCCATAATGTTATTGTCATAGGCGGCGGGCATGCCGGTTGCGAAGCCGCGCTCGCGGCGGCGCGCATGGGGCGCAAGACTCTTCTGCTTACAGCCAATATTGACACAATCGGTGTTATGTCGTGCAACCCTTCCATTGGCGGGGTGGGCAAAGGTCATATCGTCAGGGAAATAGACGCGCTTGGCGGAGAAATGGCAAAAGCCGCCGATGTGAGCGCGATTCAATACAGAACGCTAAATACCCGCAAGGGCGCAGCGGTGCGCGCAACGCGTTCGCAGGCGGACAGGCAGGTTTACAGGTCTTACATGCGCCAAACGCTTGAAGGGTGCGAAAATCTTGACATAAAACAGAGGATGATTGACGGCTTTCTTGTGTCGTCCGGCTCGGTGCGCGGCGTGAAAACAAGCCTCGGCGAAAGTTTTTTCGCGGATTCTGTGGTGGTAACCCCAGGGACTTTTCCCAATGGACTAATACACGTTGGAGATGAGAGTTTTTCCTCAGGGCGCGCCGGAGAGGGCGCGGCGATGACGATTTCAAAATCATTCAGGGATTTGGGGATTGAAGTGGGAAGGCTCAAAACCGGCACTCCTCCACGCTTTGACGGGAGAACAATCCGCTGGGACGCGCTTCAGGAGCAAAAAGGGGACGAAAAACCCCGCGCGTTTTCTTTCTCAAATGAGCGCGTGAACTTGAACCAGATGTCGTGCTTTATTACTCACACCAACGAGAAAACGCACGAAGTGATAAGAAAAAACCTTTCGCGCTCGCCACTTTATTCAGGCGTCATAAAAGGTGTGGGACCGCGCTACTGTCCGTCCGTTGAAGACAAAATCGTGAAGTTTCCCGACAAAACACGGCATCAGATTTTCCTTGAGCCGGAAGGGCGGAACACCTATGAGATTTATCCAAATGGTATATCAACCAGTTTGCCGCTTGATGTTCAGGTAGAGATGGTGAGAACGGTTGAAGGGCTTGAAAATGTGGAGATAATGCGTCCGGGATACGCGGTTGAATACGATTTTATCAACCCGACTCAGTTGAATTCGTCGCTTGAGTGTAAATACGCGAGCGGACTGTTCTTCGCAGGGCAGGTGAATGGGACAACGGGTTATGAGGAAGCCGCCGGGCAGGGGATTGTCGCCGGAATAAACGCCGCGCTTTACTCACGCGGAGACAACACATTTGTTCTTGACCGCTCGGACGCCTACATAGGAATCATGATAGATGATCTTGTTACGAAAGGGGTTGATGAGCCGTACAGGATGTTCACTTCGCGCGCGGAATACCGTTTGGTCTTGCGCGAAGACAACGCGGACTTGCGCCTTATGGAAAAAGGGCGCGCGGTGCGGCTTATAAGCGATGAGCGTTACGAGAAACTTATTATGAAAAAAAAGGCGCTTGACAGTGAGTTTGAGCGACTTGAAGCGACAAAAGAGGTTCCCGGCGGTCGCGCGGACGCCGTACTCAAAAGTTTGAATTCACCCGCGCTTAAAAAACCTCACTCACTTGCCGAGATTCTCAGAAGACCCGGAATCACATACTCCGAACTTGCTCTTTTTGACCCCCGGTGCGCCGAGATTGCAGGTTCGGACATAGCCGCGCAGGCGGAGATGAGCGTGAAATATGCCGGTTATGTAAAAATGCAGACCGAACAGTTGAAGCGGTTCAAGCGGTTTGAGAGCATGTCAATTCCCGCCGCTTTTGACTACTCAAAAGTTTCCGGTCTTTCCAGAGAGATTGTCCAAAAACTGTCAAGTGCCAAACCCGGTTCTCTCGGTCAGGCGGGAAGAGTTTCAGGCGTGACGCCCGCCGCCGTTTCAGTTCTTATGTTGTACTTGAGAAAAGGAATGAGCCGGGAAAGTCAGGAAATTTCCGCGCCGTCTTCTTCCTCGTAGAGTTCCTCTTCCGGCTCGCCGAGCTCCATGTCGTAGAGTTCCATTTCGTCAAGTTCATCGTTTCCCGCCAAAGATTGCTCTTCGGGGTCCTCAATCAAACTGACGAGGTCCTTTATTCTTTCATCTTTTGAAAAAGCCACCTGAATTTCCTCCCCCATTAATCGGGTAACCAACCCATTTTGACCCCATAATGATTGCGGTCAAAGTAAAAATCAACCTTTTTTTTCGGTTTTTATGTGCTTGCCAATAAATTCAGACGCTTCAACCGGTAGCCCGCAAGCGCCATTTTCGCACACATATACCGCCGCCGTTCCGTTCACGGGTTTGCAGTTCACGGCAAATGGCGCGATTTTGTCAATCTCTGTGTCGTCCGTTTTTTTGAGCACGGCAGTTCTGTTTGGGTCGTAGATTGTCTCAATATTTCCGGCAACCGTTTTTATCTCGTCTTCATCGTCGCACGCGATAACAATCTCGGTTGCCGCGCCCGCTTCAAATTCCATCGCGCAGAGTAGCATCGTGTGGGAAGACGGAATTTTTTCAATCGAAAGTGAGAGCGAGCGAATGGTTTCAAAAGCTGTTTGCGCAAACTCTGGATTGCCCGTAATTCGGGAAATTTTTACAAGATTCATCGCCGCGACCGAATTTCCGCACGGAACCGCGCCGTCATGAAATTCTTTTTTTCTGACAATCAACTCTTCGGAGTCTTCGGGAGTGAAGAAGAAACCGCCCTTTTGCGGGTCTGAAAACAGCGTCATCATTTTTTCATTCAGCGTGAGGGCGGTTTTGAGCCGTCCTGTTTCAAACTCCGCTTCATACAACTCCAAAAGCCCCCATACCGTGAACGCGTAGTCATCCAGATTGGCGCGTATTGCCGCCTCTCCGTCTCTGAATCTGTGAACAAACCCGTCCGCTCCAAGCATTTTGTTTTCAATGAAGTCCGCGGCTTTGCGGGCGGCCGCCGTGTATCGCGGTTCTGAGAATACTCGTCCCGCTTTGGCAAAAGCGGCTATCATCAATCCGTTCCAGTCAGTGAGGATTTTGTCGTCCTTGTGCGGGCGCGGGCGTTTTTCCCTTTCCGTGAAAAGTTTTTTTCGTGCCGATTCCAGAGATTGCGCCGCCTGTTCCACGGACATTTCGAACTGCGCCGCGAGTTCGGAAACCTCACGCGTTAAGTGAGCAATGTTTGTGCCGGGCATTGTTCCGGAAGCCTCGTCGGTAAAGTTGCCGCCGTCCTTAATGTTCAAGGTTTCCGAGGCAAAAACAGCGTGTTCTCCGGCAATCTTTTTGAATTCCTCATATTCCCACAAATAGAACTTCCCCTCTTCTCCTTCGCTGTCTGCGTCTTCTGCGCAGAAAAACGCCCCGTCGGGAGAGGTCATATCACGCATTACGTATTCGAGGATTTTTTTCGCGCCGTCCGCGTAAACGCTATTTTTTGTGGCGAGCGCGAGTTCGGTCAGCGCGAAGGACACAAGCGCCTGGTCGTAAAGCATCTTTTCAAAATGCGGAACGAGCCACCGGCGGTCAGTTGAATAGCGGTGAATTCCGAAGCCGATGTGGTCGTTTATTCCGCCTTTAAGCATTGCCGTGAGAGTTTTTTCCGCCATTTCAAGCGCTTTTCTCTCTCCGGTTCGTTTCCAATACCGTATGAGAAAAATCAGGTTGTGAGGCGAGGGGAATTTGGGAGCGTCTCCAAAGCCGCCAAAATCGGGGTCGAAATTCGCGGCAAGCTGGGCGAAGCCGTTTTTCAGCATTTCTTCCGCGTTCATTTCCCCTTTCGACTGTATCAGGGTTTGCGCATCTTTAATTGCGCGCGATATTTCGGCGGCTGATTTCTCAATTTCTTCGCGTCTGGAGCGCCACACTTCATTTATTCGCGGTATGAGTTCAATCATTCCCGCCCGCCCGTATTTGTTGTTTTTCGGAATGTATGTCGCGGCGAAAAACGGCTTCTTTTCAGGCGTCATCACAACGTTGAGGGGCCATCCGCAATTGCCCTGTGAAATCATCTGGCACACACTCATAAGCACGCCGTCTATGTCCGGTCTTTCCTCGCGATCAACCTTGATTGACACGAAAGATTCATTCATCTGCGCCGCGACTTCGGTGTCTTCAAAAGACTCTTTTTCCATCACATGGCACCAATGGCAGGTTGAGTACCCGACCGATACAAGAACCGGCTTGTCTTCCCGCGCCGCTTTTTCAAACGCCTCGTCGCACCATGGATACCAGTCCACCGGATTACCCGCGTGCTGAAGAAGATAGGGGCTTTTTTCTTTTGAGAGTTTGTTCATGAGTTTTTTGAGTTCGTACTTATGGTAACATTAAACCGTTTTTTGAGATATGAGCGCCGAATCCGGAAAAGTTTACCGTAAGGCGGGCGTGGTTGTCCGCCGGAGTGGAGAGGATGGTGAGGATGAAATTCTTCTCGTGAGCGCGCGCAGGCATGCGGGCTCATGGGTTTTTCCGGCGGGAACGGTTGAAGATGGGGAAATTCCCGAACAAACCGCCGTGCGCGAGTGCGCGGAGGAAAGCGGATATGTCGTTAAAATCGGAGATGAAATCGGCACGGTTACGGTTTCCGAAGGTGAATGGACAAAGAATTTCACCTTTTTCTCCGGAACCGTTACGGCGGAAACGGAAAGCAAGGAACAGGACAGGCAGGTCAAATGGATTGGCGTTTCCGACCTTGAAAGCGAGATTGTCGCAGTGTTTGCGCCCATCGCCCGGAATGTAAAGCGGTAATGTTTCGCTTTAATGGCGGCTCTCTGTTAGAATTCGTTCCAAAGTCTCCAAACAGGTATGGAAAATTACTCTAAAAACCTTGAAAACCTTGCCAGCAGGTACAGAAGCCTGCGAATTACGGACAAAGAACCCGTTGATTTCGTGATCAACAATCTTCCGGCGTCCGGAGTTATTCAAGCCACCGATACCGGGTGCGGAGCCGGACGATACGCGAAACTTTTTCTTGAGGCATTAGGGGAAAGAGTTTTTCTCAACTGCTTTGACACAAACGAATATATGCTTGATCAGCTCAAGACCTATCTCACGGAAGGGGGCTTTTCAAACTTTTCCGCAAAACTCGCGGACGCGAGGGATGTTCCTCTTGAACAATCCTCTGTTGATGCGGTTTTCTGCTTCAACTCAATTCATCACATAGGAATTGTCGGGTTTCTGCAAGAGGTTTCAAGAATTCTCAAAACCGGCGGGCGGGTTTTCATCTACACAAGATCAAGAGTCCAGAACGACCGTACTGTCTGGGGGCTGCATTTTCCGCTTTTCCGGCGCAAGGAGTCTCGTCTTTATGAACCGGACGAGTTTGAGTTCAAGGTGGAAAAGTTTCCCGAGTTTGAGATTGAACTGACAAAAACCTTCACTTACGACCGCGTGAATTCGCCCGAAGATCTTGCCGAAAAAGCGTCCGAGAAGGCGTATTCCGCTTTTCTTTTCTATGAACCTGAAGAGTTTGTCAGGGCGTTTGAAAGATTTCGCGCAAACCTAAAACAGAGTTTTGACGGCGATATTGAATGGGAGGACGGAAAAATAATGTATGTCCTCACAAAAACCTCTTAATTGCTCAGGCAGTTCTTCAGAGAGCGCGCGAGGTTTTCCATCATTTCAAAATAAAGATTCGGGCCGGGTTCAATGCCCACGCCCAGAGGGTCAAGAAACGCGGTTCTCGCTCCGCTTCCCTCGGCCGCCGCCCGCATCCGTTTCTCACTGTATTGCGGTTCGCTGAAAACGCACACTGCCCCGCTTTCGCGGATTTTGGCGCGGATATGTTTCAACCCTGCGGCTGATTGAGGAATTTCTGGATTTTCCGTTATTGAGCCTATCCCGTTCATGCTGTATTCGCTCTCAAAATAACGGTAGGCATCATGAAAGACGGCGTATGGGATGTCGCTGACGCCAGCAACTTCTTTCCGTATTGTTGCGTCCAGTTTTTTGAGTTTTTTAATGGTTTCCCGAGCGTTTTTTTTGTAAACATTTCTTTGGCGCGGATTGATTCTTGCCATCCATTTTGCCGCCGTTCTTACAATTTTTTCCGCATTTTTCGGAGACAGCCACACGTGCGGGTCGTTTTGTCCGGTGCTGTTTTTCAGGAGCGTGATGCCGGAAATTTCCGCGACCTCCGCCTTTGCAACTCCGGCAGGAAGCGAACGCAAAGGGTTGTGAAGAAAGGTCTCAAGCCCTTTGCTTACAAAAAAAACCGCTTTTGCCTCCGTGATTTTTTTCATCTGAGAGGGTTTCATACTAAACTCGTGGGGCGACTCGCCCGCAGGAACAATAAGAACCGTTTCGTTCACGCCGTGCGTAACCCCCGATACAAGCGAATGGAGCGGGGCAATGCTTGCCGCAACCTGCAAACGCTCATTTGAGAGTGAGTTCGCCGCGGGCGCGAGAACGAGAAAAATCATGGTGAAAACCGCCGATATTTTCAAAAAAAGCCGCATAATGTTCTCCTTGACAAAAGAATGTTACATTATAACATTACTTTTGTTGAGCGCAAACTGAATGAAGAACGGATGCAAAAATCATGACCGTTGTGTCGGAGAAATAACAACCTACGCCGAGCGCGTGTGTTCGGAGCGCGGGGTTGCGCTTACGCCTTTGAGGAAGCGCGTTCTGCGGATAGTTTCGCGCAGTCACCGACCCGTGAAGGCTTATAAGGTGCTTTCCGAACTTTCACGCTCCGCGAAGCCGCCCACCGTTTACCGCACCCTTGATTTCCTGATTGAAAACGGTCTCGTTCACAAACTGTCAAGCATGTCTTCTTACTGCGCGTGTTTTCATCCCTCAAGCGGTCATTCCGAGTGCTTCTTTCTCATCTGCTCGGACTGCGGCGAGTCAAGGGAATTTTGCGGCTCCGCGCTTTCAAAAGCCGTTGACTCCGCGGTCACCCGCGAGGGTTTCAGCAAGGTGGAGACTGTTCTGGAAGTGCGGGGAACCTGTCTTGAGTGCGGGAGAAGAAAAAATTGAGCGAAGTTTTTATGGAATCGCACGAAGTTTCGTTTTCAAGGGACGGAAATCTGATTCTTCAAGATGTTTCGCTTGAAATTGCCAAAGGTGATTTTGTGTCTGTTGTCGGTCCCAACGGAGCGGGGAAAACCACTTTGATTAAGGTTCTCACGGGCGTTCTGTCTCCGGATTCGGGTGTGTGCGAGCGCGACCCCGGAGTCAAAATCGGCTATATGCCGCAGAGAATTGAGAGGATGGACTACATTCCCATTTCGGCGGGGCGGTTCATCGGGCTCGGCGGAGCGGCGCGCCCGGAACTTGAAGAAGCGTGCCGCCGCGCGGGAGTTTCGGGAATTCTGGACAGCGAAATGAGCGCGCTGTCGGGCGGCGAGATTCAGCGTGTTCTGCTTGCCCGCGCACTTGCGGCGGGTCCGCATCTTCTTGTGCTTGACGAGCCCGCGCAAAATCTTGACGTTTCGGGGCAACTGGAGTTTTACAAACTCATTGAAGCGATTCACCGCGAGCACGGCGTGGCGGTTTTAATGGTGTCGCATGATCTCCATATGGTTATGGCTTCAACAAAAAAGGTGGTCTGTCTTTACGGGCATGTGTGTTGCGCGGGCGAGCCGAAAGAGATTGCCAGAGACCCCGAATTTATTTCAATGTTCGGCGAGGACATGGTGCGTCTTATGTCCGTTTATTCCCACGCGCATGAGCATACTCATGGGCATCGCATGAAAGGGGGCGCGGAGTGACGGAACCATTTATCATTCGCGCCGCGCTTGCGGGAATCGGGGTTGCTCTTGCCGCTGGCATACTCGGCTGTTTTGTCGTTTGGAGAAGAATGGCTTACTTTGGCGACTCTCTTTCTCATTCGGCGCTTGCGGGAATTCCACTCGGACTGCTTGCGGGAATGAATCCGGACTACGGGATTTTTGCGGTTGTTATTGTTTTCTCTTTTCTGCTTGCCGTTGTTTTCCGGGGCGGGGCTATCGCTCCCGACACCGTTCTCGGCATCATCGCCCACGGCTCTCTCGCGGTTGGAATAGTGGCGATTTCTCTGTCCGGAGTTCCGGTTTTCCACCTTCATTCAACTCTCTTCGGCGATATTCTGACCGTGGGCGCGCGCGACATCGTGTGGATATACGTCTGTGCCGCCGTGGTCATTGCCGCGCTCGCGCTCAACTGGGACTCGCTTGTGCTTATGACAATCAGCGACGATTTGGCGAAAGCCGAAGGCGTCAACACATTCCGGCTCGGGTTTCTTCTGATGTTTCTGATGGCGGTTGTGGTGGCGGTGTCTTTGCGCGCCGTGGGTGTTTTGCTGGTTACTTCAATGCTGATTATTCCCGCCGCCGCCGGGCGGATGTTCGCGCGGTCGCCCGAAATGATGGCGGTTTTATCATGCGCGGTTGGAGTCGCGTCCGTTCTGGCGGGAATCTACGGCTCTTTGCTTTACGACACGCCTTCGGGTCCGTCGATCGTTACGGCGGCCGCAGTGTTTTTTGTCATTTTATTTGCCGGCTCAATCATGTTTGAGCGGGTGTTCAAAAAAAGGAGAATTTAAGATAATTACCATATTCAAACCGGTTTTTGCGGGTTTTGTCCTGCTGTGCGTTTTTACTCTTACCGCTTTCGGGGCGGTTCATGTTGACGGGCATTTTGATGTGAGAATTCATATGGACAGGGTTGTGGAGTCAAACGAGACGAAGGTTTACGAAGCGTATTCCGATTCCCACTTTACCGCCGAACTGTTTTTAGGCAAAGGGTTTTCCATTTCGGCGGAACTGCTTGTTGAAGGAGAACCCGCCGGGCATCAGCACGAGCATGGAGATGACCAGGTTGATCCGCCGCCCGCAAGCGGGCTTTTTTTCACGGACCACACGGTTTCTCTGGACGGGTTTGCGCTGAATTTTGCGCGCGGCTTCGGAAACAAAAACGCCGCTTTTTACGGCGGCAAGTTCACGCCGGTTGTCGGTTTGGACGTGCATGATTTCCCCGGAGTGTACTCATACCGGGCGATTCACGAATATGAAATAGAGTCGCGCATCGGACTTGGCGGGCTGTTGGGTTTTGACGGCGGCGGACTGGGCAGGCACGGCATTGATTTTTCAGCCTTTGCCGAGGACACAACAATTTTCAGCAATGGGGAACAGCGTCTGCGCAAGAGAGACGGAGGGGTTTCCAATACGGGAGACCTGTCATCTTTCGCGTTTTCACTCGGAGGCGGGGATTTCTTTCCTCTAAAAGAAGGCTTTTTTGCCGACTGGCTTTCGGGTTTTTCCTACCGTTTGGGCTACGCACGGCAGGCACAAGGGGTGGGCAACGAAACGGACGAGGGCAGATTTTCTTTTTCAGCGCAGGGTATTTACCAACTCACCGAAAACCTCTCCGTACGTTCCGTAAACGAATATGTCCGCATCAAAAATCTTGAGGGGCATTCCGGGCATGACCGCTCTCATTACACTTCCGCGGTCGGTTTTGACTGGAAATTGTGGACGTTCGCGTGTAGCGCGTCTTTAACCGGAAACAAGGGAGCGTCCGAACCCGATGAAAATCTTGACGGCTCGGCTTTCAGCTTTTCCCTGTCTCGCAAAATAGGAAACGCGAAAATCGGAGCCGGTTACCGGAGGGTAAAAGAGGAAGGGGAACACACGGGCAGGATAGGTGTTCTTTTGAGTTTTGACGGCGGCTTTTCGTCACTTGCCCCCGGCGCGTCGCACGACGGACATGTTCATTAATTCCTTATACGATTAAGAACGCGAAAAAGAACCCGACCGCGTAAACCGCGACTGAAAACAGCACAATCACAAGGCTCAAACGTCTGAGGCGCATACACATTTGCGCCGCCCGCGGCTCAATCGGGCACGGGGCGTTTCTCTGCGCGTAGCGCGCCGCCGCCGCGATTGCGAGCAAAAGCCCGGCGACCGTGAAAACCAGAGTCTTGTGCTCCGAAAGCCACACAAGTTCCGGAAACGCGCTCACAAGCCCTGCTGTTACGGCGCCAAGCCCAACGCTTACAAAAAGCGCGGGCAGTGCGCAGCACACAAGCGTTCCCGTGGATGTCAGCAGGGAGAAAAACGGCAGAACCGCATCTTTCCAGCCAATCTGTTTCACCGTTTGCCTCCTTTCTTATAGCGCGAGATTTTAGCGCTCGCGTAGCCTGAATCTTCCAGAAATTTTCTTACCTGCTTATCGGAAAGGTTTTTTCCTTTTTTTACATAAAGGGTAACGGACTTGTGTTTCAGGTTGACATACGCTTCCTCAATCGCGCCGGTTTTGAGAAAAACCTTTTGTATGGACCGTGCGCAGAAATCACACACAAGCCCGGTTACCTTAATGTGAATTATTTCTTCCGAAGAAATCGGGCTGTCCGGTTCTTCAATCCGCGCTTCTTCCGAATGTTTGTGCGAGTGGTCTTCGTCATGCCCGGCGTTTGCCTGACCAAAGGCGACAGTCGTGATGACCACTGCCGTTAAAATTGTTTTTTTCAGTTTCATTTTTCTTTCTCCTTTTTGTTTAAAATCGCCTTATGAAATTCAGCGTCAATTTTCCGTTAAAACTCCAGCCGATCTCAAAAAGCGAATCTCCTTTGAAAAAACGCGCGAGTGGCGTTATTTCAGTCTTATCTTCATAGTCCGTAGACGGATAGTGCGAAACTTCAAGCATCAACCATGTGTGAAGAGAGCCAAAATCGGCGACATAAGGCGCCAGTCCGGCCCTCGCGGACTGCCGGAAAGAGTTTTCCCGCCCGCCGATTGTGCCAACCCGGTTTTCGTAGCGGATAAACAGCCTTCTGGTTTCCCAGTCCGCAGCCAATCCCGAAAAACCCGTAAAGGAAATGTCATCATTATCCCACGCGGCCCCCCCCCCCCCTTTGAAGTAGAGATTTGCCTGCGATTCCCGATTGTTAACCCGTTTCAGCAGAACATTGACCTGCAACGCGCCGGCGAAAGCGTTTTTATCACGAATGTGAAACCCCCTGACCCCGACCGAATGTCGCGCGGACGGCGAATAATGCAGATGAACTGAGGTGTTTGCTCTGTTGTGCATCTGCATAACCGTCCATCCTCCCGGATATGACACGGGTCTTGCCAGCGTTGCGGGCGACTGCATTAACGCAATTACGATAATTGCTATATTTCTCTTTCTCATAAAATCTCTGCTTGAAAAATTTCGCAAGCCGAATTTCACGGCCCAAAAACGGCGGAGATATCAGACGAGTATGTGTTTTGTGAGCAGAAAAATCGGTCGGTGCCGGTTTTGAGTGACGGCGCGCGGCGCTGTTTTTATTTCCGTGTCTGTTAATTTGTAGAAAACAAAACGCGGAGTGTTCTCCAAAAGATGTTTTGTTTTTCCTGATTGCTTGTTTTCGACTGACGACTGCTGTGTGTTAAGACAGTCTGCAAAGGACACGTGTCCGCAGTCCTGACGAGAATTATGACCCGGGCAGTCTGCGGCGCTGGAATGTCCCGTGTGCTCCGCCCCGCCCGACATCGGGCACGGCATTGCGCTTGAACCCGCAAGGGAGCCCGCGAAAACAAAAGCGAAAACCAAAACCGCCACACGCAACATTACAATAAAACTTTAAGGGTTTATGAGTTTTTATCAATGGATGTTGTTTGTGTTTTTCTGCGCATAGCGTGTGACCGCCGCGATTGTGAGCATAAAACCCGCGACCGCGAAAACCCGAACAAATTCGGGAAACGCTGCGGAAAGATGGAGCGCCCGAGAGGATTTGAACCTCTGACCCTTGGCTCCGGAGGCCAATGCTCTATCCGGACTGAGCTACGGGCGCTTTTTCAAGTTTTCTTCAACTCCGCCATAACCGTCTTCATATCTTCCCACATGGGGCGCTTGAACCCCGGGTTTCTGAGAAGCGCGGCGGGGTGATAGGTTACCATAAGTTTTGTTTTGCCGTATCTGTGAAACACTCCGCGCAGTGAACCGAGAGACGGACTTCCCTGAAGTTTTAAAACCGCCTTTGCCGCCACAAGACCGAGACAAACTATCACGCGAGGCGAAACGCAACTTATCTGTTTCATTAAAAACGGCTCGCAACTCGCGACTTCGTCCGTTTCGGGATTGCGGTTTTCAGGCGGACGGCATTTGACCACATTGCAGATATAGACCTCTTCGCGCTTCATTCCCATCGCTTCTATAACCTTGTTCAGCAGTTTTCCCGCACGCCCCACAAAGGGTCTGCCCTGTTCATCTTCATCTTTTCCCGGTCCTTCGCCCACAAAAACCACCTTTGCTTTCGGGTTTCCTTCACCAAAGACAATGGTTTTTCTTCCCGCGTGGAGTTTGCACCTTTCGCACTCTCCCATTTCCGTCCTGATTTCTTCAAGACTGTTCGCGCCGCCGTTTTCAAACAAATTTCCTTCAAAAGGGATGGAAATGACCGGTGTTTTTTTGTTTGTTTTGGAAGGTCCCGGCGCGGGTTCGCGCTCAGGCGGAGCATCTTTCCGCTCCGTGCGGATTTTCCCGTTTCCCATGCGCCCCTGAAACTCAAGATAGCCTTTCAGGTCTGTCATCAGCTTTTTTGTTTCTCCGTTTTCCGTCATGAACTGATTTGAAAGCCAATACCCGTTAATCTACAATACACACTTTTACGGGCGGCGATGAAGTTTTCCGCCGCGAATGTCCCGATGGAAAAAACCTACAACCCCTCAGCAGTTGAAAGAAAATGGCGCGAAATATGGGAGCAAAGCGGCTCTCACACGGCTGCCGGGGATTCCGGAAAGCCGAAATACTACGTGCTTGAGATGTTTCCGTATCCGTCCGGGCGCATACACATGGGGCATGTGCGCAACTACACAATAGGAGACGTCATCGCGCGTTACAAGCGCGCCCGCGGCTTTGATGTTCTTCATCCCATTGGCTGGGACGCTTTCGGACTTCCCGCGGAAAACGCCGCGATTCGTAATGCCGTAAACCCCGCCGAGTGGACAAAAACAAACATTGACCAAATGCGCGTCCAACTCCGGAGGCTCGGATTTTCCTACGACTGGTCGCGCGAGATTGCGACCTGCGACCCCTCATACTACAGGTGGGAGCAGTGGCTTTTTACAAAAATGCTTGAAAAGGGTCTCGCGTATCGCAAAAAAACCTTCGTAAACTGGGACCCCGAAGATAAAACCGTGCTTGCCAACGAGCAGGTTATTGACGGAAAGGGGTGGCGCTCCGGCGCCGTTGTTGAGCGCAGAGAGGTGGAACAGTGGTTTTTCCGCATAAGCGACTATTCCGATGAACTGCTGGAAGGTCTCGGCAATCTCGCCGACTGGCCTGATTCGGTCAAAACCATGCAGGCAAACTGGATAGGGCGCTCCGAAGGGGTTGAGATGGAGTTTTATTCGGAGAAACTCGGCTATGCAATTGAGGTTTTTACCACAAGGCCCGACACCGTTATGGGTGCCACGTATCTTACGGTCGCGCCGGAGCATCCGGCGGCTCTCAAGGCGGCGGAGGGCGACGCGAAAATCGCAGATTTTATAGAAAAGGCAAAAAACCTGCCCGTTTCCGAAGCAAAAATGGAGATGGTTGAGAAAGAAGGTCTGCCGCTCGGATTTTCCGCCATTAATCCGGTTTCGGGAGAAGAAATTCCTGTCTGGACGGCGAATTTTGTTCTTATGAGTTACGGAACCGGAGCGGTAATGTCCGTTCCCGCTCATGACAGGCGTGATTTTGATTTTGCCAAAAAATACAATCTCCCCGTAAAACAAGTTGTTTTTCCGAAAGATGGGGATTTTGATATTCCAGAAGGCGTGTTCACCGAAAAGGGCGTTCTTCAAAATTCCGGCGATTTTAACGGTCTTGATTTTGATGAGGTGTCCCGCGCAATTGTGGATTTTCTTCAAAAACAGAAAAAAGGCGGGAAGGTTGTCCAATACCGACTCAGAGACTGGGGCATTTCCCGCCAGCGTTACTGGGGAGCGCCGGTTCCTGTTATTCACTGCGAAAAATGCGGTGCAGTTCCCGTTCCCGAAAAGGATTTGCCCGTGAATTTGCCCGAAGATGTGGATTTTTCAAAAGGAGATATACCCTCGCTCGCGAATTCAGAGTCGTTTATTTCAGCCTCATGCCCCGCCTGCGGCGCGGACGCGAAACGGGACACGGACACAATGGACACTTTTGTGGAGTCTTCGTGGTATTTCCTGCGCTATGCGTCTCCGGATTTTGAGAAGGGAATGTTTGACAAAAAAGCGGTGAAAAAATGGCTTCCCGTTGATCAATACATCGGCGGTGTGGAACACGCGATATTGCATCTGCTTTATTCAAGATTTTTTATCCGCGTTCTCAGAGATTTGAATTTGTGCGATTTTGACGAACCCTTCGGCGCGTTACTTACACAGGGAATGGTTATCAAGGACGGCGCGAAAATGTCAAAATCCACCGGTAACACGGTTGACCCCGATGAAATGATAGAGAAATACGGCGCGGACGCGGTTCGGCTTTTTATTCTTTTCGCCGCGCCCGCGGAAAAATCTCTGGACTGGAATGAAAAGGGTATTGAGGGGATGAGCCGGTTTTTGAGGAGGTTATGGAATCTTACGGTTTCCGCTTCGGAACAGCCGGACCCCGCGAGCGAAAAATTTTTGAATCAAACTCATAAAACAGTCAAAAAAGTGACTGAAGATATTGAGCGTTTCCATTTCAACACCGCGATTGCCGCGCTTATGGAATTGTTGAACTCAATTGAAAAATCACCCTCGCCCGAAACAGTCGGGACAATAGCGAAACTTCTTTCGCCGATAGCTCCGCATTTTTCCGAAGAAGTCTGGGAAATTCTCGGTAATAAAAAATCGGTTTTTCTTGAAGATTGGCCCGGGTGGGAAGAATCTCTAATTAAATCCGACACGGTTGAGGTTGTTTTTCAGGTTAACGGGAAATTGCGTTCTCAAATGCAGATGCCTTCGGATGCGGCAACGGATGAAATGGAATCCGCCGCTCTTGCCGATGAAAGAATTAAAAAATTAACCGAAGGCAAAAAAATCAAAAAAATAATCGTTGTGCCGGGAAAACTTGTGAATATTGTGGTTTGAAAAAGGAGATTTACGAAATTGACTAAAAAACTTCCGAGCGAAAAAGTAAAAGCGATTGAAGTGAAAAAGGGCAGAAGCGTTTCAGACTTGATTTCCGCTATGTCAAAAACCGGTTTTCAGGGCGGAAGTCTTTCCCGCGCGGTTGAGGTTTTTCAAAAAATAGTTGCCGACCCCGAAGTTACGATTTTTCTGGGTTACGCAGGTTCCCTTTCCACAACGGGGCAGTGGAGAATAATAAATTGGCTGATTGAAAACCGTTTTATTGACGTGCTTGTTCCCACGGGCGCGAACATATCCGAAGACATAATAGATGCGATGGGTTATGACTATTTTCAGGGTTCGCACAGAGCCGATGACGAAAAACTGTTTTCCGAAGGAATAAACCGCTATTACGATGTTTACGGGAAAGAAACCGACTATCTTGAAATGACGGAAATGATAGCGGATTTCATTCTGACTCTGGATAAAAAACAAAACTATTCATCGCGCGAATTTTTGGAACTGTTCGGGCGGCATCTGGGTAAAAAGGAAATAAATTCCATTGTCGCGACTGCGGCAAGGTTCGGAGTTCCGGTTTTCTGCCCCGCGATTGCGGACAGTCCATACGGGGACGCGGCTCTTATAGCCGAAAGCAAAGGTTTTCATCTTACAATAGACGCGATGAAAGACTATGTGGAATTTATGAAGATGGGCGAAAAAGTTAAGCAGACCGCCGTGATTTACATTGGTGGCGGGGTTCCGAAGGATTTTATTCAGTTGTTTGCCGTAACGGGCGATTTGCTTTACGAAGACCGTTCTATTCCCGGAAGAAAGGACGGAATGAACAGAAAAGGGACGGGACCCGAAGAAACTTATTATCCGCATAAATACGCGATTCAGATTACTACAGATTCTCCTCAGTGGGGCGGGCTCAGCGGGTGCACTTTTGAAGAGGCGGTTTCGTGGGGCAAGGAAGACCCCGAAGGCGGTCTTGTGCAGTGTTATTGCGATGCGACAATTGCGCTGCCGATAATTTCTCAGGCTCTTGCCGAGAGGGTTGAAAAACCGCGAAAGGGCAAACGGTTTTTTGATTGAAAGCTGAGACGCAAGTGAATATATTCATTTGCGGCGACCTGAAATCAGACCGAGCAGGTTGAAGAGGGTGGAAAACTGTCCGGGGATAAATTTAATTTTTAATTAGAGGATTAAATAAAAACGAGAGAAATCAAAATGAGACTAAAGGGAAAAACCGCTTTAATTACCGGAGGAAGCGAGGGGATAGGAAGGGCGACCGCGTTGCTTTTTCATAAGGAAGGCGCGAAAGTAGGGATTATGTCCAGAACTGCGAAAAATCTGCGCAATGTTGTTTCCGAAGCGAAAGGCCGCCGGAAAATCAAAGCGTGGAAGGGTGATGTTTCAAATGAAAAAGATGTAAAAAGAATTGCGAACGCATTTTACAGAGAGTTTGGCAAAATTGACATTCTTTTCAACAATGCGGGAATTTTTGAAGGCGGAACGGTTGTTACAACCACAAACTCGGTCTGGAATAGAACTATGGATATAAATGTGAAAGGGGTTTTTCTGATGAGCAAATACGTTGTTCCGCTGATGGCAAAACACGGCGGCGGCTCAATAATAAATAATTCAAGCGTTCTCGGAATTGTCGGAATGGAGGACTGCATGGCGTATAACGCCTCAAAGGGTGCGGTCAGACAAATTACGCGCAGCATGGCGCTTGACCACGCGAAGCAGAACATAAGGGTTAATTCCGTCTGCCCGGGCTACATAAAAACAAAAATGGATGTTGAATTTATGGGCAATCCGCCCGATGCCGAAGAACAACTTGACGAAATAGCGGCGGGAATGATTCCGATGGTCAGAAGAGCCGAAGCGGATGAGGTTGCACAGTCGGTTTTGTTTCTCGCGAGCGAAGAATCAAGCTATATGACAGGGTCAGATCTTGTAATTGATGGCGGCTGGACGGTTTTGTAGGCACGTAATGTTTGTTGCCAGCAACGGCGGGAGTAAAACCTCATTTGAAATTCGGGTCAGTATAATTTCCATGTTGTATAGTAAGACCGAGTTCCGAAGCAAGTATTCTGAGTCCTAATTTTTATTTTGTTAAAGTCAGCCGCCGCGCTGCTTTTTCAGTGTCTTCCTCTCCAAAAATCGCCGTAATTACGGCAATGCCGTCAACGCCGGTTTTTAGAACATCAGCAACATTTTCGGGCGTAATTCCACCGATGGCGAATACGGGTATTTTCAGTTTCGCTTTTGCCTCTTTCAAAACCTCAAACGGTGTGGGAACTCTGTCCGGTTTTGTGGGTGTAAAATAAGGAGTTCCGAAAGCAACATAATTCGCGCCCGCTTTTTCGGAGGCAATTCCCCTTTCAATCTCTCCGTAGCATGAAACGCCGATAATCGCGTTTTCACCGAGCAGTTTTCTTGCGTTTTTTACATTCCCGTCCTCTCCGCCGAGGTGAACGCCGTCCGCGCCTGTTTTTTTCGTTATTTCAGGACTGTCGTTAATTATGAGCGGGATTTTATATTTTTGCGTAATTTCCGCGAGCATTTTTCCTTTTCGGATAATTTCCGCTTTTTCTGAGTTTTTTTCGCGCAGTTGAATAATTGTCGCGCCGCCTTTTATTGCGGCTTCAACAGTTTCGGCGAAACCGTTTTCCGCAATCAGTTTTGAGTCTGTTATGGCGTAAAGTCCGCGCAATTTAAATGCGGGCATCAGGATTCAACCCGGCTGAATATGGCATCCCGCACGGCGTTGTAGTTATTTGGCAATTCTATGGGGTTGTTACGGAGTTTTTTGCCCACTCCCGCGATTTTGCCCTCATGGTATCCGGTTTTAAATTCAACAAATTTAAGTCCGTGAGCGGTTGAAATAATTACCACTTTGTCTTTCTTTTTGAAGGTTTTTTTCGCTTGAAGTTTCAGAAAAACCGCAAGCGCCACGCCCGTGTGCGGGCAACTGAAAATTCCGGTTCTGTCCGCCATCGCGGCGGCGACGGAAAGTTCTTTTTCAGATGCCTGTTCAACAATTCCGTTAAATTCTTTAAGGGTTTTTATCGCCTTGTTCACGCTTACCGGATTTCCGATCTGAATCGCGTTGGCGAGAGTTGTTTTCGCTTTTACCGGCTTGAATTCCTTAAATCCTTTTTTGTAACTCAGGTAAAGCGGGTTGGCGTTTTTTGATTGCGCGCAAACAATTCGCGGCAGTTTTTTTATTAATCCCAGATCGCGCATTAAAAGAAAACCCTTGCCGAGAGCGGACACGTTGCCCAGATTGCCGCCCGGAATTATTATCCAGTCCGGCACGCTCCATTTGAATTGCTGGCACAGTTCAATGCTTATGGTTTTCTGCCCTTCAATGCGGAGCGAATTTATGGAGTTTGCCAGATAGATGTTGTTTTCTTCCGTCATTTTCTGAACCATTTTCATGCAGCCGTCAAAATCGGTGTCAAGCGAAAGAACAATCGCCCCGTTTGCAATTGGCTGAACGAGTTGAGCAAGGGAAACTTTTCCTTTCGGCAGAAAAACAATCGCCGGAATATCCGCCGCCGCGCAGTAGGCGGCAAGCGCCGCCGAGGTGTCTCCGGTGGAGGCGCAGGCAACCGCCGGAATATCGCGTTTTTTTCTGCGCATATGCTGCACCACCGAAACAAGAACCGTCATTCCGAGGTCTTTGAAAGAGCCCGTGTGGCTGTTTCCGCACATCTTTATCCAGATGTCATTCATTCCGACCTGTTTACCTAAACGCTCCGCCCAGAAAAGGTTTGTTGAGCCCTCATACATTGAAACAATGTCATCATCCTTCACAACGGGACAAACCCATTCCTTTTTGCCCCAAACCGAACTGCCGTGGGGCCATGACTGGTTTTTGTAGCGTTCATCAAACAGTTTTTTCCACTGTTGAGACGATTTTTTGGCAAGCAGTTTGCGGTCGTGCGTAACTTCAAGCAGTTCGTTGCACTCTCCGCAACGGTAAATCACTTCGTCAATTTTGTAGGTTTTACCGCATTCGGGGTTGATGCAACTGAGCCACGCACGGTATTCGGTTATGTTTTTGCCGCCGCGCGCGGATTTTGAAGCGGTTTTGGGCATAGCGAAAAATACCGCACTGCAAGGGCGGGTGTCAATGTTTGCGGCTTGACACAAAAACGCTTTTGAAAGACAATACAGCCTCTTTGAGAGACCCGAGCGCGTAGCTCAGCGGGAGAGCGCTTGCCCGACACGCAAGAGGTCGCTGGTTCAATCCCAGCCGCGCTCACGGATTACTTTGACTTTTAGCCCAAATTCAAAACAATATACGCGTTTCAGGCCCCGTAGCTCAGGGGGAGAGCGTTCGCCTCACACGCGAAAGGTCGTTGGTTCAATTCCAACCGGGGCCAAGTGAATAAAATTGGAAACTTCAACTGCTCCTTTAGTTTTCTCTCTGGTTGCTATCACATGTTCTTTAGCAACTCTTTACTTTCAGTTTTTTTATAAACCTCGCCGCATTAGAGTTGTAAGTCTGGGGGTAGAACGTGTAGGACCGGAAAATCGTATGTCCCATAGATATGCGGTTTGTAATGATGGCAAAGAAGCTATTTACTTGTCGGGTGTGTCATTTCATTATTCTTATGCTTTCTTGCCTGATTCATATCCTGGAGCAAAATATCCTGGAGTAAGTATGTCTAGCGAAATTCAAATTGAAGGCTTTATATTTCCACAGAATAGAACAGTTCTACCTCATGGTATTGCTGAGGTTGGATATGTGGAAGACGAAGCCGTCCGTAAAAAAATTTGGGAGAACTTTCTGGAGGGTGTCAGAGACGGCAGAATATCATCGCAAGATAAGATAGCCATTATGGCTACTGTGCATATCGCTTTTCCGGATGGTTCTATTTTTTACAATAAGTTTAAATTTGCTGAAATGAGATTTCCTGAAGACAAGTCCGCTAATATAACTTTCTTTCTTGTGAATTTTGATTTCTTGAAATCTGCTGAAAAACTAGGTTCTCAAGATGTAGAACAGAAACCAATGTAGCCAGACCAAATTTGTCCAATGCCTCAAATAACAATCACACACAAAGATAAATCCGCCGAAATTGAATCCGGCGCGACTGTTGCCGAAGTGCTTGCCGCCGTTGGCGCGGATAAAGGCGCAATCGGGGCGACCGCGGACGGCGCACTTATGGATTTGACGCAAAATATCAGCGCGGACACAAAACTTGAGCCCGTAAAGCAAAATTCCGCCGAAGGTCTGGCGCTCATCCGCCACACCGCCGCTCATGTTATGGCTGAAGCGGTTCAGGGGCTTTTTCAGAATGTGAAGGTTACAATCGGTCCCGTGATTGAGGACGGGTTTTACTACGATTTTGACACGCCCGAGCCGTTCACGCCCGAAGATCTTGAAAAGATTGAAAAGCGCATGGAGGAGATTGTTTCCGAAGACCGCCCGCTTGAGCGCAAAACCGTTTCGCGCTCGCAAGCCGTTAAAACTTTCTCGGATATGGGCGAGACATACAAAGTGGAAATAATCAACGATTTGCCCGAAGATTCTGAAATAACAATTTATGACCAGGGCAAATGGTTTGACCTGTGCAGAGGTCCCCACGCGCCTTCAACCGGTGCGGTTAAAGCGTTCAAACTCACATCTTCGGGCGGCGCATATTGGCGCGGCGTTGAAACCAACCCAATGTTACAGCGCATATACGGTACGGCGTTTGCGGACAGAAAAGATTTGAAAAAGCATCTTGCGATGCTTGAAGAGGCGAAAAAACGCGACCACAGAAAACTCGGCAAAGAACTGGGGCTTTTCACGCTCACCGATGAAGTGGGACCGGGGCTTGTCCTGTGGCACCCGAAAGGCGCGCGGGTGCGTGGAATTATTGAGGATTTCTGGCGCACGGAACACAGAAAGGCCGGCTATGACATTCTCTACACTCCGCATCTGGCGCGGCTTGACCTCTGGAAAACAAGCGGACACACCGATTTTTACACCGAAAGCATGTTCGCGCCCTCGCAGATTGATAACTCTGATTATCAAATCAAGCCGATGAACTGTCCGTTTCATATTCTGATTTACAAATCCGATGTCAGAAGCTACCGCGAACTGCCTTTGCGGTGGGCGGAGATAGGCACGGTTTACAGATATGAGCGTAGCGGCGTGCTTCACGGGCTTCTCAGAGTGAGGGGTTTTTCTCAGGATGACGCTCATATATTCTGCCGTCCCGACCAGATAGGAGATGAAGTGGGCGGCGTTTTGGATTTGACGCTTTTATTCTTGAAAAAATTCGGGTTTGACAATTTTGAAGTTTTCCTCTCAACCCGCCCGGACAAGTTTGTCGGAAGCGAAGAAGATTGGGAAACCGCAACCGAAGCGATGAAGTCCGCTCTTGCCGCGAAAGGGTTTGAATACTCCATAGATGAAAAAGGCGGGGCTTTTTACGGGCCCAAGATAGACCTCAAAATCAAGGACGTTCTCGGAAGGTCTTGGCAGTGTTCCACGGTTCAGTTAGACTTCAACCTCCCGAAAAGGTTTGACATGGCCTTTGTGGGCGAGGATAATTCCCGCCACGTTCCGATAATGATTCATCGAGCGATATTCGGTTCGCTTGAGAGGTTTTTCGGGATTTTAGTAGAGCATTACGGCGGAGCGTTTCCTCTGTGGATGAGTCCGACACAGGTAAGAGTTGCCACGGTGACGGATAAGCAGATTGATTACGCGAAATCAGTTGCCGATGCTCTAAAGGAGAAAGGGATAAGGGTTGAAGAGGATTTTAGAAACGAAAAACTTGGTTACAAGGTCAGAGAAGCTCAGGTTATGAAAATACCGTATCTGCTTGTAATCGGAGAAAAGGAAGCCGCTAGCGCGGTTGTGGCGCCGAGAAAATATGGAAGTGAAAATTTGAACCCGATGGGGATTGGTGAGTTTATTGAGATGTTAGACGCCGAAAGCGGCGGGGAGACGTCGTTATAAGGGGTCCCAGAAGAAAACCCGAAAGACGCGCTCCTGCGACTCGCGTAAACCGTAGGATACGAGCTCCTAAGGTGAGAATGATTGACGATGAGGGAAATCAGCTCGGTGTTATGACTATAGAGGACGCTCTTGCCAAAGCCGGGGAGAAAGACCTTGATTTGGTTGAGATTTCTCCGGATTCAAATCCTCCTGTTTGCAGGCTTGTTGATTATGGAAAATACAAATACTTGCAGAAAAAGAACACGCGCAAGCAGAAGCCCAGCCCGATTAAGGAGATTAAATTGAGGCCGCACATAGGACAGCACGATTTGGCGGTGAAAATGGGGCGGCTTAAAGGATTTCTTCAGGACGGTTGCAAAGCGAAACTCAGGGTTATGTTCAGGGGAAGGGAGTTTGTGCATCAGGGCAACGGATTTGAACTTATTTCCTCAATAGTTGAGGAGGTTGCGGATTTGGGTAAAATTGATTCTCCCGCGAAGCTTGAAGGCAGAAACATTGTGGCGGTTTTGTCGCCCGTGAAATCTCCGTCTTCGGGCGGACGTCCGGAGGGCCGCGAGGGTAACAATGAAGACCGTGGTGGCAAGAAGCCGGAGGAAAACGTCAGAGAGGGTGGTGCGCAGTTGTGAAAAACAAGATGAAAACAAACAGAAGCGCGGCGAAGCGGTTTTCCTACACCGGAAGCGGAAAGGTGAGGATGTCAAGAGGGGGCAAGTCCCATCTCAATGTCAAAAAGAACGCCAAGAGAATGAGGCGTTTGGGTTCAGACCTGCATTTTGAGGGAGCGGCGGCGAAAAGAATCGCTACGTATGTTCCGAATAAATAATTTCGGGAGTTTGAAAAGATGAGAGTAACACCTTCAGTAGCGTCCAGAAATAGACGCAAAAAGATTATTAAACAGGCCAAAGGGTACTGGGGACGCAGGAAAAACAACCTCAGAAAAGCCAAAGAAACCCTTTTGCGCGCCATGGCGTATTCATACCGCGACAGGCGGAACAGAAAGAGGGATTTTAGAGCGCTTTGGATAACAAGGATTAATGCGGCGGTCAGGCCCTACGGTTTTTCATACAGCCGTTTCATTGCGGAACTAAAAAAATCCGGCATTGAGCTTGACAGAAAATCCCTTTCCGAACTTGCCATCAGAGACCCGCAGGCTTTTGAACAGGTTGTAAAAACCGCGAGAGACGAACAGGTCTCCGCAAACTGAAACCCCTTCCACCAAAACATCTATGGATGTGTTGCGCCTGAATGCGTGAGGTCGTTCTTGAGTGGACAGTTTTCACAGTCAGGCTCTTTTTTATGACAAAACTGCTTCGCGGTTCGCACAATCAGGGCGTGATATTCGTTAAACAACTCCGTTTCGCGCGGCAGGTTTACGGCAAACAATTCCTGCGCTTCGCCGTATGAGGCGCTTTGCGGCGCGAAGCCGTGCCTTGAAGCGATTCTTTTCGTATAAGCGTCTATGACAAAAACGGGTTTTTCCGCGGCGTAGAGAATTATGCTATCCGTCGTTTCGGGACCGATTCCTTCAAGAGCCAGAAGGATTTTTCTGAGTTTGCCCGTTTCTTCGGTGAGTAGCGCGCCGATGTTTCCGCCGTAGTCGCGCGCAACAAAGCGGGCGAAGATCTTCAGCCTCCTTGCCTTCTGATTGAAGTAGCCGGACGGTTTTATAAGACGCGCCAGTTTTGCCGCAGGCATTTTGTCAATTTTTCCGGGAGTAATTTCCGTTTCGCTTTTTAGTTGCGCGATGGCTTTTTCAACATTCGTCCACGCCGTGTTCTGGGTCAGAATGGCTCCGACCACGCACTCAAAAGCGGTTTGCGCGGGCCACCAGTTCTGCGCGCCATAACGCTCAAACATCGCGCCGTATATGTTCAGAAGTCTCCGCCGGATTTTGCTCACGGCGGCAATAATACACTGAAAGCAAACCGTTTTATTGACAACTTCACTCTGTAATGTTTAATGATATGCTTTCCGATGAACCGCACAGCCCTTCATAAGAACCACACCGAAAGCGGCGCTAAAATGGTTGAATTTGCGGGTTGGCAGATGCCGCTTTTTTATTCCTCCATAATTGACGAACACCGTGCCGTGCGCTCCGGATGCGGCATTTTTGACGCAAGCCACATGGGAGAGATAGAGATAACCGGACCGGACGCGCAAGCCCTTTGCCAGCGGCTTGTTACAAATAACATAGAGCAAATGGGAGAACTGAGCGCTCAATACAACCTGCTTTGCAACGAGGATGGCGGAATTCTTGACGACCTGATGGTTTACCGGTTTTCGCCCGAAAGGTTTGTTCTTTGCGTCAACGCTTCCAACACGCAAAGCGATTTTGAGTGGATAGCCGCGCAAACAAGCGGATTTTCCGCCGAAGTGAACAACATAAGCGCGCGGGTTGCGCTTGTGTCCGTTCAGGGACCGAAATCCGCCGAAATTGTAAGCCGTGTTCTGGGCTCCGAAGTTGAGATGCCCGCAAGGTTTTCTTTCACGGTTTTCGGACCGACGGACTCTTTTGTTTCACGAACCGGCTATACCGGCGAGGACGGTTTTGAGATTTTTCTTCCTCCGCAAGACGCGCCGGAACTCTGGAGCCACATCATTTCAGACGGCGGCGCGGCAATGTGCGGTCTCGGGTGCAGGGACACTCTGCGCCTTGAGATGGGGTATTCTCTTTACGGGAACGAAATCTCGCAAAGCGTAACCCCGTTTGAAGCCAATCTTGGAAGATATGTAAAAATGGACAAGGGAGATTTCTGTGGCAGGGAGTCGCTTGAAAAAGCGCTTGCCGACGGCGCGCGCTACGCCCTGTGCGGTATTGAAATGGTTGAGCCGGGAATCCCGCGCCACTCATACAAGGTGTTTTGCGAAGATACGGAGGCTGGAGAGGTAACGAGCGGAACGATGTCTCCGAGTCTGGAAAAACCAATCGGGCTCGCGCTGATTGACTGTTCCGCGCTTCAGACTGCCCGGCGCAGCGGCGTTGAAATCCAGATTAGAAACGCCCGCAAAAAAGCCGTTCTTACGGACCCGCCGTTTTACAGAAAGAACACAAAGGAGGAGCAGCAATGAGCATTCCGGATAATTTGAGATACACAAAAGAGCACGAATGGGCTTTGCTTGAAAGGGACATTGTAACGGTTGGTCTGACGGACTACGCGCAGCAGTCTCTGGGTGAAATAGTTTTTGTGGAAGCCCCTTCCGAGGGCGCCGGTTTCAGTAAAGGCGATGTGCTGGGAGCCGTTGAGTCCACAAAGGCGGTGTCGGATATTTTTAGCCCCGTTACGGGCAAGGTGGTCGAGGTGAACGAAGCCCTTCTTGACTCTCCCAACACAATCAACAACTCTCCCTACGGAGACGGCTGGCTGGTTAAGATCGCCCCTGACGGCTCTTCTTTGCTTGAAGATTTGATGGATTCCGAAGCGTATAAAAAATTTCTGGAGACCGCCACATAACCCCTCCCTCAAAGGTTTTTTGATGAGTAAAACTCACCATTCAGACGGTTTTGAGTTTAGGCATATCGGGTCTGTCGGCGCGGACTCGGAACAGATGCTTGCCGCTATCGGTGTCAAATCGCTTGATGAACTCATTGAGCAGGCGGTTCCCCGCGACATTCTTAATGACAACCACCTTTCCCTGACGCCCGCTGAGGATGAGCACTCTTTCGCCGTGCGCATGAGGAAAGCTGCTTCGCTCAACAAGCAGTTCAAATCTTTCATCGGGCTTGGCTATTACGGTTGTAAAACGCCGGAGGTGATTAAAAGAAACATTCTGGAAAACCCCGGCTGGTATACGCAATACACTCCCTATCAAGCGGAAATCGCGCAAGGGCGGCTGGAAGCGCTTCTCAATTTTCAAACCGTTGTGTGCGATTTGACCGCTATGGATATTGCCAACGCTTCTCTGCTTGACGAATCAACGGCGGTGTGTGAGGCGATGGCGATGTTTCACAGAATCGCTTCCGGAAAATCGCGCTCCGGAGCGCCGAACAGATTTTTTGTTGATTCCGGCTCCTTTCCGCAGACGATTGAAGTTTTGAAGTCGCGAACCGAGCCGCTCGGAATAGAAATGGTTGTTGGTGATTTTGAGGATTTTGACCCCGCGGGCGGTTTTTTCGGCGCGTTGCTTCAGTTTCCGGACCGCTACGGGCGTGCGCGCGATTACTCCGATTTTATTGAGAGAGCCCACAAAGAGGGAGTTTTAGTGGGGGTCGCGGCGGATATTTTGTCTCTTGCGATTTTGACTCCTCCCGGAGAGATTGGAGCGGACGCCGTTGTGGGCTCAACCCAGCGGTTCGGCGTTCCTATGGGTTGCGGGGGACCCCACGCGGCATATTTCGCAACCCGAAGCGAGTTTCAGCGTCAGGTTCCGGGCAGGATTATCGGTGTTTCGGTTGACCGCGACGGCGCGCGCGCTTACAGAATGTCGCTTCAGACGCGTGAACAGCACATAAGAAGGGAAAAGGCGACTTCCAATATCTGCACCGCGCAATCCCTACCCGCGATTATGGCGGCGATGTATTGCGTGTATCACGGCGCCGGGGGCATTGAGAAAACGGCGCGGAAAATTCATTCCTCCGCAGTTGTTCTTTCAAGCGAACTTGAGAAAATCGGATTTTCGTGCGACGGCGGGTGTTTTTTTGACACACTCTCGTTTGATATTTCGCGAATGCCGGGAGGAACCGCGGAGAGGATCAGGGAAATTTCGCTCAAAAACGGCGCAAACTTTCTTCACGACCGCGGCAGGGTTGGCATTTCGCTTGACGAGACGACCGGAACGACGGAGTTGAACCTGATTTTACGGATTTTCTCAGAAGCGGTTTCAGCCGCCGCGCCCGAAATACAGCAGGGTGCGGTTTCGGAAGAAAAAGACATGCGCGGCAACCTCGCGAGAAAAACCGGTTTTTTGTCCCATTCGGTTTTTAACGCACACCGCTCGGAAACCGAGATGGTCAGATACATTAAACGGCTCGAAAACAAAGATCTTTCGCTTGCCCATTCCATGATACCTCTGGGTTCATGCACGATGAAACTCAACTCCGCTTCGGAACTTGCTCCCGTAAGTTTGAGCGGTTTTGCGAACATCCACCCGTTTGCCCCGCGCGACCAACTGAAGGGTTATGAGAGTCTCATAACCGAACTCGGCGCGAGTCTTTGTGAAATAACAGGGTTTTCCGCCGCGTCCCTGCAGCCGAACTCCGGCGCTCAGGGAGAGTTCGCAGGGCTTATGGTCATCAGGGCTTACCACGGGAGCAACGGCGATGAGGGCAGGAACGTGGTTCTTGTGCCGTCTTCGGCTCACGGAACAAATCCCGCGAGCGCGGCCGCCGCAGGAATGAAGGTTGTTATTGTAGGCTGCACGCAGGGCGGCTCAATAGACATCAAAGACCTTGAGAAAAAATGCTCCGAGCACTCCGCCTCTCTTGCCGCGATAATGATTACCTATCCATCCACGCACGGGGTTTTTGAGAGGGATATAAAACGGGTCTGCTCAGTTGTTCACGAACACGGCGGGCAGGTTTATATGGACGGTGCAAACCTCAACGCGCAGGTCGGAATCACAAACCCCGCGTTCATAGGGGCGGATTTGTGCCATGTTAATCTGCACAAGACTTTCAGCATACCGCACGGCGGCGGCGGTCCCGGAATGGGCCCCATCTGTGTTGCGGAGCATCTGGCTCCGTTTTTGCCGGGGCACCCGTTTGAGGAGTCCGGAGCAGGCGGAACCGCTCCGGTCGCTTCGGCTCCGTGGGGAAGCGCGAGCATAGCGATAGTTTCCTACGCATATATCAACTTGCTCGGCTCGCAAGGCGCGCGACGCGCCACCACGCACGCCATTCTCAACGCCAACTATATGAAACAGCGGCTCGCACGAACTTACAAGGTTCTGTACGAGGGCGACATGCAGAGAGTTGCTCACGAGTTCATTCTGGATTTGAGAGAGTTCAAGAAGACCGCTGATATTGAAGTTGAGGATTTTGCCAAAAGGCTTATGGACTACGGGTTTCACGCGCCGACCGTTTCATGGCCTGTTGCGGGCACGATAATGATAGAGCCGACTGAGAGTGAATCAAAAGCCGAGATTGACCGTTTCTGCGAGGCGCTTGAAAAAATCCGCGCTGAAATAGCCGAGATAGAGGATGGCTCGGAGGATAGGGCTGACAATGTGCTGAAAAACAGCCCGCACACGGCGAAAAGTGTTACATCCGAGAAGTGGAACTTGCCTTATTCACGGCAGAAAGCGTGTTTTCCGGCTGATTTTGTCGCTGAAAACAAGTTCTGGCCCGCGGTTTCGCGCATAGACAACGCCTACGGAGACAGAAACCTGTTCTGCACCTGTCCGCCGCCGGATGCGTATGAAGAGGATTAGTTTGCCTTTGCGATTCTTATGTCTATATGGGAATTTTCAATTCCCTCTTCTATGAGGGAGGCGATTATGCGTTCGGATTCAATCATGGCAATTTCATCTATCAGAGCGTTTTTCAGTTCAGGCGGAACAAAAGTCCCGCCTTTCTTGACGGCTATCACTTTGACTATATGAAATCCGGCTTTTGACTCAACGGGTCCATTGATGTCGCCCGCCTGCGCTCCGTCCACGGCTTCGCGCAAGGGTTTAATCAGTTCATCGTAGGTGAAATATCCGAGGTCTCCGCCCTTGTCCGCGGTTCGGATATCCGTTGAGTGCCGGGAGGCGAGGGCGGCAAAATCCGCGCCTTTGGCTTTTGCCTTGTCCGCTATTGAGAGCGCTTTTTCAATTGAGCCGGAATCCTTCTTGGACAAAAGAATGTGCGCTATTCTCACCTGAGATTTTTTGCTTGCGTCCGGATTGCGGCGCAGGTAGAACTCTTCAACTTTTTTCTCGTCCACCGAAAAACCCAGGCGTTCCACCTCATGCCGGACGAGTTTTGAGGTCAAAAGTTGAATCTTTATCTCGTTGAAAAACTCATTCAGTGTGGTTTGTTTTTCCGCAAGAAACTTGACGAGCCCCTCGTCGTTGAATTTCTGTGACTCTTTGAAGATTTCCACCGCGCTGGCGAGTTCGGTTTTTGAGACACTCAAGTTTTTTCTCTCCGCCGTCTGTAAGAGAATCATTTCCTGCACAACGGCATTTACTATGTCTTTGCGGTTTGCTTGAGGAAACCGGCTTTTTATCTCTTTCTCTTTTTTCCCGTATTCGGAAAGAGTGATAACGGAATCGTTGACGATAATCGCTATGCCGTCAACGGGTTCGGCGGTTGACAGCCCCGGCAGAGCGAACACAACCGCAAGCGCGAATGTTAAGATGATTTTAGAGCGTTTCACAATCGTTATTATACCTCTAAACCTGTTTGATAGAAGACAGGAGCCGCGCCGCACTTTTGGCGGCCGGTTCGGGCAACCCTCCGAGAGAGCGTATTTTCCAGCCGTTCCGGGTTTTGGAAAAGAGCGCTTTCGTGTCCGTGCCGTCTTTTGTCGCGTAAGCGCCCGCGTTTTCAGCGTCTATTTTCATAAAGCCGACCGAGTGTTTTTTAAGCACTGTTTTAAGCTCTGTAAGCGCGAGCAAGTTGGCGAGGCGGCATGGAACGGGACCGAAGCGGTCCGTGAGTTCATCTTTAATCTTTTTGACCTCACTCATTGTGGCCGCCGATGAAATTCTTTTGTAAAACACAAGTCTCTCACCGCTGTTTTTCACATAGTCTTCGGGAATGCGCGCTTCAATTTTTGTTTTGATTTCCGGCTCAACCTTGCGGTGCGACTTGCCGGTTTTCAGTTTCTCCACCGCCTCGCGCAACATATCAAGATAGAACTCAACCCCGACAGCGGCGACATGCCCGGACTGCTCTACACCGAACAGGTTTCCCACTCCTCTCATTCGCATGTCAGAGAAAGCGAGTTCATATCCGGAGCCGAAATCCCACAGTTCGGCAAACCTTTCAAGTCGTTTCCACGCGGTTTCGGTGAGCAAGTGTTTGTCGCGCACCAGCAGGCAGGCGTATGCCTGTTCTCTACCTCTGCCCACGCGCCCCTTGAGTTGGTAAAGGTCCGCGATGCCGAAGGTGTGCGCGTCATTTATGATTATTGTGTTGGCTCTTGTGATGTCCAGTCCGGACTCCACTATGGAGGTTGTTATCAACATGTCCACGTCTCCGCGCGCGAACTTTTCAATCTTCGTTTCAAGGTCTTTTTTGCCCATTCTTCCGTGAGTAACCTCGGTTGAAACATGCGGAACTATCTCTTTGAGGCCCTTTGCCACCGTGGCGATGGTTTCAATCCTGTTATGAATAAAAAACACGCCGCCGCCGCGCTCAATTTCCCACTCAACAAGGTCGCGTATGAGGGGAGCGTCCCATTTCTGAATCTGTATTTTCACGGGGAGCCTCCCGTGCGGAGGGGAATGAATTGTGCTTATGTCCCTTATTCCCGTGAGAGACAGTTGGAGCGTTCGCGGAATTGGAGTCGCTGACAGCGAAAGCACATCAAGGTTCGCTTTCAGCGTTTTGAGTTTTTCCTTGTGCCTGACACCGAATTTATGCTCTTCGTCTATTATTAGAAGACCGAGATTTTTGAATTTAATTTTGTTGCCGAGAAGTTTGTGTGTTCCAATTACGATGTCCGCAGTTCCGCGCTCCATGCCTTCAAGAACAGCTTTTCCCTCACTCGGAGAGTTGAATCTTGAAAGTGCGGCTGCGTTCACGGGAAACTTTTCAAGACGGCTCCGCGCGGTTTTAAGATGTTGCGCCACAAGCAGCGTGGTGGGTGCTATGAAGGCGACCTGAAAGCCGTCCATAACGGCTTTTACGGCCGCCCTTAAAGCCACTTCGGTTTTGCCGAAACCGGTGTCGCCGCAAATCAGCCGATCCATCGGGCGCGGCGATTCCATATCTTCCATAACGTCTTCAATGGCTTTTTTCTGGTCGGGCGTTTCTTCAAACATAAAACCCATTTCAAACTCGCGAAACTCCGAGTCCGGCTTGGAAAAACCGTGTCCGTCATCGGACTTTCTGCTTGCGTAAAGTTCAAGCAACTCTCTGGCTACCGTTTCAGTCGCCTGTTTTGCGCCTCGCACGGTTTTTACCCAGACGGCGGAGCCCAGTTTGTCAATTTTGGGCGTTCCGTCTTCGTTCCCGACATATCTGTGCAGAAGTTTGAACTTTGACACGGGCACGTAAACGCTGTCGCCACCGTGATATTCGCACTCTATAAAATCGGCTTTTACTCCTCTTATGGTCAGATTTTTCAGACCCCGGAATATCCCGATACCAAATTCGCGGTGGACTATGAGGTCGCCATCTTTTATATCTCCGAAATCCGCTTCAAACACGGACATCGGGGATTTCACCTTCGCGCCGTGGGGTTTTACGGCGGGGATTTTTTCAGCAAAATCGTGCTCGTCTATAAAAGCCGTTCCGATGTCGGGGAAAACAAACCCTCCGCCCGATGTTCCTTCAAGAAACTCCGCGGCATCCACGCCCTGTTCGGCGAATATCTCTCTCATTTTTTCAATTTCGCTTTCGCTCTCAAGAAAAAGTTTCAGTTTATAGACGCTTTCGCGCAGGCGTTTTGCCGCGCCGAGCATTTTGCCCGAAGTGGTTCTTTCTGTGTCCGCGAGCGCGGTTTTTGAGGTTTGAAAATCAATTTCGCCCGCGCCGAACGCCGGAATTTCCACAGTTTTGCGTTGTTCTATCTCCTCTGTGATTTCACGGACGCTCAAAGTGTTTCCCCCGTTTTCAGGAGCGAAGTCTTTGAGAGTCCGCTCAATGCCGCCCTGCGAAGTTTCAATAAAAACGACCGTATTTTTTCCACAGCAGTCAAAAATTGATGACAAATCCGCGCCGCCGTCCGCGCTGTCGGCGGGCAGAATCCGCTCTTTTTCGGTTCGCGCTTCGGATATTTGCGTTTGCGGGTCAAAAGTCCTCATTGACCTTATTTTGTCGCCCTCGAACTCAACGCGCAGAGGAGGCTGTTTTCCCGCGCGTGCTATGTCAACAATCGCTCCTCTGACGCTCATCTCACCTTCAAGGCGCGCGAACTCCTTTTTTTCATAGCCGGCTTCGGAAACCAGCCGTGTGAAACTGTCGCGCTCAATTTCATCTCCGGTTTTTACAGAAATTAACGCCGATTGCAGAAAAGACGGCGAGACGATTTTTTCAAAGATTGTTTCAATATCCGCGCACACAATCGAGGCCTCCTGCGCCCGCGCCGCGAAAGAGGTTTTGCTTGGGTTCGCGACCGGAGGTTCTTCGCCCGTGAAGATTTCCACAGTTTTGCTCGCACGGCGGAGATTTTCCTTTGAGCCGGCAATATAGAGAACACGGGTTTTCAGGTGTTTTTGTGTGAGAACGGCGGTAAGAAATGCCGCGCCTCCGGCGAGTCCGGAAACCGGTATCTTTGCGCGGTCAAGCCGCAAAAGGGCGATGAGTTTTCCTATTCTGTTTCCGGTGTCGTACGCAAAGTGGCTGAATTCATCCGCGATGGTCTTGGCGGATGTTTGCGCTACGTGTTGCGCAGTTTGTCCGCTGTGATTTCTCCCATTTTGCGGCATCCGATTTTCTCTTTCCCTTTTTCGTAAATGTCAGGCGTTCTGAAACCTTCATCAAGCGTGCTTTCCACCGCGCGGTCTATTTGTCCGGCGATTTCGTCCATCTCAAAAGAGTATTTGAGCATCATCGCGACTGAAAGTATGGCGGCCGTGGGGTTGGCGATATCTTTGCCCGCGATGTCCGGCGCACTTCCGTGAACCGGTTCGTATATCGCCCCGCCATCTCCTATGCTCGCCGAAGGAAGCATTCCCAGCGAACCGGTCAATTGCGCGGCCTCATCGCTTATTATGTCCCCGAACAGATTGCCCGCGAGAATCACATCAAAACTCCCGGGCCTTCTTATGAGCTGCATTGCCGCGTTGTCCACATACAGGTGGTCAAGTTTCACATCGGGAAATTCGTCGCGCCCGATTTTTGAAACCGTTTCGCGCCACAAAACCATTGACTCAAGAACATTGGATTTATCAACGGAGGTCAAAATGCTTTTTCTCGCCCGCGCCGCCGAAAAAGCGCGTCGCGCCACCCGCTCTATTTCATCCGTCGAATAGCGCAGGGTGTTTATTCCCTCAAGTCCGCCGCCGGGCTTGTCATTAATTCCCCTTGGCTCGCCGAAATAGATGCCTCCCGTGAGTTCGCGCACGACGAGAATGTCCGTCCCGGTAACAACATCTTTTTTGAGCGTTGAGGCGTCCGTGAGCGCCGGATAAACCTTCGCGGGACGCAGATTGGCGTAAGTTTCAAGCTGTTTTCTGAGCGTTAAAAGCCCGGTTTCCGGCTTGATTGAGTGTTCAACATTTTCCCACTTTTCCCCTCCGACCGCTCCAAGAAGCACTGCGTGCGCCGCTTGCGCTTTGGCAAGGACCTCATCGGTTACGGGAACGCCGTTTTTGTCTATTGAGCAGCCGCCGAACAGTTCTATTTCTTTTTCAAACGAAACGCCGGATATTTTTTCGGCTTCGGCGAGAACACCGAGAGCCGCATCAATTACTTCGGGACCGATTCCGTCTCCGGGAATTACAAGAATTTTGGGCATAAGTTTACTCTTCGGAAAAGCGTGAATATAACACTTTTCCCGCCGTCCGTCCAAAGCGGAGGACGGTTAATATTCAACATTTTCAAGAAACAAACCCTGCGGCGGCGCGGCGACAACATCGCGGGTTTTTTCACCGCTTTTCAGGATTTTTTCAAAACCTCTGACGGTCAATGTTTTCCTGCCCACGCGCACAAGCGTTCCGACAATAAGCCTCACCATGCGTTTGAGAAATCCATCCGAGGAAACCGTAAAAATTATAAAGTCTCCATCCCGTTTTATATTCGCGGAAAAAATCGTTCTCACGGTTGTTTTAACACTCGCGTCCGCATTCGCGAACACGGCAAAATCATGTTTTCCCGTAAGGCAGGCGCACGCCGCGTTCATTAAATCCACATCCAGCTGTTGCGGTATATACCAGCATGTTTTTCTGTCCAGAGCGGGCGGCGCGGCACGGTTGAGTATTTTGTAAAAATATGTTTTTTTCTTTGAGCAGACGCGCGGATGAAAACCTGCGGAGACTTCCTCAAGAGATTTTACCGTTATGTCGCGCGGCAAAACCGAATTGAGCGCCTTGCAGAGTTTTTCCTCGCTCATTGTTGACGAAGTGAGAAAATTTGCGACCTGACCGATCGCGTGAACGCCCGCATCCGTTCTGCCCGAGCCCGCAACCGATGTTTTTTCATTCGTGATTTTCAGCAGGGCGTTTTCTATTTTTTCCTGAATTGTTTCGTAGGAGTTTTTCTGTCTTTGCCAGCCGCTGTAATTAGTGCCTTCGTATTCAACTATTATTTTTATATTTTTCAACTCTTTTTTCTTATGTAGAAGGTGCGGACGCTTTTGAGATTGCCGGAGTCTTTCGCGGTTATTTTCAGTTCATTCACACCGTCTTCAAGGGGAAGTTTGAATTTAAAATTCTGATTTTTCCCCTCCAAATTTATGATGTGTATTTTGTCGCCATTGTTGAAAAAAGAGATGTTGACCACGGGTTCGGAGTCGCTCACCGAACCGCTTATTTCTATCTCTTTTTTGTCCGTCAACAACACTTGCGAACCGAGCCGTATTGCCGGGGGACTTTCAAGTACGTAAGTGAAATCGGGTTGCGCATTGCCTTTTGAGGGGGAAGTTACGCCGGTTTTTATCCAACCGCTTCTTTTTTCGTCAAGCCGCACCTTTGACCACTCGCCGACCCGACCCTCGGATTTGTAGGAAGACCCCTCCGCGGCAACCGAAATTTCCTGCGCGTCTTCAAAACTGCCGCCCAGAATAACGGTGTCTCCGGTTGTCCGGACAGTTTCCCTCATGGGGGAAAAATGCGCCGGTTCGTGCGCCGGAATGGTTATTTCGTATTTTGAGAAAAATCCGATTTGAAAGTCGTTGGCGATAAGATCAAATTCCGCCATGTCGGGGTGTTGCTCTTCTCTCCATTCATTTTTAACGCTGAATTTCATCGCCACATCCTTTGATTCGCCGGGTTTTATTTCTCCCATTTGCTCTATGGCTTTTTCAAGAAAAAGTTTTTTGCCCGACCGGTTTTTCAAATAAATTCCCAGTTCTCTGGCTTCGCTTTTGCCGGTGTTTTTTATTCTGAAAAGCAGGGCAATTGTTTCTTTTTTATCTATTCTTCCGTCACCGTTGCCTTTTGAGCCGAACCTTCCATCATCAACTATTTCGTAGTTGTAACTGATGGAGGGGCCGTCTTTTCCCTCAACCGCAACGGTAAAGGTTTGAGAAAATACCTCTTTTTTGGATGAGTCAAAAAATCTGATAACGCATTCATCATTGCGTGTTGAAGCGTTGTCGGGAATTTTTAATTCGGTTTTCCATGATGATTTTTTGCCGGGCCCGACTTTTCCGAAAATAAACTCTTTATTGTCAAAAAGAGGATTTTCCGAATCCGTAACGGCTGTGAGTCTGTAAATCGGTTTGCTTCCGAGATTTGTAACTTCAAGATTTATTTCGGATTTTTCTCCGGCTTTGAATATTCCGTTGACCGGAGTGATTGTTGAGCGGATTCGCGGGTTTTGTTCGATTGTTTTCCCGTTAAACGACCAGTCCACTTTGAATTCCGCGAGTTTTTCCCTTATGCGATCATCTTCTTCTTCGCTTATTCCTTCAAGAACCGTTCCGGCCGTTTTGAGCATATCGCTTCTGTAAACCCCATCAGCCGTTTTTATTATCCGGCGCGCCGCCGTAATTAGCGGATCTTTTTCCTTTTCTCTCATTTTCTCCTTTCTGGACATCTCCTTGCGTTCATTTTCATCTTCGTCATCGGAAAGGAGCGATTCGTTGAGAATTTTGAACGCATAGGAAGGCGGGTTGGGCTCATGCCAGTCTTTTTCGTCCTTGTTTTCCTCTCTGTATTTTTCAAGAAGGAAAGTGAATTCGGGAGTTTTGTAAATTGTTTTTTTCTCTGAAAAATCAACCTGTTCAATAAATATGTCGGGTGTTATGCCGACCTTGTGAATGGAGATATTTCCGGGGATAAGGTAGCCGCCTATCGTGAGTTTCAGCGCCGAGCCGTCTTCAAGTTCAAAAATGTCCTGAATTGAGCCTTTGCCGAAACTTTTTGTTCCCATCGTGAGAGCCCTGTCGTTCTCTTTCAGGGCTCCGGTTACAATTTCAGACGCGCTTGCCGTGCCGGAATTAATTAAAACAACTGTTTTTTCCCGCAGTTCCAAAGCGTCTCTCGGGTTGGCGGGACGCTCTCTGATGTCGTTGCCGGTTTTGACGCTGAAGACGGTGCCGTATTTGAGAAAAAGGTCGGAAATAAGTCCCGCCTGAGATAAAAGTCCGCCGGGATTGTCTCTTAAATCAAGAATTATTCCCGTGATGCCGTGTTCTCTTCTTCTCTTTTTCAGGGCTTCAATCGCGCTTTCGGTCGTGTTTCTCTGAAAATTTTTGATTTTCATGTAGAGAATTCCGTCCGAAAAAACGTAATCCTCAACGCTTTCTATTTTTATTATGTCTCTCACAATGGTGAGAGGTTCGGCCTTTTCCATTGAGTCTCTGAGTATTCTTATGTTGACGGGCTCACCCTTCGGCCCCCTGAGCCTGTGCACGGCCTCAACCAGAGACATATTCACGGTTGACTCATTTTCTATTTGGACGATTTTATCGCCGGCTTTAATTCCCGCCCTGTAAGCGGGAGTGTCTTCAATCGGGGAAATAACGGTTATCCACCCCTTGCGCGTGCTGATGACAATACCGAGCCCTGAAAAACTGCCTTCGGTCTCAATTATGAAATCTTTATAGTCTCTCGGGGGAATAATGCGCGAATGACGGTCCACGGTTGAGAGCATTCCGTTGACCATCGTGTACTCTATTTCTGCGTCTTTTTTCCCCCATTCATGCGCGTCTGAACTCACAAAAGAAAAAGCTTCGCTTGATATTTCTTCAAGATCGCTCCATGAGCGCGGTTTCGCGTTGCGGAAACTTTCCCTCTTTTCCCCCGCCACAAGTTCAAACGATTTTCCGTCTTTACTCCAATTAACAAGAACTTCGTCTATGCTGGTTTCAAGGTTGTTAAGCCCCTCTTTAAGCATTTCCTCAAAATCAATCTCGGATTTGCTCACAAACCTCTCGCTTACAATATCACAAACCTCGCCGATAATTTGAGGTGACCGTTCCTCCTGCGAGACGGCGGGTATGGAGAGGGTTAAAACGGCACAAGCACACAGGGCGCAAACGCCCGCCAAGATTTGTTTTTTCAATTTTCCCAAGGTCGGTATCCCGCGCTCAGATAAGGTTGTGTATACTACACAATCCGGATGGAAGTTCTTGTTCACTACGGGGATTTGACGCTCAAGGGGAAGAACCGGAGCGATTTTACCGCCGCTCTTGTGCGTAACGCTGAAGCCATAGCCGGCGGGCGGTTTGAGACACACAGAGAGAGCATTGTCATGCGTGACGGCAATCCCGACAATCTCGGAAAAGTTTTCGGAATTTCATGGTACGCGCGTTGCCACACATGCCCTAAAAATCTTGATGAAATTGTGAAACTCGCCCTGCGGCGCGTGAGGGAATCTCTTTCCTTATGCGGCGGGGAGAAAAAAACCTTTGCCGTTTTCGTAAAACGCTCTGACAAACGGTTTCCGATGAAATCGTCCGAAATAGCGTCCAAAGTCGGCGAGGAAATCCGCCTGCGCTTCGGGCTCAAAGTCAACATCTCCGCGCCCGACCTGCCGGTCTACATACGTATTGATTCTGACACCGCGCGCCTGCATTTTGAAAAAAAGCCCGGTCTCGGCGGGCTTCCGGTCGGCACTTCAGCCCCTCTTTTGTGCCTTCTTTCGGGCGGAATAGACTCTCCGGTCGCCGCTCTTTGCGCGATGAAGCGCGGTTGTGATGTTGATTTTCTCCATTTCCATGTTTTCCCCGATTCCTCCGGCGTGATTGACACCAAAATAACGGATATTTTCTCCGTTCTGCGCCGCTACTCTCCCGCTTCCGGACTGTTTTTTGCGCCTTACAAATTTTTTCAGAGCCGCGCGCTCACTGATTTCCCGGACACGGGCTCATTCAGGGGATACGAACTTGTTCTTTTCAGAAGATTTATGCTCAAAGTCGCGAGTGCGTTTGCCGCCGAGCACGGTTACGGGGGCATCATTACCGGGGATTGCATAGGGCAGGTCGCTTCTCAAACCATTGAAAACATGGGTGGCGCCTACATAGGGCTTGACCATCTTGTGCTGAGTCCGCTTCTCGGCTGGGATAAAAACGAGATAGTTGAAAAAGCCCGTCGCGCCGGAACCTACGAACACAGCATCAAGCCGTATAACGAATGTTGCTCGCTTGTTTCGCCGTCTCCGAGAACTAAGTGCCGGATTTCTGTTCTCAGGCGTCTTGAAGAAAAAGTTTCAATGGACGAAATGGTCTCTTCCACGCTCGGTAGCGTTGAGAGTTACAGTCCCGCCGGAGGGAATGGATGAGCATTGCGCGCGTGGCTCTGTGCCAGATGAACTGCCGGGTGGGCGATATCAGCGGCAACGTTTCAAAGGTTAAACGCCAAACTGAAAAAGCGCTTGCCGCCGGCGCCGATGTCATTTGCTTTCCCGAACTCACCGTTTGCGGATATCCGCCCGAAGACCTGCTTCTCAAACCCGGATTTACGGACAAAAATCTCAAAGGGCTTGAGCAAATCGTGAAGAGCGCCTATCCGCTCACAATTGTCGCGGGTTTTGTGGAGAGGCGCGGAACAAAAAAATCACCCGTTCTTTACAACTCCGCGGCGGTAATATCGGGCGGAAAAATCGCCGGAATTCACAGAAAAAACCTGCTCCCGAACTACGGTGTTTTTGATGAAAACCGCTATTTCGCACCCGGAGACAAAGCGCCGCTTTTTCAGAGCGGAGGGTTCGCGATGGGTGTGAGCATCTGCGAAGACATCTGGTTTGAAGGCGGACCCGTGCTTGAGCAGGCGCGGGGCGGCGCGGATTTGATAATCAACATATCAGCTTCGCCGTATTCAATCGGCAAACCCGCCGCGAGGGAGAAGATGCTTCGCGCGCGGGCGAAAAAAGCCGGCACGGCGCTCGCTTTCTGCAACATGACGGGCGGACAGGACGAACTTGTTTTTGACGGACACAGCGCTTTTTTTGATAAAAAAGGAGCCGTAACAGTGAGGGGGGCGGGTTTTCGTGAAGATATGATTTTTGCCGATTTTGAAGTTCCCGTGCGCGGGAGAAAACGCCGCGCCGGATACAAAATCAAATCTCCCGTTGTGAAAAAAGTGGCCGCCGTGCTTCCGCAAATAACGCCTTTTGCCGCTCAAAACGATGAGATTTTTTCCGCCCTTGTTCTCGGCACGCGCGACTATGTTGAAAAAAACGGCTTTGAGACTGTTGTAATAGGTCTTTCGGGAGGTATTGACTCCGCCCTTGTCGCCGCGGTTGCGGTTGAGGCTTTGGGTCCTGAAAGGGTGGTCGCGGTGAATATGCCGTCCATTTTCAGTTCAAAATCCGGCATAAAAGACTCTCAAACCCTCGCCGCGAATCTGGGAGTTGGGTTTCGCTCCGTTCCAATTGACGGAATCGTTTCCTCCTACGAAAAACACGCGCCGGAGCCGTTCAAACTCCGCGTGGGCGAAAAGTCAAGCACAGCGCTTGAAAACATACAGGCGCGCGCGCGCGGCAACATTCTCATGGCATTTTCAAACCGTTTCGGCTGGCTTGTTCTCACAACCGGAAACAAAAGCGAGGTAAGCGTCGGGTATTCCACTCTATATGGCGACACTGCGGGCGGCTTTGCCGTCATAAAGGATGTGAAGAAAACCCTTGTTTACGAACTGTCGCGCCACTACAACAAAAAGCGCGGTTTTGACGCGGTTCCGAAGACGGTTATTGAAAAACCCCCGTCCGCCGAACTCAAACCGAACCAGCTTGATTCGGACAGTCTGCCGCCGTATGACGTTCTGGACGAGATTTTGAAACACTATGTTGAGAATGATAAAAGCGTTGCCGAAGTGATTTCCCTTTCCGGCGCGTCCGCGCGCGCAGTGCGCAAGATAGTTGACCTTGTTGACCGCAACGAATACAAAAGGCGGCAGACCCCTCCGGGCGTCAAACTGACCGACAAAGCGTTCGGCAAAGACCGGCGTATGCCCATCACGAACTTTTACCGAAACTAATTTGTCCGCGCTCCGCGCCTTTGAAAAGGGCGTTTTTTCTGTTACCCTTCAGGTCGGGGTTACCGTCGCGGCCTTTATCCGGTTAGTGGCGGAGCCGCGTTGGGTTTCCCCTCAAAAAAAGGGTGTCTGATGGGTTTTTCTCTTGAAAAACAAGGTCTTTATGACCCCACTCTTGAGCACGACGCTTGCGGAGTGGGATTTGTTGTAAACATAAAAGGCGCAAAGTCGCATTCAATAGTGGCGGACGCGCTCACGGTTTTGCGCAATCTTGAACATCGGGGAGCGTGCGGATGCGAGCCCGAAACGGGAGACGGCGCGGGAATTCTGTTTCAGATTCCGCACGCGTTTTTCAGCGGGGTGTGCGCTGAGCAGGGCATTGAACTTCCGGCTCCGGGCGATTACGGAATCTGCATGATGTTTGCGCCCAAAGATGAAAAACAGCGCACGAAGGTTCTCAAAAAGTTTGAAAAAATTGTCAAAGACCGTGGGCGGAAGTTTCTCTGTTCGCGCGCCGTGCCGACGGACAACTCTTCGCTCGGCAATACTTCACGGGGTTGTGAGCCGTTTGTGTGTCAGGTGTTCATAGGGCGCGGCTCCGCGGAAAAGGGCGCGGATTTTGAAAGAGAGCTTTTTATCATAAGAAAAAAGGCGGAAAACCTTATTTCCGCGGACGGGTTTTACATCTCAAGCATTTCGTCAAAAACCATTGTTTACAAGGGAATGCTGACCACCGGGCAGATATCCTCATACTATCCGGACCTGAATGATGAGCGGGTTGAAAGCGCCATCGCGCTTGTTCATTCGCGTTTCAGCACAAACACAACGCCAAGTTGGGACAGGGCGCACCCGTATAGATACGTAATCCACAACGGCGAGATTAACACTCTGCGCGGAAACACCAACTGGATGCTCTCCCGCCAGCCCATGCTCGGCGGTTCGGGCGGCGCTTTCAGCGAACAGCCCGACGAGATTTTTCCTTTCATTGAGGCCGACCAGAGCGACAGCGCAGCTTTTGACAACTGCCTTGAACTTCTTGTGCTTTCGGGGTTCCCGATAGAGCGCGCCGTTATGATGATGGTGCCCGAGCCGTGGCTCAAACACAAAGACATGGATGTGGCGAAAAAGGCGTTTTACCGCTATCACGGCTGTCTGATGGAGCCGTGGGATGGTCCCGCGTCCATCTGTTTCACCGATGGTGAAAAGGTTGGCGCGGTGCTGGACAGAAACGGCTTGCGCCCCAGCAGATACTACGTTACAAGCGATGACACGGTTGTTCTTTCGTCCGAGGTTGGAGTTCTGCCGGTTGCGCCTGAAAAGGTTGTTTACAAAGGGCGTCTTGAACCCGGAAGGATGCTGCTTGTGGACACACGGCAGGCCGGAATTGTTGGCGATGAGGAGATTAAGTCCGCCCTCTCAAACGCCGCCCCGTATCCGGACTGGACTGAGAAACACATGAAGAACCTGTCCGACTTCAAAGATGTTCCCCCGCACGGCGGTTTTTCCGGCGAGGAAATTACGGTTCAGCAGAAGATGTTCGGATACACGTTTGAGGAGATACGGATTTTACTTGAGCCGATGGCGGTAAGCGGCGTTGAAACGGTCGGCGCGATGGGGCGCGACGTTCCGCTTGCGGTTCTTTCGCGCAAGCCCAAACTTCTCTACAACTACTTCAATCAGATGTTCGCGCAGGTAACCAACCCGCCAATAGATTCAATCAGAGAGGAGATAGTAACCGCCTCAAACATCAACCTCGGCGCGATGGGAAACATATTTTCTCCCGCGCCGGACAGCTGCAAAGTGATCCAGCTTGACACTCCCGTTATTTCAAACGGCGACATGGCGAAGATTAAAAAGATTAAAACCGGAGGGTTCAAGTCGGTCGTTCTTGAAAGTCTTTTTGACCCCGCAAGCGGCGGCAAAGGGCTTGAATCCGCGCTTGAAAAAATGTTTGCGAAAGCTGATGAAGCCATAAAGAAAGGCGCGAACATACTCGTTATTTCAGACCGCGGCGCGGGCGCGGGCAAGTGCCCCATACCGGCGCTTCTCGCGGTTGGAGGGCTTCATCACCATCTCATACGCAACGGCAACCGGATGAAGGCGAGCATCACGCTTGAATCGGGCGAGCCGCGCGAGATTCACCATTTTGCGCTTCTCATCGGCTACGGCGCGAGCGCGGTAAATCCGTATCTGGCTTTTGAGACCATAGAGACGATCATACGCGAGGGCAGGATTGAAACCGATGCCGAAACCGCGTTCGCGAACTACATCACCGGGCTCACAAAGGGCGTTATCAAAATCATGTCCAAGATGGGCATATCCACTATTCAGAGCTATCACGGCGCGCAGATATTTGAAGCGCTGGGGCTTTCCGGGCCGTTTGTGGAAAAGTATTTCACGCGCACGCAGTCGCGCATTGGCGGAATAGGCATTGACGTTGTCGCCGAAGAGGCGGTGCGGCGTTACCGGGACGCGTTTCCTCAAAGAAGCGAACGAGACGCGCCTCTTGACGAGGGCGGCGTTTATCAGTGGCGTAGTGACGGCGAGGCGCACATGTATTCCCCGCAGACCGTTCACGCGCTCCAGAGCGCTTGCCGCACGGGCAGTTTTGAGCGTTTTGAGCGTTTTTCAGAAATGATCGCGGAGGAAGAGCGCAGTATGTTCACGCTCAGGGGAATGATTGACTTCAAATTCGCGAAAAAACCCGTTCCGCTTGACGAGGTTGAACCGGAGGAGGAAATTCTCAAAAGGTTCAAAACGGGCGCGATGTCATACGGCTCAATAAGTGCTGAAGCGCACGAAAGCCTCGCCGTGGCGATGAACAGAATAGGCGGAAAAAGCAACACGGGCGAAGGCGGCGAGGACAAGCGCAGATGGATTCCCGATAAAAACGGCGATTTAAGAAGAAGCGCGATTAAGCAGGTTGCATCCGGCAGGTTCGGGGTAACGGGGGAGTATCTTGCCAACTCCGATGAGATTCAAATAAAAATGGCGCAGGGAGCGAAACCCGGAGAGGGCGGACAGCTTCCGGGCAAAAAAGTTTATCCTTGGATAGCGAAAGTGCGCCTTTCCACCCCCGGAGTGGGGCTTATCTCGCCGCCGCCGCACCATGACATCTATTCAATTGAGGATCTTGCCGAATTGATATACGACCTCAAAAACTCAAATCCCGCCGCACGTATCAACGTCAAACTGGTTTCCGAAGCCGGGGTTGGCACAATCGCTGCGGGCGTGGCGAAAGGGCACGCGGACGTAATTCTCATAAGCGGAAACGACGGCGGAACCGGCGCGTCTCCGCAGAACAGCATTCAGTACGCCGGTTTGCCGTGGGAACTCGGCATAAGTGAAACCCACCAGACTCTTCTGCTGAACAATCTCAGAAGCAGGGTCGTTCTTGAAACGGACGGGCAGATGAAAACCGGCAGAGACATTGTCATAGCCGCGCTTTTGGGCGCTGAGGAATACGGATTTTCAACCGCGCCGCTAATCGCGCTCGGCTGTGTGATGATGAGAGTCTGCCATCTGGACACTTGTCCGGTCGGCGTGGCGACTCAAAACCCGGCCTTGCGCGAAAAGTTCACCGGCGACCCCGCACACGCGGTCAATTTTATGCGTTTTGTCGCGCGGCAGGCGCGGGAGATTATGGCGAAACTCGGTTTCCGCACCGTCAATGAAATGATAGGCAGAACGGACAAACTCCGGAGCGTCAAACTAAAAGGCCACTGGAAGGCGGGCGGCGTGAATCTTGACGCCGTTCTGTATTCGCCCGATGTTCCCGACCACTACGGAACCTATCGCAGCATTGAGCAGGACCACGGCATAGCGGACTCTCTGGACATGACAAAACTGCTCTCCATTTGCTCTCCGGCAATAGAAAACCGCGAAAAAGTTGAAGCGGACCTTGAAATCAAAAACACAGACCGCACGGTCGGCACGATTGTCGGCAACAAAATTTCCGCCGCCTACGGTTCCATGACGCTTGAAGACGACACCGTTACTTTGCGTTTTCGCGGCTCGGCTGGGCAGAGTTTCGCGGCTTTTGTTCCGCGCGGAATGACGATGCTGCTTGAAGGCGATTCAAACGACTACATAGGCAAAGGGCTTTCAGGCGGAAAAATCGCGGTGTTTCCGCCGGGGGAATCACCCTTTGTCGCCGAAGACAACATTATAGTCGGCAATGTCGCCTTCTATGGCGCGACCGCGGGCGAGGCTTATATTCGCGGAATTGCCGGAGAGAGGTTCTGCGTTAGAAACAGCGGCGTGAATGCGGTTGTTGAGGGCGTGGGAGACCACGGTTGCGAATACATGACCGGAGGGCGCGTGGTGGTTCTGGGGCGCACGGGAAGAAACTTTGCGGCGGGCATGTCGGGCGGGGTTGCCTATGTGTTTGATGAACGGGGCGACTTTGAAAAGAAAAACTGCAACACTCAGGCGGTCAGCGTTGAGGGGCTTGATTCCGATGACGAGCGGGAGCTCAAAACAATGATTATGCGCCATTTTCAATACACTTCCAGTGCGGTCGCGGAAAGGATTTTGAACGACTGGGAGAGCGGACGCGCGAAATTCGTCAAGGTTATGCCCAATGATTACAAGCGTATGCTTGAGTCCATAAGCAGGATTGAGGAGCGCGGGCTCAGCGGAGACGAGGCGCTCATGATGGCGTTTGAGGAAAACATTAAAGACTCTGCACGCGTGGGCGGTAATTAGGGAGATTATATGGGCAACCCGACCGGATTTATGCGCTACGACAGGCGGCTCGGCAAAGACCGCGACCCGTCAAAAAGAATTGCGGACTGGGGAGAGTTCCACGGGCATCTCTCCGAAAAAGATCTCGGCGTTCAGGGCTCAAGATGCATGGACTGCGGAGTTCCGTTCTGCCAAACGGGCGACATGCTTGCCGGAATGGCAACCGGATGTCCGATTCACAACCTTATTCCCGAATGGAACGACCTGATTTACAGAGGGCGCTGGCGCGAAGCGCTTGACCGTCTGCACAAAACCAACAACTTTCCCGAATTCACCGGAAGGGTTTGCCCCGCGCCGTGCGAGGGCTCATGCGTTCTGGGCATAAACGAGCCGCCCGTAACGATAAAATCCATAGAGTGCGCCATTGTGGACAGGGGGTTTGAAGAGGGCTGGATAGTTCCCGTTCCTCCCGCTTCCAGAACCGGCAAAAAAGTCGCCGTTGTGGGTTCGGGTCCCGCGGGGCTCGCGTGCGCGGCGCAACTGAACAAAGCCGGTCACACGGTTGTCGTCTATGAGAGGGACGACCGGGTTGGCGGACTTTTGATGTATGGCATTCCTAATCCGCATCTTGACAAAGCGGTTGTTGAGAGAAGGGTTGAGATTTTGAGACGCGAGGGCGTTGAGTTTCTCGTTAACACCGAGATTGGAAAGGACATCGCTCCCGATAAACTTTTGAAATCAAATGACGCGGTTGTTCTGTGTTGCGGAGCGACCCGCGCGCGAGACCTTGAAGTTCCCGGCAGGGATTCCGAAGGGGTTTATTTCGCGATGGAATACTTGCGGGAGAATACGAAAAAACTGCTTGATTCAAACTTCAAAAAAACGGGCGCGATATCGGCGAAAAATGCCGATGTAATTGTTCTCGGCGGCGGAGACACGGGAACGGACTGCGTGGCGACCGCAATGAGGCACGGATGCAAAAGTCTTTTACAGTTTGAAATTCTTCCCCGTCCGCCCGAAGGCAGAGAGGCGGGCAATCCGTGGCCCCAGTGGCCCCGCGTTTACAACATTGACTACGGTCAGGAGGAGGCGATGGCGGTTTTCGGGGACGACCCGCGCAAATATCAGGTTCTTACAAAAAGCATTGAGACTGACGATAACGGAAAAGTTAAGGGGCTAAGCACCGTGCGGATTGAGTGGAAAAACAAAGACGGGCGGATGTCCATTGAGGAACAGCCTGGCACGGAGCAGTTCTGGCCCGCGCAGATTGTTCTGCTGGCTCTGGGATTTCTGGGTCCCGAACAGGGAATTATTGATAAGATGGGTCTTGCCGGCGATGAGCGTTCAAACATAAAAGCCGAATACGGCGATTACCGCACAAATGTTGAAAAGGTTTTTGCCGCCGGAGACGCGAGAAGGGGGCAGAGTCTTGTGGTTTGGGCGATAAACGAAGGGCGCGAAGCCGCCAGAGAGTGTGACCGTTTTCTTATGGGTGAAACGGAACTTCCCTGATGAAAGACCCGAAACAGCAACTGGAGATTATCAAAAAGGGGGCGGACGGGCTTGTTTCGGATTCGGAACTTCTTGAAAAACTGAAGAAGGGAAAACCGCTTCGCGTTAAAGCCGGTTTTGACCCGACCGCGCCCGACCTGCATCTGGGGCACTGCGTTCTTTTGCGCAAACTGCGCGATTTTCAGGATTTGGGGCACACGGTTGTTTTTCTCATCGGCGATTTTACGGCGCAAATAGGCGATCCCAGCGGCAGAACCGATGAGCGTCCTCTGCTGTCGCCCGCGGATATAAAGAAAAACGCGAAAACATACGAAGGACAGGTTTTTCCAATTCTGGATAAAAAGCGCACCGAAGTGCGTTTTAATTCCCAATGGCACGCAAAAATGAACTCTGCGGAACTTTTGCGCCTCGCGGGTATGGCAAATGTCGCCAATCTGCTTGAAAGGGACGATTTTAAAACCCGTTACAAGAGCGGCGCGCCGATTTCAGTGAAAGAGTTTCTCTATCCGCTTATTCAGGCATACGATTCGGTCGCCTTGAAAGCCGATGTGGAGATAGGCGGAACCGACCAGACTTTCAACCTTCTGCTCGGCAGAGAGGTTCAGAAACGTTCGGGACAGCCCCAACAGGCGACTTTGTTTCTTCCAATTCTTGAAGGGCTTGACGGCGTGAACAAAATGTCAAAATCGCTCGGCAACTACATAGCCGTAAAAGACACGCCCGAAGATGTTTTTGCCAAGGTTATGTCGGTTTCCGATAAATTGATGTGGAGATATTACGAACTTTTGAGTGCGAAAACCCCGGCGGAGATTAAAAAACTCAAAAAATCTCATCCGATGGACGCGAAAAGGGCGCTCGCGTTTGAAATAACTGCGTGGCTGAACAATGAGAAAAAAGCGGAAAAAGCGCAAAATGCGTTTTCCGGAAAGTTTTCAAAAAGGGAATTCCCCTCTGATGCGAAGAAAAAAACCGTCCAAAAGGCGAAAGTAAAAACCGTTCTTAATTTTGTGTCCGAGGTTTCCACATCGCTTAAAAGCAGAGCGGAAGCGAAACGGCTTATTGCACAGGGCGGACTTACAATAAACGGCGAGAAATACACGGACATTGCCGCAAAACTGCCGAAAGGCAACGATTTTGAAGTGAAGATAGGGAAGAAGGAGTTTGTGAGGGTTAGGGTGGGGTGAAGACATTAAATCACAATTTGCATCAAGCCAAAAGGAATAAAAAAGATGAGTTTTATACCCAGATTGAGGATATTGAAAGAGAGCTGAAACATTATAAGAAGCACTTGAAGGGCAAGGTGGTTTATTGCAATTGCGATGACCCAAGAGTGAGCAATTTTTTTCATTATTTTTCTTACAACTTTGAAAAATTAGGGTTGAAAAAACTGATAGCAACCTGCTACAAAAATCAGGATATGGATTTGTTTAGCCGTCATGACTCTGACCGAGCGATTTATTTGGAGTATGAAGGGGATAAGAACAACAACAAAATCCCCGATACTGAAGAAATTGAAGTTAAGCACCTAAAGGGTGATGGGGATTTTCGCAGTGAAGAGTGTATTGACCTCCTAAAGCAAGCCGATATTGTCGTTACTAATCCGCCCTTTTCTCTCTTTAGGAAATACATTGCCCAATTGATTGAATACGACAAGAAATTTTTGATTGTCGGTGACCAAAACGCTATCACTTACAAGGAAATTTTCCCACTTATCAACCAAAATAAATTGTGGTTAGGGTGTGATAATGGGGGTACAAAATGGTTTCAAGTACCTGATGATTACGATATTAAAACGGAGTCACGCAAAAAAATAGAGAATGGCATTAAGTATTTTAGCAAAGGGAGCATAAATTGGTTTACCAATTTCGACCATGAAAAACGTCACGAAGAGTTAATCCTTTACAAAACTTATAACCCCGAAGAGTATCCACACTACGACAACTATGACGCTATCAATGTGGATAAAGTCCAAGAGATTCCGAAAGATTATGACGGAGCAATGGGGGTACCCATCACATTTTTGGATAAACACAACCCCAACCAGTTTGAAATATTGGGAATTGATAGAGTTCTGGTGAAAGAAAGAACAGGAAGAGTCAGCCGTTTTATGATTGGAAACAAAGAGATTTATGCTCGTATTGTTATCAAAAACAAAAAACCAAAGGCTTAATTATGGATATAGAACTCAAAGAAATAACAGTCCGCGATTTGGTGGCAGGCTACGAAGACGATGGAGAAGGCGGTGTTCGTGGTTATGGTGGCAAGTTAGATATCCGTCCCCCTTATCAAAGGGAATTTGTTTATAAGGATGAACAAAGAGAGGCGGTGATTGATACACTGACTCAAGGTTTTCCGCTCAATGTAATGTATTGGTCGGTCAGAGATAATGACAATTTTGAGATTATTGACGGACAACAACGCACAATTTCAATTTGTCAGTATGTTGAGGGTGATTTTTCTTATAAGGGAAGATTCTTCCATAATCTACAAGATGACGAAAAAGAAAAAATCTTAGATTATGAACTGATGGTTTATCAGTGTACTGGCACGGATAGTGAAAGGCTTGCGTGGTTCAAAACCATCAATATCGCCGGTATAAAACTGACGGATCAAGAACTCAGAAATGCGGTTTATGCTGGCTCTTGGGTTTCTGATGCCAAACGCTATTTTAGCAAGGTGAGTGGTCCCGCCCATGGCAAAGGCAGTAAGTATTTAAGTGGCGAAGCAAATCGGCAAGAGTATTTAGAAACTGTCATCAAATGGATGAAAGATGAAGAATCCATAGAAGAATATATGGCGAAATGCCAACACAATGAAAGTGCCGAACCACTATGGGAATATTTTGAACAGGTCATTGATTGGACGGAAGGTACATTCACGAAATACCGCAGGGAAATGAAAGGGCTAGGGTGGGGATTGCTCTATAATGAGCATAAAGACAAAAAACTCAATTCCGAAGAACTAGAAAAAGAAATTGCCAACCTCATGGAAGACGAAGAGATACAGAGAAAGAAAGGCATTTATGAGTATTTGCTAACAGGAAAAGAAAAACACCTTAATCTGCGTAGCTTTGACGATAAGCAAAAACGCATCGCTTACGAAAGGCAAAAGGGCAAATGCGGAGAATGCGGAGAGGCGTTTGATATCAGCAATATGCACGCCGACCATATCGACCCTTGGAGCAAAGGGGGCAAGACGGAACAAAAAAATTGCCAGATGCTTTGTCGTGATTGTAATTTGGCAAAGTCCGACAAGTAGGGGCTAGACTTTAATCTCTTTGGTTTTGAGGGCAGTTTCTAGTTTTTCAACATGATACCTCTTAACGCAATCGGTTTGCTTTTAGATATTTTTGGAGTGTTCTTTATTGGTTGGTCTTTCTTTTATGAGTTTGATTGGAAAACCCTAACGAGAAAGAGGCGTAAAACACAATCGACGGGATCTACTGCGAGCATTTCTCAATATGAAAACATTCCCTCATACCTTGATGGAATTCTTGGCACAGTCATTTTGTTATTGGGTCTTATAATTCAGATTGTCGGAGTTTGGAATAACAAGGAAGTTTCGTTGCTTTGGTTACTATCTTTCCTTCCGCTTATCGTTTTCTCGGTTTTCTACTTCTACACATTAAGGAGAGAATTTGCGGATAGGTGGATTAAAAGGACTCTGCGCAAGAATCAAGAAGCAATGGCAGAGTATTGTAAAAAAGAGCAAGAACGAAACAGTAAGAAGTAATGGGTTGCACAGATACTTGAGAGAGCAGTCTTATTTTTGAGGTCTATTTTTAATCGCATCAATTAAATCTCCTAAACAAAAACCCAAAAGTTGATTGTACAGTACCCTCTTCCAATTTTTACGAAACCAAACTTGAATTTCCATCCAAATCATTTGACTTGTTGACACACCTTTCATGTCATATTCAAATTCAAAAGAATCCTCGTCATCTCCCCTTTGTTTATCTTTTATTCTTATAGGTTTTACAAATAAGAATTCGCCTTTTGTATTTTGAAATACAGCAACATCTTTTAGGCCTAAAGTCCTAGATCCGGATGAATAATTTAACTCTGCCAAATTCAACTTGGAAACATTTTGTTTGAAATCGCCATCATTAAGATTTTCTGCTAATGCAATACCTTTTATATCTCCCGGGTGATCATAAAAATGTATTGATTTGTTAGATGCTCTGCTCCACTCTGTTGTAAATTTGTAATCGCCGTTACCGACAATCACCTTTCCATTATTATCTGAATAATTAAATTTCTTTTTCATAATCTTATTTTTATCCATTCCTCTAATTCTAAATCAAAACCTCCGCTTTGTTTGCTTTCACAATCTCCAAATACGGGTTTTCCGTTTCTCCGCAATCAATAAAGATTAAATCCGCCGAGCAGTCCCTCAACCTTTTTTGGTAGTTTATATCTCTCATCATTCATGAAAACACACCTTTAATAATTCTGTTCATTATTGTTCCTCCCCAATTTTCCAAACCCCCTTTTCGCGGAAAGCCGGAATAGTCTGTCTGCGGGCGGCGTTTGTGAATGAGGACGCAGAAAGTTTATGCGCTTTTATGTAGTCCGACAGGCGGATGATTTTTTCACCTCTCAGGTAGGTTGTTCTTTTATGCAGGGATTCAAGCAGGGCAAGCGACATAACTTTCTCCATGCCTTTTGTTTTTTCTTTTTCCCTGTATTCGTCAAACGCCCGGTAATAAATCTGTTTTTCATTATTGCGTATTATTACGCGCGGAAAACCCAGAGCCAGCAGTTGGAAGTTTATAATAACCCGCCCGATACGTCCGTTGCCGTCGCAAAATGGATGAATGGTTTCAAAATCCAAATGGAATTTTGCTATTTTGTCCAGAAAATAACCTTCCATATCGTTTGAGTGGAAAATCAGGATTTCATTTATCATTTGCTCAACGTGCTCCGGTCCCGGCGCTATGTGAAATCCGACTTTTACAAATTCGCCTTTTTGCCGGAACCGCCCCGCTATGGAGTCGTCAATTCCGCTCATGAGCATATTATGGAGAAAAAGAATCAATTCCCCGGTCAGCGGAGTGGTTGCCGCTTTTTCGCGTTTGTATGCAATTACCCGTGCCAGATTTTTTGCCTCAAATATTTCCCGTACGGACACATTGCGGGAAATTTCCATTTTCAGCAGAATTTTCTCCGTTTCTTTGAGCGTCAGAGTGGAATTTTCTATCGCGTTTGAGTTGTAGATGTTCTCCGGAGTTTCCGCATCGTCAATCAGGGTTAAAAGTGATTCCTTGCCGGCTTTCAGAAAGGCGTATTCTTCACGTAAAGACTGAATTCTTTTTCTGACAGATTGAGAAACTGGCATCCGTTACAAGTATACAAATTCACGCCAAAATGTCAAAAAAGCGTGAATAGAGGGTGGAAAACAGGGTTCGTTCACGCTAAAACAGCAAAAAGGCGTGAATAGAAAACCGCATTAAACCCGGTTTCCCGTCCACATTCCTGCAAAACACGCAATCAGGCAGAGGGAAACGGACAAAACAATGTTTAGCCCCGCTTTGGTTAAATTGCCGTTTTGTATGAGGTTCAGAGTTTCAAGCGAAAACGCGGAAAAGGTTGTAAATCCGCCGAGTAGTCCCGTCATTAAGAGCAAACGCATGGATTCGTCCGCGATGCGGTTTTGAAAATGGATATACGCAAGCCCTATGAGAAACGAGCCGATTATGTTCACTCCGAGAGTTCCGACCGGAAAACTCGCGGACGGAACGGCGCGGAAAAATATGTAGCGCAGTCCCGACCCCGCCGCGCCGCCCGCCATCACGCATATTAAATTCCATACCATTACAAAACCTCCGCTTTGTTTGCTTTCACAATCTCCAAATACGGATTTTCCGTTTCTCCGCACTCAATAAAGATTAAATCTGAGTCTTTTCCGGTTTCAATGCTTCCGATTTTGTCTTCCATGAAAAGCGCTTCGGCTCCGCCGAGCGTGGCAATGCGGACGGCTTTTTCAGCCGCCGTGTTTTCTCCGAGCGGGAGCAGGAGTTTATAAAGTGCTTTTATTTCGTCAAAAAAATTGAGCGTTGTATTGCTTGAAAGCCCGTCCGTGCCGAGGCCGATTCTTTCCATTTCCGCATACTCCGGAACCGGAGCCGTTCCCGTGCCGAGAAACTCGTTGCTCCTCGGACACAGAACAACGCCCATGCCCGTTTTTTGTATCTGTTTTATTTCGCTTTTTTTAATGTGCGCCATGTGCACCCCCGTAATCTTCGCGCCGCCGCTTTCAATTGCACGCAGGTATTGAAAAGGCGTCTCCGCTTTGTGCCGCTTCATCGGCGGTTTTCCGATAAGGGGATATATTGTTTCCTCAAACCCGTTTTTTTCGCCTTTTACAAAAGCGGTTTCTTCGGGGCTTTCCGCGAGATGAATTCCGGTCGGAATGTTGCCGCGCGCCGAAATTTTGAAAACTTTTTCAATAAGTTCGGGACCGCACGAATACGGCGCGTGGGCAAAAAGCCGCTCCTCAAATCTCTCTGAGGGTTCGGTCTGCGTATCCGTGTCCGGTCTGTTGTCCATTATTTCACGAAAAAGAACCGTCCTCAGCGGGCTGTTTTTTAATATGTCTGCGTCATTTCCGTAGGATGATATTTCACCGACCGTTGTTACGCCGCTTTGAATCAGGGATTTAATGCCGTCAGTTACGGAACGCTCTATTTTTCCGGTGTTCGCCCCGGACGATTTTCCGTCAATTATGTGTTTAAGCCACGAGGTGAAACTTTTGAATTTTTTTTCGGGCTTGAGCCAGCCCAGTTCAAGATGCGTGTGGCAGTTTATAAATCCGGGGGCGACAACGCCGCGCCCGAGATCGCGGACTGTGAAATCCGGAAAACTTTTTTTTATTTCCTCCGCGCCGCCCACCGCGGTTATTTTCCCGCCGCTTGCCGCGACCGCGCCGTTTTTTACCGGCTCGCACGAAACGGGAACAATATCTGAGCAGACGAAAATTGTGCCGTTCATTCTGTCTGTTGCGCGGAGAGTTTGCGCAAAATGCCGGCGCTTAAACTGCCGGACGCCACCTCTTCGGCGGGTCCGGTCATCCGTATTTCAAAATCCGTCCCGACCTCAATATCAAGCGTTCCGCCGGGCATTGAAACCGTGAGACGGTTTTCGCACAGACCGTTTTTTACCGCCGCCGCCGCCGCGGCGCATGAACTTGAGCCGGACGCGAGCGTGTATCCCGCTCCGCGCTCCCAGATAAAAATCTCCAGCAGGTTTTCCGCCGCCGCACGCGCGAACTGCACGTTTGTTCTGTTCGGAAAAAATTCGTGGTTCTCAAGCGCGGGACCGAACTGTCTGGTTTGTGTTTCCGAGGGTTTTTCAGTGAAAATAACGCAGTGCGGATTTCCGATTGACACGGCGGTAAATTCAAACCGTTTTCCGTCCGCTTCTATTTTTTCACCGACAACATCTCCCGAAAAACCACCCGACACGGGAATTTCTGCGGCGTCAAAAACGGCTTTTCCCATCTCCACCTTGATAAATGAAACAGGGCCGTTTTCCGATTGAATTTCCGCCCTGACAATTCCGCCCGGGGTTTCCACGGAAAAACTGTCCGAATTTGTGTGTTTGTAATCGCGGAGGAATTTGGCGAATATGCGCAAACCGTTTCCGCTTTTTTCGGCTTCGCTGCCGTCCGGGTTGAAAATTTTTAATCCGAAATCGGATTTTCCGGATTCAACAAGAAGCAGAATTCCGTCCGAGCCGATTCCGAGATTCCGGTCGCATAAAAGCCGCGCGGCTTCGGGCGTGAGTTTGAAGGAAAGGGATTTTTCCTCAAGAACTATGTAGTCGTTTCCGAGGCCGTGAGATTTTACAAAAAAATCCATTTGCCGATTTCAATCGGCGCCGGAGCCGGAGAAACAGTTTGTTTCCGCGGCTTGAGGCGTCAGCCTTCAAGAATGAAGGTTATTTTTACATGCGCTCTGTATTCGGCAATTTTGCCATTTTTTATATGAGCGTTCATTTTTGTAACTTCAATACCCGTGAGTCCTCTCAAGGTTTTATTCGCCCTTTTAAGAGCTTCCTTGACGGCGTCGTCCCACGATTTTGTTGAAGAACCTATAACCTCTGTTACGCGTGCTACAGCCATGATAATCGCCTCCCTGAACTTAAAGTTTGAAAAATATAGTAATCAATGAAAATCTTTTTTCAATTGTCCGCCATTTGACAAAACCGTATCCGTAAATAAATTATTGTCTTCGCCAACTAAAAAGGTGAGGAGGGTTAAAAAATATGCTTGAAAAAATGCACGACCTTAAAGGTCAGGTTGCCGTTGTTACGGGCGGCTCAAGAGGAATAGGAAAAGCGATATCGCTTGCTCTTGCCGAAGCCGGAGCGGACATACTGCTTAACTACGCAAGAAACGACAAAGCTGCGGACGCGGTTAAAAAAGAAATTGAATCGCTCGGAAGAAAATGCGTAACCGTGCGCGCCGACGTGGGCAATTACGATCAGGCTCAGATGGTCGGAAAGGCGGCCGTCAACCATTTCGGCAAGGTTAACATTCTGATTAACAACGCCGGAGTGAACAGAGACAGAATGCTCAAAAGAATGACGGTTGAGCAGTGGAACGAGGTTATTCAGACAAACCTGTCAAGTGTTTTCAACTGCACAAAAGCCGTGCTTGACCCGCTTTCCGCGAATGAGGACGGCGGCTCAATAGTTTCCATCTCTTCAATAATCGGGGAAATGGGAAATATCGGGCAGGCAAACTACGCTTCAACAAAAGCCGGAATAACCGGTTTTACAAAAAGCATGGCGCGCGAACTTTCCAGAAGCAAAATCAGAGTGAACGCCGTGGCTCCCGGTTTTATTGAAACCGACATGCTCATGAGCGTTCCCGAAGACATAAGAAAGACAATTCTCAAAGACATACCGCTTGGCAGATTCGGTTCCGCCGAGGAAGTGGCTCTTTCGGTTGTCTATCTGTGTGCGGAATCCGGAAGTTGGATTACGGGAACCACCCTGCGTCTCAACGGCGGACACTACATATAGAGGGAATTTTCCCGAAAAAACTAAAAAGGCGCGGATATTTTCCCGCGCCTTTTTTTTTGAGCCGTTTGTTTTTTCTGTTTTTCAGCCGAAGGTATGCCAGCCGGGGATAATGTAATAACTCGCGAAAAACACCGCGATGACCGCGATAAATCCCGCTATCGCGCCGAAAGACGATTTTCTTCCCTTCCATCCGTAGGCGAATCTTCCGTTTATAAGAAAGGCGTATATGAGCCATGTTACGACCGAAAGAGTTTCTTTTTTGCTCCATGACCAGTCCGCATTCATCTGACTTGCCGAGAAAAACCCCATTGCGAGACCGAGTGTCGCGAGCGGAAAGCCGTAAATCAGACTTATGTGCTGAACCCTGTCCAGCCCCGTTATGGGCAGAAATGAGCCGTTGCTATTCGTGGAGAGGGTGCCTTTTTTTATGCGTCTTTCCCTGAACAGATACAGAACCGCCGCGACAAACGCGACAAAGAAAAACGCCTGTCCGAGAAAAATAAGCGCGATGTGGGTTTGAATAACCGGCTGAGTAACAAGCGGGCTCGGCGCGTCCAGTCCGGCGGGCGGAAGAACCGATGGGGCGGTTGTTATGAAAGCGAGCGTGAAAACAAACGCTCCGAGCGCCGAAGCGCGTATTTTGGACTCAAATGACAGGAACAAAAATGCCATCACCGCGAACCATGAAAACAGAAACAGGGATTTTCCAAGTCCTCCCGCGAGCGGCGAGCCCGAAAAAAACAGGTGGACGACCAGAGCGGTTTGCGCGGCAAAGCCCGCGATTCCCGCGACGAAACCCGCTTTGCGTGTCCGCACGCCCGCGATAAACGCGATAAGAAGCGCGGACGAGACGAGATAAAGCGCGGTGATTATAATTCTGAGAGCGGCGTCTTCCATTTTCAGTGTCCGATTTTTCCCGCCGCGGCATCGCTGTTTTTCAACATGGAAATAATTTTTTCAATGCCTCCGTTCATAACCGTGTCTATGTTTGAAAGCGTGAAGCCAATTCTGTGGTCGGTTACCCTTGACTGCGGAAAGTTGTAGGTTCTGATTTTTTCGCTTCTTTCACCGCCGCCGACCTGTTTCTTTCTTTCGCCCGCTCTCTTGATTTCCTGTTTTTCCGTTTCCAGTTCATACAGTTTCGCCCTCATCATCCTCATGGTTTGCGCGCGGTTTTTGTGTTGAGATCTTTCGCTCTGGCACTGAACCACTATGCCGCTCGGCGTGTGAGTTATGCGCACCGCGGAATCAGTTTTGTTCACGTGCTGCCCTCCGGGACCGGACGCTTTGTAGGTGTCAATTTTGAGATCCTTTTCATCAATTTCCACGTCCACGTCTTCCGGCTCGGCGAGAACCGCGACAGTCGCCGTTGAGGTGTGAATTCTCCCGCCCGTTTCGGTGGTTGGCACGCGCTGAACCCTGTGAACACCGCTCTCGTGTTTTAGATTTTCAAAAACATTTTTCCCTTCAACGGTTGCGACGACTTCCCTTATTCCCCCTCTTTCCATTTCGTTTAACGATATTAAGGTGAGAGTCCAGCCGTTTTTTTCGCAGAATTTTGAATACATTCCCAGCAGGTCGGACGCGAAAAGCGCCGCTTCCTCCCCGCCGGTTCCCGGTCGGATTTCAAGAATGATGTTTTTTTCGTCATTGGGGTCTTTAGGGGTGAGCAACTCCATTATCCTGCCTTCGCACTTGCCGCTTTCGCGTTCAAGTTGTTCTATTTCCGTCTGCGCGAGTTCGGCGAGTTCGGTGTTTTCAAGCAGCGGCGTGTTTTCCTCAATCTGTGTTCGGATGTCCTTGTATCTCCTGTAAAGTTCCACCGTTTCCGAAATTTCCGATATCTCTTTTGAGAGTTTTACAATGTCTTCGGACGTTATTTCGGGCTCGGAAAGCCGTTTTTCGTTCCGTTCGTGCCTCTTTTCCGTTTCATCAAGTGTTTCAAGGGCTTCCGGGCTGAGCATTGCACAGTTAGGTTCCCATTAACTTGAACAAATTTCAAGAAAACATTACAATAGCCGTGTTGGCTTATGATTTCAGACCTTGAAAAGAAAATTCAGAAGTGTGTGAATCTTGCTGATGAGTTTTTGGATGACTACGAGAGTCTTATTTTCAGGGTCAGGGAATTGGAAAATACGGTGGAGAGGCTTGAAAAAGAAAGACGGGAATTACGACGCAGGGTAGAAGGCGTTGTTGAGCGCGTTGAAGCGCATATGAGTGTCAGGAGTTAGTTGTTGGACGGTTCGAGCAAGCAGATTGAGGTTAAAATCACGGCTTTTGGCACGGTATATGTTGTCCAAACCGCTCCCGAAAATGAGGAGCGGATTAAAAGAGCCGCAATTCTTCTGGAAAGCAAATCGGAAGAGTTCTCAGATATTCTGAAGAAAAAATCCGCAACCACTGTGCCGCCCCCGCAGTTTTTTTACGCAGCTCTCCACATAGCCGACGAAATGCTTATGTTGAGGGAAAACAGTGAACAGAAACTTGCCGGTATTGAGAAAGTTGTGGACGACTCTCTTATCGCCAAATTCATTAAGCTCAAAATGGCTTATGGAGCCGAGAGACGATGAGATATTTGAAAAGTTTAGCGACACGCGACTTTCAAAGACTGAAATAAGAGAACGCTTTGAGCGTTTGAGAGTGGCAAGGTCCGCTTCGGAACTTGCCGGACTCAGTTCCGCCATATCTTCGGAGATTGTCAATAGCGACATTTTCCGGTCCGCGCAAACGGTCGCGCTTTACAGCGCGGTACGTGGTGAAGTGGATGTTTCCCCCGTTCTGCCGGTTCTGCGTGAGAGCGGGAAGAAGGTGTTTTTCCCCAGAGTTTGCGGACGGGATTTGCGGTTTTTTGAAGTGTCGGACGCGGGCGAACTGTCCGCCGGCAGTTTTTCAATTCCCGAACCCCCAGAAGACCCCGCGCGCGAAGCCGCGCCGTCCGATATTGACCTTATCGTGGTTCCGGGTCTGTGTTTTGACCGTTCCGGTTCAAGGATTGGATACGGCAAGGGTTTTTACGATCGCACCACGCGCGGTTTGAATACCGAAAAGGTTTGCGCGGCGGCGTATTCCTTTCAGTTTGTTGATTTTGAAATACCGTCCGAGCCGCATGACGCGCGGGTCGGATTTGTAATAACCGAGCGCGGCGTGTTCCGCGCCCGGAAGGAAGGTTTGAAAAATGTTTGATTCTATTTATATCACGGTTCTTATGAGCGGAGTTGTTTTCTTCGTTGCGGGGTTTGCCATACACCATTTGATTATCTCCGCGAAGGAAAAAAACAATCTTTCAAAAAAGTCGTCTCTCGCCAAACAGATTGTTGACAGGGCGAAAAGGGACGCGGACAAGATTATTGAAAGCGCCAAGTCAAGGTCTTCCGAAGTAACGCGCAAGAACAAGCACAGTTTTGAGAAGATGGAAAAAGACAAACGCAGGGAGTTTTCGTCTCTTGAACAGGATGTTCGCAAAAAAAGCGAGTCCGTCAACAAAAAACTGCAGGAAGTCGCCGACAGGGAAACCGAAATGGGACGCCGGCAACAGAGTCTGAACTCCCTTGAGCAGTCGCTCAAAGAAAGGCACTCGGAGATTGACCAAATTAAGTCGGACATGACGAAACGCCTTGAAGAGATTTCAGGCTTGTCAGCCGAGGAGATAAAGCGCGAGATGCTTGAGACACTTGAGGCCGAGGCGAAAAAGGAGGCTTCCTTGAGGGTTAGAGAAATTCAGGAGGACGCCGAGCAGGGAGCAAAAGAGGCCGCCACGAAGGCAATCGCGCTTGCGGTTCACAGGTATGCCGGCAAATACACGGCTGAGAACACGTCCTCAACCGTTACCCTTCCCGACCCGAACATAAAGGGGAAAATCATCGGGCGCGAAGGCAGAAACATCAGGGCTCTGGAAGTGCGCACGGGGGTTGATTTTGTCATAGACGACTCACCCGACACGGTTGTTCTCACGAGCCTGAACTCTTTGAGGCGTGAGATTGCCGTGGTGTCGCTCAAACGGCTTATTGATGACGGCAGGGTGCATCCGGGGAGAATAGAAGAGGTTGTTTCCGACGTTGAGCAGGAGATAAACGAGGAGATTAAAAAAGCCGGCGAGGGCGCGGTTTTAGACCTTGGAATTCACGACATGGACCCCGAACTTGTGCGCCATGTGGGAATGCTGAAATACAGAAGAAGCTACGCGCAGAATATGCTTAACCACTCAATAGAGGTGGCTTTCATCTGCGGCATGCTCGCCGCCGAAATCGGCTACGACCAGAACCGCGCCAAGCGCGCCGCGCTTCTTCACGATGTCGGAAAGGCGGTTGACCATGAGGTTGAGGGCTCGCATGTGGAGATAGGGGCGGAACTTGCGCGTAAATACAAGGAAGCCCCGGAAGTGGTAAAAGCCGTTGAGCAAAGTCACGATTCGCGGGTTACCGATGTTCTTTCAATTCTTGTTCAGGCGGCGGACACAATTTCCGCTTCACGCCCCGGAGCGAGAAAGGAGAGTTTCGAGAAATACATCAAGCGCGTTGAGGAGATTGAGGAAATCGGCAATTCGTTCACGGGCGTGAGCAAATGTTTCGCGATACAGGCGGGCAGGGAACTGCGCGTTATTGTTGAGAACAGCGCTCTGGGTGAGGATGAGAGCGAATCGCTTTCAAGGGACATTGCCAAGAAGATACAGGACGAAGTTACCTATCCCGGAAAAATCAAAGTAACGGTGATAAGGGAAACCCGCGCGGTCGCGTTTGCGTCTTAGGATCAGGGGGGCGCGGTCAGTCTTTTGACGAGTCCAGTTTTGACAAGTCGCCGACTTTGAAAAACAGGTCTTTTATGTGTCCGAGCAGGGCGATGCGGTTTTTCCGTATGCGTTTGTTGGAGTGCATTACCATCACGCCTTCAAAGAACGCATCAACGGGTTTGCTCAAAGACCCTATCAGTTTCAGGTGTGCTTCGTAACCGCTCTTGACGGGGGTTTTTTCAATCTTTTCAACCGCTTTCCAGAGCGTTTTTTCCTCGTCATTTTCAAACAGTTTCGGATTGACTTTCCCGTCCGTGCCATCTTTGAGAATGTTCACGACCCTTTTGAAAGACGCCACGAGTGTCATAAATGATTTTGACTTTCTTGCGCCTTCAAGCGCGGCAAGCCGCCGCCCGCAGTCCGTTACGCCGTCAAAGCCCGCGGAGATAACCGCTTCAAGGGAGTCCGCTTTCGCTTCATGTGCCATAACGCTTCTGAACCTTTCGGCGATAAAATCCCGCGCTTCGGCGCCAACCTGTTTTATGTCCGTTACGGGAGCGGCTGAATAGGACGCTTTTTTCAACAAATTGAGCGTGAAGTCAATGAGTCCGGCGAGGCTGAAATCAAGATTCTTATCAAGCGCCGTCCGTATAAGCCCGATTGCCTGCCTTCTGAGCGCGAGCGGGTCGGACGAACCGCTCGGTTTCATTCCCAGATAGAAACAGCCGCAGATATTGTCAATTTTGTCCGCTATTGCCAGCAGCGCGCCCGCGTCCGTTGCGGGAATCTCCGAGTCCCTTGCGGTCGGCATATAGTGTTCCTCAATCGCGGCGACAACGTCTTTGTCTTCGCCCTGTTTTGAGGCATAGTGTCCGCCCATAACGCCTTGCAGTTCGGGGATTTCAAAAACCATCTGTGTTGCGAGATCGGCTTTTGAAAGGCGTGCGGATTTTTTCAGTTTGTTCACAAGCGTCTTTTTACCGGTCTTGAGCGCGAGTTCGGCGGCGATTTTTTCAAGTCTGGCGGTTTTGTCGCCGTAGGTTCCAAGCCCTGAGAGAAAAATCATTGATTCAAGTTCGCCGGTTCTGTCCCGGAGAGGTTTCTTTAAATCTTCTGTGTGGAAAAACTCCGCGTCCACGAACCGCGCGCGCAACACCCTTTCGTTTCCCTTGATTACCGCGCTTGCGTCTTTGACGGGAGTTCCGCACACAAACACAAAATGCGGCATGAGTCCGCCCGATGTTGAAAATACGGGGAAGTATTTCTGGTGGTTTTTCATCACGCTTGTAAGAACCTCTTGCGGCAGTTCAAGAAACTTTTTCTCAAAATTTCCAGAGAGAACAAGCGGGTGTTCCACAAGTCCGCAGACGGTATCAAGCAATTCGTCGTCCCGTCTGAAAACGCCGCCGAGTTTTTTACATTCGCGCGCGACCTCTTTTTCAATCAGCGTGCGCCGCTCTTCGGGGTCGGCGATGACAAAGTTTTTTCTCAAAAATTGAAGATACGGCTTCCAGCCGGCGGGTTTGAAGGGTTTGCCTCCCGCGAATCTGTGCCCTGAAACAGTGTTTGAAAAGGGTATTCCGGGCGCTTCAATTTTGAGCGGTTTGCCGCCGTAAAAGCACGATATTTTCCTTATGGGCCTTGCAAATACCGCGCTTTGCCCGTTCCATCTCATTGATTTTGCGCAGCGAACCGCCGCTATAATCGCGGGCGTTTCCCGTGCGATTATACGCCCCGAATCTTCGCCCTTTGTTTTCCGCCGGAACACAAGAAACCTGCCGCGCTCGCGCTGGGCTGTTTCAAGGTCTTCCACTTTCACGCCCTTGCTTCGGGCAAATCCAATCGCGGCTTTGGTGGGCGAGCCGTCCGGATTGAAAGCCGCGGCTTCCGCAGGTCCAAAACTCTCAACCAGCGTGTCTTTTCCGCGCGGCTCCAGTCCCTCTATCATCAGCGAGAAGCGTCGGGGCGTGTGAAGGCATACGGTTTTTTTTAAACCCACGTTCAACTCCCGCAGGCGGTTTTCAAAACCTTCCGACAGACCGCGTGCGATTTCCGGCGCCATCGCGGACGGAATTTCCTCCACCGCGAGTTCAATGAAAAGATCTTTCTTCATCGTTTCGTTTTTCCGGCGGCGAGCAGGGGAAATCCCAACTCTTCGCGTTTTCTGAGCCACGCCTGAGAGCAAGCCGCCGCCAGAGTGCGCACCTTCGCGATGTAGTTCTCCCGCTCGGCAATTCCCACCGCGCCGCGCGCGTCAAGCAGATTAAAAACATGCGAACACTTCATGCAGTATTCATAGGCGGGAAGAGGCAGACCGGCGTTCGCGAGTTTTTCGCATTCTCCTCCGAACTGCTTGAATAAATCCGTTAGCATTTTGCGGTCTGACATCTCAAAGTTATAGGTTGAAAACTCAAACTCGCTTTCCTTGTGTATTTCACCGTAGGAAATTCCGCCGTCCCATTCCAGATCAAAAACGTTGTCAACTTCCTGCAAATACATCGCGATTCTTTCCGTTCCGTAAGTTATTTCAGCCGATACCGGGTCAAGGTCAACGCCGCCCGCCTGCTGAAAATAGGTGAACTGTGTAATTTCCATTCCGTCCAGCCAGACTTCCCAGCCCAGCCCCCACGCGCCAAGTGTCGGTGATTCCCAGTCGTCTTCAACAAACCGTATGTCGTGCTTCATCGGGTCTATGCCGAATGATTTAAGCGATTTGAGATACATCTCCAGAATGTTTTCGGGAGACGGCTTTATCAGCACTTGAAACTGGTAGTAGTGCTGAAGCCGGTTGGGGTTGTCGCCGTATCTGCCGTCCGTAGGCCTTCTGCACGGCTCCACATAAGCCGCTTTCCACGGCTCGGGCCCGAGGCAGCGCAGAAAAGTGTGCGGGTTAAAGGTTCCCGCGCCTTTTTCCGTGTCGCCCGGCTGCACAATCATACAACCCTGTTTTGCCCAGAAATCTTGAAGTGAAAGTATGAGTTTTTGAAAGGTCATTTTCGAGCCGGAAGCGGAAAATCAATTCTAACACTAACACTAAACGGGCGGAATTGAAAAGCGATATTGATTTCCCGCCGCCGCTTGGAGTTTTTTGGTATATTGTTCCCTCAAACCAACTTTTTCAGACGACCGGATGATGAGTAAACAGTTTTCCGCAGGCGGTTTCCGCGGGGCAGAAAATAGCCCGGTGAGAATGGACACGAGGATAGATTCTGATTTACTTGCGGCGTTTCCGGAGAACTTTGTCCGTGAGCACGGAGCGATTCCCGTTTACAGAAAAAACGGCAAAGTGATTGTGGCGGTCGCGCCCGGCGCGGCTCCCGAAGTGCTGGACTATGTAAAGTTCCGCTACGGAAGCAGTGCGGATTTTGTGCCCGTTTCTTCCGACACCGTTCAAAACCTCATAGAAAAAAACTACGGAGCCGGGGACGAGTCGGGTGTTTTTAGCAAAGATTCCATACGCGGTGTGATTGAGGAAGTGGCGCGCGTTTCGAGTGGCGCATATGCGCTTCGCGCGGACGCCGATTTTTCAATCTCCTCCCCGGTTGTCCGGCTTGCCGGTTCCATTATTGAGGAGGCGTTTTCCAAAAGAGCAAGTGATGTGCATCTTGAGCCGTATGAAGAGGGACTCAGGGTCAGATACAGAATTGACGGCGTGCTCTACGTTTTTCACCGTCTTCCCATTGAAATCGCCCCAATTCTAACCTCCAGAATCAAGGTTATGTGCGAACTGGATATCGCTGAGAAAAGGCGCGCTCAGCAGGGACAGATGAATTTCCGGACTTCGCGCGGAGACGATTTTGAATGCAGGGTTTCGGTTGTGCCCGTAACTTTTGGCGAGAAAATAGCCATACGTATTCTTGACAAAGGCCCTCTCAATTTCAGTCTCAAACAGCTGGGATTTGAAGATTCGCAACTCGCCGATTTTGAAAAAGCTGTCAGAGCCGAAAACGGAATGGTGCTTATTGCGGGTCCCACGGGGAGTGGAAAAACCACGACCCTTTACTCCGTTCTTGAGGAGATAAAAAGCGAGCAGATTAACATCGTTACCGCAGAGGACCCGATTGAATACAACTTGAGTGGAATAAATCAGGTGCAGATACGCGAGAACATCGGGCTTACTTTCTCCGAATGCCTGCGGAATTTTCTGCGGCAGGATCCCGATGTGATTCTGGTTGGCGAAATCAGGGATTCCAAAACCGCCGACATCGCCGTCAAAGCGTCTCTCACGGGGCATCTGATGTTTTCCACAATCCACACCTCGGACGCGCTTTCGTCTGTCGTCCGCCTGCTTGACATGGGCATTGAGCCGTTTCTTGTCGCGTCTTCTCTTCACGCCGTTGTCGCGCAACGGCTTGTGCGGGTCATTTGCCCCTCCTGCAAAAAGCCCGCCGCCGTAAACTCCGCCGCCCTTAAGTCTGCCGGCATATCCGAAAAGCAATGTCCCGCAGACGCGGTGTATGAGAGCGCGGGTTGCGACAACTGCTCCTCAACCGGATACAGGGGGAGGGAGGCGGTTTATGAAGTCGCCGTTGTTGATTCAGAACTCAAAGAGATGATAGCCCGCCGGGCGTCTCTGAGCGAGATGCGGCGGTGGGCGGCGGACAAGGGGATAAACACGATGAGGCGGAACGCGATTCGCAAACTCGCGCTCGGAATAACAACACTTGAAGAGGTGGTGAAGAACACTCCGCCCGATTCAAACAAGGAGGCATAGGGCGTGGCCGGTTTTATGAGAAATCACGCAACCGTTGCGGGTTTTTTGAAGCGCGCGGTGAAACTTCTCAAAATGGAAATCCACACAGGTGCGGTTTCGCGTTCCGCGGTTTACGCATTTACGAGAAAGTTTTCCGTTATGACGGGCGCGGGAATTGACATATCGTACGCGCTTGATGTTCTCGCGACTCAGGAGACGGACGCGCGGTTTAAGAAAATCATCGAGAAGGTTGCTCTTTCAGTGCGGCGCGGAGAAAGTTTTTCCTCCGCTCTTGAGAAGTGTCCCGAAGCGTTTTCGCCTCTTTACACGGGGCTTGTGCGCGCAGCGGAAAGCGGCGGTGATATGGGCGAAATTATGGCGGATTTTGCCGACAGTCTTCAGAAATCGGAAGTGTTTATAAAAAAGATGAAGGCGGCGATGGTTTATCCCCTAACGATTGTGGTTACCTCCGTGATTGTTCTTTTTCTCGCAATGTCGTTTCTTGTGCCCGTGTTCGCGCAAGTGTTCAGCGATATGCAGGCGCCTCTTCCCGCCTTAACCCGCGCGGTTGTGGGCTCGGCGGTTTTTTTGAAATCAAACCTCGCGTATATCGCCGTTTTCACCGCGCTTTCGGTAATTGTTCCAATCGCGCTTTACCGGCGCGGCGGACACGCGGCGATGTTTTTTGACCGCATGCTTTTCTTCATGCCGGTTTTTGGCGCGATGGTGCACAGGTCAATTCTGGCGCGGTTCTGCCGGACGCTTGCGTCCCTCTTGCGGGGAGGAGTTCCGCTTGTCTCCGCTCTTGAAGTTGTTTCTTCCTCGTCTAACAACCGCTTTTTCTCAAGCGCGGTGATTGCCGCGGCGCGCAAGATGGTCAGGGGAGGGGGAGTGGCGGAATCGTTCGGCTCAGAGCGGCTGTTTCCCGCCGTGTTTGTTTCAATGGTTGATGCGGGAGAGCGTAGCGGGAAACTTCCGCGCGTGCTTGAAGGGCTCGCTGACAATTATCAGCAGGAGGCGGACCTGCTGTCTTTGTCGGTTCAGTCCTCGGTTGAAAGTGCGGCAACCCTTATTGTCGGCGTTGCGGTCTCGGTTATAGTGATTTCCATGTATCTGCCAATATTCAGCCTTGTGTCGCTTTTTTCGGGTTAGCACCGGAGCCGGGAATTCAATGTCTGAAGATTCAAAAAAACTGAAAAAAGAACTTGGCGTGAAAGACATTTTCGCTCTCGCGGCGGGCACGAGTTTGAGCGCGGGATTCTTCCTTCTCCCCGGATTTGCGGCGAGTGAATACGGGCTTGGTTCATCGGTTGTTATTGCGTATCTGGTTGCGGTTTTTGCGCTCATTCCGGTCGTTTTCAGCATAGCCGAACTCTCAACCGCCATGCCCAGGGCGGGCGGCGCCTATTACTTTATTGACCGCTCTCTGGGTCCTCTTTTCGGCACTGTCGGCGGCATTGGAAGCTGGCTTGCGCTTGTTCTTAAATCCGGTTTTGCGCTCATAGGAATGGGCTTTTATATTGCGCTCTTTTTCCCCCAATACAGTGAACACATTGTGCCTATTTCAATTTTGGCGTCAATCGCTCTGGGCTTGATTAACTGGATCAGCGCGAAGTCAAGCGGCGAGTTTCAAAAATGGCTTGTCGGTGTGCTTGTTCTAATTCTCGCGGTCTTCGTTTCGGGCGGCGTTACAAAGATTGAGCCTTCAAATCTTTCAACATTTTTTGATTTTCCCGCGCAGGCGCTTTTGTCCACCTCGGCAATGGTTTACATCAGTTACGCGGGGATAACGAAGGTTACAAGTCTGTCCGAAGAGGTGAAAGATCCCGAAAGAACAATTCCGCTCGGAATGTTCTACGCGCTTGGCGTTTCGGTTCTCGTTTACGGACTTGGAACTCTGGTGATGGTCGGTGTAATTCCGCTCGGAGGGCTTCTTGGAAACCCGACTCTTGCCGCCGATGCCGCGCAGGCGATTTTTGGCGAAACGGGTCTCTACCTGATTTCGCTCGCGGCAATTGCGGCGTTTATTTCAGTCGCCAACGCGGGAATTCTCACCGCGTCACGCTATCCCCTCGCAATGAGTCGCGATGACATTATACCGCGCGTTTTCGCGAAAATTTCGCACAACGGCACTCCCATTTACAGCCTGATTCTCACGGTCGTGTTCATATCTCTCATTCTCGTGTTTCTTGACCCCGCGAAGATTGTAAAACTCGCCAGCGCGTTCCAGCTTTTTGTTTTCGCCATTCTGTGTTTTTCGGTCATCGTGATGCGGGAAAGCAGGATTGAGGGTTACGACCCCGGATACAGGTCGCCGTTTTATCCCTGGATGCAAATTGCGGGGGTTGTGTCATCGCTATGGCTGTTTTCAAGCGTGGGAATTTCCTCAAAACTGTTCACTGCCGTGGTCGTGGTCGTGTGCATGCTGTGGTACCGGCTTTACATTCGCAAAAAACTCAAAAGGGACGGCGCGATATTCCATATGTTTGAGAATCTGGGACGCTCAAGATACGGGGGGCTGGACACCGAACTCAGGGGAATACTCAAAGAGAAGGGGTTGAGAAAAGACGACCCGTTTGACCGCCTTATGGCCGGAAGCGCGGTGATTGATTTGGAGAATAAGGACGGAGTTGATTTTGAGACGGTCGTGAACATGGCGTCCGAGGAATTCGGAAGGCGAATAAAGAGGTTCGGTTCGCGCGAACTTGAGCGGCGTTTTATACATGGCGCCGGTGTCGGCATAACGCCCGTTACCGAAGAAGGAGTCGCGCTTCCGCATTTACGGCTTGACGGGATTGACAAAATGGAAATTGTGATGGTCCGTTCGTGCGCCGGAGTTCAAATGCCTCCCGACCCGGAGTCGCCCGGCCTGCAAGTGCCGAAAGCCAGAGCGCTGTTTTTCCTCATCAGTCCGTCCGATGACACGAATCTGCACTTAAGAATACTCGCGAGAATGGCCAGTATTGTTGAAGCGCAGGGCTTTTTTACTGACTGGCTGTCCGCCGCCGGAGAGGATGACCTGCGGGCGATATTCACTCGCAGCGAGCAGATAATCACCGTTAATATCGGAAAGTGGGACAGCGCGGCGCATTCGCTCACGGGTAAGCCGCTTAAAGATTCGCGGCTTCCGCAAGGATGTCTGGTCGCCCTTGTGAGGCGCGGCGGACAGACCGTTGTTCCGGGTCCGCTCACAATTCTTGAAGAAGGCGATTCGGTAACTTTTGTCGGCGAGCCCGAAGCGATTGAAGAGTTGAAAACAAAATACTTGAGAGGGGCGGACTGAAAAAGCGTTTTGAGATACGAAGTCGTAATTTTTGACCTTGACGGAACGCTTATAGATTCCGTTGCCGACATTGCGCACGCCGCCAACATGTCTTTAAGCGCGAACGGGTTTGCCGAACGCGGGCTTGACGAATACAGGTTTTTTATCGGCGAAGGCGCGGCGGCGATGATGAAAAAAGCGCTTCCTGACGGCGCGTCCGCGGAGCAGGTGAACAAGTGCGTTGAGAGTTTTATGATTTTTTACCGGCGCGCTTTTGACATCCACACGAAACTTTATGACGGAATTGCCGAGGCGCTTTCCGTCCTTTGCTCAAAAAGTGTGAAGGTTGCCGTTCTTTCCAACAAACCGCAGGAAATGACTTCAAAAATCGCGCAGACACTTCTTTCGCGGTGGGAATTTTCCGAAGTCGTCGGGCACGGAGAGGGCACTCCCAGAAAGCCCGACCCCGCAGGCGCGCTGGGCGTTTGCGGACGCATAGGGGTTGAGGTGGAAAAAGCCGCACTTGTTGGAGATTCCGCGATAGACATGGAAACGGCGGTGTCTGCGGGGATGCTTCCGGTGGGTGTGCTGTGGGGATTCAGAGGCAGGGATGAACTTGAATCCGCGGGCGCGCGGCATCTCATTGAAAGCCCCGCCGAACTTGAAGCCATATTAGGATAGAATTTAACAATGAACCGAACCGGCACAGGCGGCATAAAAACACGGCTCGGAATTCTCGGCGGCGGACAGCTTGGCAAGATGCTGTGCCTCGCGGCGGGCAGATGGAATCTGCCGACTCTTGTTCTTGACCCTTCCCCCGACTGTCCGGCGGCGGGCGTGTGTTCGGAGTTTATTCAAGGGGATTTCAGAAATTCTGAAGACGTTCTGCGCTTCGGGCGCTCCGCAGACGCGCTCACCATAGAAATAGAACATGTGAACACGGAAGCGTTGAAGCAACTCGCGGCGGAGGGAGTGCAGACAAATCCTTCGCCGGAAATTATCTCTCTCATACAGGACAAAGGGATTCAGAAACAGTTTTACCGGAAAAATGGAATCGCTTCGCCGGAATTTGCGCTTTTTGACTCCGCACGCGAAATAAGGGAAGCCGTCTCCGGTGGCGGGGCTGAAATCCCGTTTGTGCAGAAACTCCGCACAAGTGGTTATGACGGGCGCGGCATATTTATCGTGCGCTCCGAATCAGACCTTGAGAACCTGCTTGACGGACCTTCGGTTGTTGAGGAATTGATTGACGTGGAAAAGGAGCTGTCCGTTATTGTGGCGCGGAGCGCAAGCGGCGAAACGGTCTGTTTCCCGCCCGTTGAGATGATGTTCAATTCCGAGGCGAATCTTGTGGAATTTCTCGCGTGTCCGGTTTCAGATGTTGACCCCGGGGCACTCAACAAAGCGGAAAAAGTCGCGGTTGAAATCGCGCAAGCGCTTGATTTACGAGGAATAATTGCGGTTGAGATTTTTCTTTCGTCCGGCGGCGAAATTCTGGTGAATGAGTCCGCGCCGCGCCCGCACAACAGCGGTCATCACACAATAGAGTCGTGCGTCACTTCACAATATGAGCAGTGCCTGCGGGCGGTTCTTGGGCTTCCGCTTGGAGACACAAACCTCAAAAACCCATCCGTTATGGTGAACCTTCTCGGAGAGCCGGGGCATGAGGGAGATGCGGTTTACGAGGGGTTGGAGGAATGTATGAAAGTGAACGGGGCGAATTTTCACATCTACGGCAAAAAGCACACAAAGCCGTTCAGGAAGATGGGGCACGTTACGGTTGTTGACAAAAATCTTGAGAGCGCCTTTGAAAAAGCGCGTTTTATTAAACAAAATCTACGTGTGGTGTCATGAGTAAACCGGTTGCAAGCATTGTTATGGGGTCGGATTCCGACCTTGAAGTTATGAAAGAGGCGGCGGCGTTTCTGGAAGAGACGGGCGTTGCGACCGAAGTTACAATCGTGAGCGCCCACAGGACTCCCGAACGGCTTTTTGATTTCGCGAAAAAAGCGCATGAGCGCGGAATTGAGGTCATAATCGCCGGAGCGGGCGGCGCGGCGCATCTGCCGGGAATGATAGCGTCCATTTCGCCGCTTCCGGTAATCGGTGTGCCGATTAACTCGTCAAACTCAATTGACGGCGTGGATTCGGTTTTGTCCATTCTTCAAATGCCTTCGGGCGTGCCGGTTGCCACAGTTGCGGTTGACGGCGGAAAAAACGCCGGAATTCTCGCGGCGGAAATTCTCGCGGTCAAAGACGGCAAACTCAGAAAAAAACTGATTGAGTTCAAAAAATCCCTCGCGGACGGAGTTAAAAAGAAGTTTGAGAAGTTGGAAAAAGAGGGCTATGTGGAGTATTTGAAGGGGAAATGATTAGAGGAATATCCTTGTTTTTTTCTCTACTGTTTTTCCGGCAATCCCAACCACGCTAACGGCAACTCGTTAAATTTATAATGGCAGTTAACGCTGTTTATGTAGTCTAAAACATCTTTATACTCCGGTTTTCTGAACCAATCGTTAAGCACATACACATATTCGACTTTTAATCCTATTGGGTTAACCAGTTTTAGATATTGTTTGCGTTTGAAGTCACAAGTTTGCAGTTTTTCGTCAACTGAACCGGCAACCTGTTGATACTTTACTTCTATAATAAACAAGGTCTCTCGGACAATCACAAGCAAAGCGTTATCCGGTAATAAGCGTTTGGAAATCAGTTTTGTCCAATCAATCTTGTGTTCATTTAAGAATTTATAGAAATCGTGTTTTTTGAAGCATCTGGCGACAAGTTCACCTGAATAGCGAACTTCATGCCCCGCATTTTTTGAGGATTTGACAACTTTATAGTTTGGAATCTTTTCAAGAAGATTTAGGAAATCAACTTTTTTTTCAAAGTTTAATCCTGTAATTGTATTTCCTCCATATTTCCCTCCGGTTTTCATTCAATAGTCCTTAAAAATTCAGTTTTTCGTTGTTTTCTTTTATTGCATTTTTCAGGCGTTTTGTCGATGTTTTTATGTAGTTTGTTTCCAGTTCGCAACCGACAAATTTTCTTTTGTTAGTAACGGCGGCTACTCCGGTTGTTGAACTTCCGGCAAAAGGGTCAAAGATTAAATCATTCGGGTTTGTGCTTGCCAGAATAATTCGTTCGAGCAATGAAGATGGTTTCTGGGTTGGGTGTTTTCCAAACTTTTTTTCTTCCTTGCCAGGCGCTTTCATGTTCCATACGGTTTTCATTTGCTTTCCGCAGTTTTCCTGACGCATTTCTTTATAATGAAAATTATGCTTGGATTTTTCATTTTTTGCCGCCCAGATCACGGTTTCTGTTGAGTGAGTGAAATATCTGCAAGACAGATTAGGAGGAGGGTTCGGTTTTTCCCACGTAATATCATTTAATACCTTCATTCGTAACTGTTGCATTGCGTAACCAATGGAATGGATAACATGGTGTGTTCCCGACACCCAGATTGTGCCGTTTGGGTTAAGAAGTTTCTGACATCTTGATAACCACGCCAGATTGAACTCGTGATTCAATTTCGCTCCTTTAGATTTATCCCAACTTCCCTTGTCCACTTTAACCATTTTCCCAGCGTGACAACTTATACCTCCATTGGATAAAAAGTATGGGGGATCGGCAAAAACCATATCAAATTTGCCCGTTGGGTATTGTTCAATCAATTTGTCCATGAATTCCAGGCAGTTTGTTTGGTAGAGCCACACACCGGCATCATCATTACGGAAAACACATTTGTTGGTGGCATATTGAGACTTTTCCATCAGTACCAGAGGCACTGATTTCTTTTCTTCAGCGGTTTTGTATTTCAGACTTTTTTTCTTTTTAAGTAACGGTTTTCTGGCGATTGGTATGTTTTTATAAGGACCATCAGATTTTTTACTGGAAACAATTACGCCGAGAGTTCTGTCAATTTTTATGTAGTGTCCGCTTCTTGGATTTTTCACCTGAACAATATCATTTTTTCTTTTTTCTACCCGGACTTTCTTTTCCTTTGCCATAATCACATTTTACCTGTCACATTCTCAATCCCAAAAACCCCCTCACACAAACTCCATCAACCTATCAATCTCTCTTTGTCTCATTGCGATATCCACAATAAGCGCGGTCATTATCAGCAACATATAGACGATTGACGCGCCGAACGCGCCTTCGTATCCCTTGTTTGCTATCGCGCATTTTACGACCGTTATGTTGAAATAAACGCCCAGCGCGAGCGCGACTGCGGCGAAGTAGCCCGAAGTTATGCCCATGAGTGACATAATCAGAGTCAGCGGAATGAGGGAGATTGAATAAAGGATAATCAAAATGTTTGTGTATTTTTCGCCGAACGCGACCGGCAGAACGGCGATGCCCGCTTTTTCATATTCACCGCTGTATTTCTGCGCGAGCGCCCAGAAGTGGGGCGGCTGCCAGAGCATCATAAAAGTGAAAAGAATAATTGCCTCGGTTTCTATCACGGGGCGTATTGCCGTGTATCCGATTAAAACCGGCAACGCTCCCGGAATTCCGCCCAGAACTGTGCCGAACGGCGAATTGCGCTTCAAAAACATTGTGTATAAAACCGTGTAACTCACCGCGGCAAGCACGATAAGAAAAGCGTTGAGGGCGTTTATCCAAATTGCGGAAGCAACTGTCGCGCCCGCTATCATAGTCCACGAAACAATGACGGAGTTTTCCTCTCCGAGCCGTTCAAGCGCGCTTACTCTCGCGCTCAGCCGATTCATCAGTTTGTCGGATTTTCTGTCAAGAAAGTTGTTGAAAATCGCCGCGCCCGCCGCGCTTGCCATGAGGGTCAAACAGCCCAGCAGTGCGATACCCGGCGCCGGAATGCCTTTTTGAGACAAAACCATTCCGGCAAATCCCGTGAACACCACGCTCAGGATAATTCCCGGTTTTGAGAGGATTACCGTTGAAACAACTATTTCGCGGATGGGATTTTTCATTGCCTTTTAAGTGGAGGTTTCACTGTCAAACCATCTCGTAAGCCCGTATGAAAGAATATGCAAGCCGACAAGAAGATGAAGGGCTGTGCCGACAAACTGCAATCCGGAATGAATCATTCCGACCCCGATGATAATTTGAATAAAAACCGAACCGAGAATTACATAGGCGGCTTTTCTTGATTTTCCGTCACCGAAAACCGCTATTCCAATCGCGAACAGAGTTATCAAATACGCAAGAATTCTATGCGAAAAATGATACAGAACCGTGCCCGAAAGTTCGGGTGGAAACCACGCGCCGAGGCATTTCGGAAAATCAAGCCCGCAAGCGAGACCGGCGTGCGAATGGCGCACAAGCGCCCCAAGAACCGCTTGAATGAAAACAATCGCGGCGAAAACAAACCATACTCCTCCGATTCCCGAAAGCGCGAGCCCGCCGCGCGAGTCGTTTTCAAACCGGCTCATGTAAAGCACGAGACAGAATATCAACACGCCGTTTGCGAAATGAAGCGTGGTTAAATCGGTCGGGATTTTGAGCAGAACAACAAGCCCGCCGAGAACAATCTGAAAAAGCAGCAGAACAACCGCGCCCGCCGGAATCGCTTTTTTCGCTCCCTCGTAGGATTTGAAGCGGCGAGCCGAAAGCCAGATTATCAAAACCGCCGTGAACGCTCCGATGACGCGGTGCAGAAACTCCGCGTATATGTCCCAATGCAGGGGCGGAATGACTTTGCCGTGACAAAGCGGCCAGTCAGGGCACGCGAGCCCGACCTTCAAGCCCGCGACAACGTTTCCCCAGACCAGAAGAACAACAAGCGAAATGATCGAAAGACGTGCGAGCATTTAATCCACCGCGGGAATGCGCGTAAAGGTTTCAAACATTGTGAATCCTATGAGGAGGAAAAGCAGAAAAAGCGGATAGATGGCGTAAACCCAGGTGAGTTTGTCCTCAAATTTCAAATGCATAAAATAGAGTGCGACTATGCCCGCTTTGACCGAAGCGATTACCATCGCGACTGTTATGTTCAGGTAGCCGCCCAGATCTTTGCCCGCGCTCCAGACCGTTAGCACGGTTAGCGCCATAAGCGTAATCCACACAACCACATACTGCCGTATTCCGTGCGAGTGGTCGTCGTGTTGTGTGTTTTCTTGCGTTGACATTTTTTCCTCCGGTCAGCCAATGAGATAGAGCAACGGAAAAAGGTATATCCAAATCAGGTCCACAAGGTGCCAGTAAAGCCCCACAAGCTCAACCGGCGTGTTGTATTTCGCGCTAAAAACTCTCCTGCGCGCGAGAACAAAAATCCCGACCAGTAGAACAATTCCCACAAAAACGTGAATCATATGCAACCCGGTCATCATGAAGTAAAGGGCGAAAAATATGTTCGTGTCCGGGTAGATGTGGTGGTCGAACTTCGCGCCGTATTCAAAGTATTTGTTTACTCCGAACGCCAGAGCGCACACTATCGTTATTGCGATGTAGATGAGGACTTTGCGCGTGTCTCCGGCTTTTGAAGCCACAACCGCGAGAGCCATCGTCAAACTGCTGAAAATAAGAATAATCGTGTTCGTTGCGCCGAGCGTTACGTTAAGTTCCAGACTGCTTTCATGAAAAAGTTCGGGAAACTTTGCTCTGAAAAGCACGTAGGCGGCAAAGAGCCCGCCGAAAAGCAGAATCTCGGTTCCGAGAAAAAGCCACATTCCAAGTTTGGAAGACTGGTATTCGGTTACCGGGTCAAGGTCGTGGCTTTCGTGTGTCGCGTCAGACATGTTTATTTTTCACCGTACCCGTAAGTCCAGTCCGTAAAGGTCGGGATTTTTTCAAAGTTTTCGTGAGGCGGCGGCGATTTGGTCTGCCATTCGGGAGAAACTGAATCGTAAGGGTTGTCTCCCGCTTTTTCGCCCTTGAACACTCCGTGCAACAGATTCGCGAACATCAGGATTATTCCAAGCCCCAGAATCCACGAGCCGTAGGTTGAAATCAGGTGGCTTGTGGTGAACTCATCGGGATAACTCGCATATCTGCGCGGCATTCCCTGAGTGCCCATTGTGTGCTGAATGAAAAAGGTCAGGTTGAAACCGATAAAGACCAGAAACCACGCCAGTTTCGCAACCCGCTCATTGAAGTTTCTGCCGAACATTTTCGGAAACCAGTAGTGCAATGCGCCGAAGAACGCCATAACGGTTCCGCCGAACATAACGTAGTGCATATGCCCCACAACGAAGTATGTGTCATGCAGGTGGACATCCGCGGCGAGCGCGCCGAGGAAAACGCCCGTCAGTCCGCCGACCGTAAACAGAAAAATAAACGACAGCGCGTAAAGCATCGGTGAGGCGAGCAATATGGAGCCTTTGTAAAGCGTGGCGATCCAGTTGAACACTTTCACGGCTGTCGGTATGGCGACAAGCATTGTTATGAATGAAAACACCTGCGCCGCGAGCACCGAAATTCCGCTCACAAACATGTGGTGCATCCACACAAGGAAACTGATTATCGCTATTCCGAAACTGGAAAACGCGATGGCTTTATAGCCGAAAATGGGCTTTCTTGAAAACACCGGAATAATCTCCGATATGACGCCCATCCCCGGAATGATCATTATGTAAACGGCGGGGTGGGAGTAAAACCAGAAGAAGTTTTGCAGCAAAATCGGGTCGCCGCCCTTGGCGGGGTCAAAGAAACCGATGTCGAGAGTTCTCTCCGCGATTAGCAAAAGTAACGTGATTCCCACAACGGGAGTTGCGAGCAACTGCAGAATGGAGGTCGCGTATGACGCCCATATAAACAGCGGCAACCGTCCCCAGTTCATTCCGGGCGCGCGGAGTTTGTGTATCGTAACTATGAAATTCATCCCCGTCAGAATTGACGAAAATCCCAGAACAAAAATCCCGAAAGTTATCAAAATGACGTTCGTTCCGCTCTTTACACTGTATGGCGCGTAGAATGTCCAGCCGGTGTCAACGGTGTCGCCGAGAAGGGCGTAGAGGAGAATCGCGGCTCCGGCAAGGTATATCCAGTAGCTTGCTATGTTCAACTTCGGAAACGCCACATCTCTCGCGCCTATCATAAGAGGTATGAGGAAGTTGCCGAAAGACGCCGCGAGCCCCGGAACAATGAAGAAAAACACCATTATTGAGCCGTGGAGGGTGAACAGAACGTTGTATGTGTGAGGCGAAAAAACATCGGCTTCGGGCGTGGCGAGTTCATAGCGCATAAGAAGCGCGGTTACTCCCGCAAGCGCGAAGAAAAAAAGCAGACTTCCAAGATACATCAGCCCGATGCGTTTATGATCGGTGGATGTCAACCATGTCCACAGCCCTGTTCCGCCGTGAGCGAAATAAGGAGTGTGAGCGGCTTGTGTGTTGTTTTCCGGCATTGTATTCTCCTCTCTACTTCAATGTTTTCACATACTCTATGATATCCGAAACATCACTTTCGGAGAGTATTCCCTTGAATGACGGCATCACCGGCTCGTAGCCGGCGACCATCTTTGCCTGCGGTTCGTAAATGGACTCTATAAGGTAATTCTCATCGGCGCGCACACTGCTTCCGTCTTTAAGTTCCTCAATTCTGCCAAACACACCTTTGAAAGTAGGCGCGATTCCGGGGCTTCCGTCTATGCTGTGGCAGGCGTTGCAACCCCTGTTTTTGTAGAGTTTTTCGCCCCTTTGGTGCGCCGGAAGAGATGAAAAACTTCCGGTTGAAGCCGTGTCCGTGCCACCTTTACCCTCCCAGCGGGCGAACGCTTCCGGGCTCATGACGTTCACACGCGCAAGCATCTGCGAATGCCCCGTCCCGCAGTATTCAGCGCAGAAGATGATGAATGAGCCCACCTTGGTCGGGGTGAACCAGAGCTGTGTGAACCTTCCGGGCAGGATGTCCTGTTTGACCCTGAAAGCCGGAATGAAAAGACTGTGCAGAACGTCATCAGACCTCATTATCATTTTTACGGGCAGGTTCTGCTGAACATTGAGTTCGTTTATGGTTTTTTTGCCGTTGGGGTATTCAAACTGCCAAAGCCACTGCTTGCTGACTACCGTAACTTCAACCGCTTCGTTCGGAGGAGTTCTAAGTTCATTGAACACAACAAGGCCGTGTATAAAAATAGCCACAAGAATTATGGACGGCACAACCGTCCATGCTATTTCAAGCGGCTCATTTCCCGTGATGCTCGGCGTTCTGTCGTTTGCCGTTTTCCTTCTGTATTTCACCGCGAAGACGACAAGAACCACCGAAATGATTATGAAAAATATGAATGAAATAACGGTTACGGCAATCAGAACATTGTCAACTCTGGGCGCAATTTCCGATGCTGCTTCCGGCAACCAACTGTTCATTTAAGGACTAACAACCTCCGACCTTTTATGCTTTGCGTCTCCACATTCTGTAAAGGAAAACCGTGAGAACCAAGAGTGTAACTACTCCGGAGAGTTTTACTATATTTATTGCTCGAAGCGCGTATTTTTTGCCAACGGGGTCAAATTTATAACAGAAAAGAAGCACTTTGTTAATTATGCCGCCTCCGCCGATTTTCCCGTCTGACGCTTCAATCAATGCGAGTTTGACGTCTGAGGGGGAATGCTGAATGCCGTAAAGATAGCGGGCGATTTTGCCTTCCGGAGTCAAAACAATTAGCGCGGACTGATGGTCAAACATCTCTCCCTCTTTTCTGAATTCGAATCCCGCGGTTTCGGTAATCCGTTTGATTTCACTGCGTCCGGCGGTGAAGAAAAGCAAATTTTCCCTGCCTTCTTTGTAAGTGAGAATGGTGCGGTTTTCCTCCGCCTTGCGCGCCGCGATTTCGCTTGTGTCCGTCTCATCAAAACTTACGGTCAGAACTCTGTAATCATCGCCGATTTTCAGGGAGTCAACCCTGTCCGCGAGCGCGTTCGCGGTTTCCGTGAGAAACTGCATCGCGAAACGGCAGTTATGAGGGCAAGTGTAAAACACAAGGTTCAAAAGAACGGGTCTTTGCCCGTCAAAGAACTGTCCGATATTCCGTTTTTCTCCAAGATGATTCACAAGGGATATGTCGCCGGGGATTTGCTCTCCGAGTTTTTCCGTTATCCCCACCTGTTTGAGTTGCGCGGTGTCCGTTATGGAAAAAGCCGCCGCGCAGTGTAGCAAAACAACAAAAAATACAACTGTCTTTTTTAGCGGCATATTCTGTTTCAATATCCTGTTCGGCTTATGGCGTTTCGGCATACGGGAGGAACCCCGACGCGCGAACGCGCAAGATTCTATACACGGCGGGGGATGTGTCAAGAACTACTGAACGGAGGTTTTACAGATGCGGGTCTTCGAACACGGGACCCTCGGGTCTGCCGCGCAAAAGATGCTCCGCGCTTGCAAATTCAGCGCCAAAATTCCCTTTCTCAATCAGGCGCGCGCTTCCGCCACGCCGTAAACATCAACACTCAGTCCACACTCGCGGTAGAGCGGAAGTTTTTCCCGCAGTTTCCGGTCGGTTTTTTCACCGTGAAGCCGGTAATGGCGGGACTGTTTATGAGACGGTATCGGCTATCGGCTCGTAAAACCGTATTGAGCGCGCGCAAGCCGAGCGCATAATGCCCGCGCCGATTATCAGGAAATCGCAATGTTTTTCCATTGCGTCTTAAATTGTAACGGAATCCGCAAGCGCGAACCGCGTCAGCGATTTTTTCCAAAACTCGGTTTTTCGCTTTTTTGTGACACCCGCATTTGCGGGGCTTGTTGACGGCAGTGTTTCAAAGTGAAGGCGGCCGCTCACGCGTCCGTCCATTTGCGACGCGATACGGGATTTGAAAACCTGTTCGGGTTTGCGTCCGTTGAAAAACACCGCCCGCACGGACGGGTTTTGCTCCAACAAGGCGGCTACATCGTTGACTTTTTCGCTCGCGGGGTTGATGTTTGAGTCCAAACTTCCACGCCTTTCGCAGAATTTGAGTGTGTCCCAAAGCGCGACCGAGTTTTTTTCAAGCGCGGCGACGCGCTTGCCGTATGGGTCTGACGGCGGAAACGACAGAATCTCGCCCATTATGTTCCAGAACAGATTTTGAGGGTGCGCGTAATATTCGCCCGCCTGAAGTGAGCGGGTGCCGGGCATTGAGCCGAGTATGAGAATTCGCGGATTTTCAGGCAGAACGGGCGGGAAACTTCTCGCGGCAACGGTCAATTCTTATCCGCCGCGCTTTCCTTTAAGCCGCAACGCATTGAGGGTTATAAACCCGCCTGCGTCCGCCTGATTATAGATGTCATCTTTTTCAAAAGTGGCGAGCGCGGGGCTGTAAAGAGACTTCGGCGACTTCCTTCCCACAACCGAAACCGCGCCTTTGAACAGTTTTACGCGCGCCGTGCCGGTTACGTTTTTCTGCGATTGCTCAACCGTTTTCATGAGCGCTTCCATTTCCGGCGAATACCAGAACCCGTAGTAAATAATTTCTGCGATTTTCAGCGCAAGAGAGTCCTTAACCCTCATTACCTCGCGGTCAACGGTGATAGACTCAACACTCCTGTGAGCGGCGTGGAGAACGGTTCCCGCGGGCGTTTCGTAAACTCCGCGCGATTTCATCCCGACAAAGCGGTTTTCAACAATGTCCGTGCGTCCGATTCCGTGCCTGCCCGCGATTTTATTCAGGCGCATAATCAGGTTCGCCGGCGAAAGTTTTTTGCCGTTCAAGCGCGTGGGCGCGCCCTTTACGAAATCTATTTCGACATATTCGGGTTTGCCGGGGGCTTTTTGCGCGGACGCGGTCATTTCAAACATCGCCTCGTCCGGCTCAACCCACGGGTCTTCCAAAATGCCGCCTTCATAACTTGTGTGAAACAGATTTCTGTCGCAACTGTATGGCTTGCTTTTTGTTAATGGGATTTTGATTCCATGCTTTTTTGCAAAACCGAGCAGGTCCGCGCGCGATGAAAAATCCCACTCGCGCCAAGGCGCAATGATGCGCATATTAGGCGCGAAAGCGTGATAAACAAGTTCAAAACGCACCTGATCGTTTCCCTTTCCGGTTGCTCCGTGGGAAACGGCGAACGCTTTTTCTTTGAGCGCGACCTCTATCTGCCTGCGCGCGATAAGAGGGCGGGCGAGCGAGGTTCCAAGCAGATAAGAGTCTTCATAAACCGCCCCCGCTTTGAGCGCGGGGAAAACGAAATCCCGCGCAAACTCCTCTTTGAGGTTTGCAACAATTACCTTGCTCGCGCCTGTGGCAAGAGCTTTTTCGCGCGCGGCTTTTATGTTTTCGTTTTGCCCGACATCGGCAATAAATGCGATTACATCGGCGTTATATTCGGCGATAAGCCACTTGACGATGATTGAAGTGTCAAGCCCGCCGGAGTAGGCAAGCACGATCTTTTTTCGTGATTGTTTCATTGTCTCTCCGCGAAATGACGCGCTTATCCCCTCAAATCAAGAAGATAGAATTTCGCGCCCCTGTTTTCGTAAAATTTTTCAAGGGAAAGCCCAACATACTCAATTCTCTGTAACTCGTTGCCCTCATACTGAACCTTTTTGACCTCGTCCGAGATTGTCGTTTTGATGGGAATCTGCTTGTCGGGAGCCTGCTGGCAGATGTAGCCGAGAATCAGTTCCTTTTCAGTGAAATCGTCTTTGACTATGAACCCGACCGAGAAAGTCGCGTTGGCGAGCTCAATCACCACTATGGTAACGGGCGGCGCGGAGCCTGAAGGGTCTCCGGCTACAAACCTGTATCCGTAGGAATCAACTTCCTTGCCCGAACTCACTATTGAATTAAGGTTCCAATAGTCTTCGTTTTCAATCATACAAACAACTTGCATACGAACCTCGCTAAAACAATTACATTAACACAAAAGCCGCTTTCCCGCTAAAAACCTCAGAGCCTGAGCACATTAAAGTTTTTCCGGAATGTGGATTTCCGTTTCTCACTTTCTCTCTTCCGCCTTCAAAAACTCCACCGCGGCAGCCATGTCTTCGGGAAGCGGGACGGAAAAACTCACTTCTTCGCCCGATGCCGGATGAACAAAGGATATGCTCGCCGCGTGCAACGCCTGCCTGCGCAAAACCTTTGACAGCCCGGACGCACCCGGAGATTTTTTTCCGCCGTAAAGCGGGTCGCACGCGACCGGATGCCCCGCTTCGGCAAAGTGAACTCTTATCTGATGAGTTCTGCCGGTTTTCGGTTTAATTTTCATAAAAGTCCATCCGTGCAATCTTTCAACCGTCTTCCATTCCGTAACTGAATCGCGCGCTTTTACGGGATTTTTGCCCGACATTTTTTTTCTGTTGGACGGGCTTCTTCCTATCTTTGAGGAGAAAACGCCGGAGTTTTCTTTTATCTCTCCGAGCACAATCGCCAAGTATTCCTTGCGCACCGAGCGACCGGCAAACTGAGCCGCAATAGCGGCATGGCACACGTCATTTTTGGCGACCACAATCACGCCCGAAGTGTCTTTGTCCAGACGGTGGACTATGCCGGGTCTTTGCGCGCCGCCGATTTTTGAGAGGTTTGAGTATCTGTGAGCGAGAGCATTCGCGATTGTGGCGCTTTTGCGTCCCGCTCCGGGATGAATCGCCATGCCCGCCGGTTTGTTTATAACGGCAATGTCATTGTCCTCAAAGATGACATCAAGCGGAATGTTCTCCGGCAGCGCAATATCCGGCTCGGGCGGGGCGGGGCGGAACTCCACTTTTTCTCCGCCCTCAAATATCATCGAAGGTTTGAACTTCACGCCGTTCAGAAGGATTTCGCCCAATTTGATAAGGGCCGCGATGCGTGAGCGGCTCTGCGGCAAAATGAGCGCGAGCGCGGAATCCGCTCTTTTTCCGGCAAATTCAGGCGGCACGGTTACGGTTGTTGCTTCAATTTTCATTTTTCAAGTTCTCTTTCTTACGATGATTTTTGTTCCCTCGCCTCCGAAACGCTCAAGCGCGCTTCCCCGGTTGACCGCGATTTCCAAAAAGCCCGAACTTCCCCTGACTGCCACCGCCGCCCCTCGCGCGCGACTTGAATAAGAGTCCGAAACGCCGTCTATGAACGCGCCCGCGATTTCAATTTTAACCGGATTTTCAATGCCGTCCGCCGCGATGTTTGATATGAGATTTCCAAACGCGTCCGCGTAAACGGCAACTCCTTCAGCAGTTTCCGCACTCAGGATGACCGTTTCTGAGACTTCAAGCATGACGGGTTTTTCAACCGCACGTCCGAGTTCCGCAGGTTTTACGCCCAAAGACAAATGCGCTGCGGCGGGAGCAAAAATATCCCTGCCGTGAAATGTGGAACCGGTCGCTTTGAGCGTGTATGCGGGGTTTTCTATTTCATAAGCGGAAAATGAGGGAAAATCCTTGAAAACATAAGTGAATATTCCGTTGTCCGGACCGACAAAAAGATTTTCGCCCGCCTGAACGGCGATGGGTCTTCTGCCGCTTCCAACTCCGGGGTCAACAACGGCGAGGTGAACGGTTTGAGGCGGGAAAAACAGGTATGAGTTTTTTATCACAAACGCGGCGCGCCGGACATCAAAACTGTCCAACTCACGGGCTGAATCCACAAGGTGCGCATCGGGATTTGTTGAGAGGATAACCCCTTTCATAACGCCCGCGAAATAGTCCCGTGAACCGAAATCCGAATATATTGCTATCAACCCTGACATTTTCTACGGGCAGGGTTCTGAATCCCTGTTCGCCGTGAAAGACCCCGCCGCGCCCCTGTCGCTTTCATAGTTAATGATTTCACACCTGATTACCCCGTCTTCGTAAATGGCGAAGTCTTTTTTACCCGTAACCCCGATGCTTATGGGAGACGCCTGCCACCCGAAGCCCGCGACATAAAGCCCGTCCGCCGAGCCGCTACCGCTTTGAGAGTCAAAATCTGTTTTTATGCAGTATCCGGATTTGGCTTTTTCGCACACCGCCGAAGACCCCGAGCCCGAATCCGCGCCTTCAAAGGATTCATCAACGAGGGCGTCAAAAGAGCCGCAACTCCGTCCCGAACTTTTGGGGCAACGCAGTGAAGGCGCCTGCGTCAGGTCGCCGATTTTGTCAACATAGTTTTGAATGCCGTCTCCGTCCGAATCCTGAATGGCGAATTGCAGTTCCGCCGAGCCGAGCACTTGAAGCATTTTTTTCGCGCTCAACTCATTCGCCGCGCTTTTTGTGCCGATGAAGTTTGGAATTGCGAGCGCCGCAAGAACGCCGATGATTATGAGAACTATTAGAAGCTCAACAAGCGTGAACGCGGCACGACCGTTTCTTTCGCTATGGTTTTTCACGCACCGAATACTACAACACAATAAAATAGGCGACAATATTTTTCACTCAGCATCTCCCGACACGATTTTTACAAGGTTTCCGTCTTGCGTTTCAAGATGAAGAAAGCCGTGAGCGTCAACCTTTCTCGCCACCCCTTCAATCTCCGTGCCGTCATCGTTTATTTTCACGGTTTCGTTTAGTTTCCCCCATCGTGCCGCCCACCGCGCGACCGTCCAGTTGTGTCCTTTTGATACGAGATCGGTGTTTTGCACGAAAAGGTTTTTGATAAGCGCCGATGTAAATTCGCCTCTGTCAACATCGTGTCCGAGGATTTCCGACATTGAAGTCGCGCGGTCTGAAAAATCTTTCATAAGGTTGTCAATGTTCTCGCGCGAGAGATTGATGTTGACACCGATGCCGATGACTATGAAGTCGCACAAGTCTCCTGCGGGCTCAACTTCCGACAGGACGCCCGCGATTTTTCCGCCGTCTGCGAGTATGTCGTTGGGCCACTTGATTTCAGACTTCATTCCGAAGCCGTCAAAAGTATCTGACAGCGCGAGAGACGCCATAAATGTTGTCGCGGGGCACACTGCGAGGCTCAAATCCGGGCGGAAAAGCATTGACATAAAAAGGTTGCCGCCCGTGGGTGAAACCCAACGTCTTTCCTTGCGTCCGCGTCCGCCCGTCTGGGTGTCTGCGATAACGGTTGTGCCATCACGCACGCCGTTCCGCCCCATTTCACGTAAGACCGAATTTGTGGAAACGGTCCGGTCAAAAAAGTGCGCTTCCCCGCCGCAGGATGTGACAGCTGAGGTTATTTTCAATTTTTCGCTTTCGGAAAATCCCATCTTTCAACGCCTTGGGAGGCCCACCGGAATTATGATGTGAAAATCGCGGAAAACACAAGGGAAAAGCCACCGCTCCCGTTTTGTTGACAAACACAAACCCTTTTTCTATAATACAAAGTTTACGGCTGGAGGCTCATCGCCAGGGCCCATAGCTCAGTTGGTCAGAGCAGCGGACTCATAATCCGTTGGTCCCAGGTTCGAGTCCTGGTGGGCCCACAACCGGTGGAAAAACAACCCAATGAGGGAAACACAAGGTTCAACAAATAACGGTATCAAAGAGCAGATAGGCTCGCTTAAAAAACTCCAATCCGTTGATATTGAGCTTCGGGAAATAGAAAAAGACCTGCAACAATACCCCAAAGAGGTCTCGGTTTTTCAAGACGAACTCCAGTCCATCAGCGAATCTCTGGTTGAAAAGAAACTCCAGATAGAGGAGTCGGACAAGTCAAAATTGCTTTTGGAAAAGCAGTTGTCCGACAGAAAAAACTACATTGACGAAACCGAAGGGCGCCTGCTCAAAATTAAAACCCACAGAGAGTACGAGGCTCTTCAGAAGGAACTTACAGACGCGAAAAGGGAGTGCCTTGAGATTGAGAGCAACATTCTGGAACTGATGGAAAAAGCCGAAAGTTTCAGTTCCGAAACCGAGAATCTGGACAAGTCGCTCAAAGAGAAAAAAGAGGAATACCAGCCCAAAATCGACGAGTTTGAGAAAATCATTAAGGAACTTGAGAGCAAACACATGCCGCGCCGTGAAGAGAAAGAGCAAATCACGAGCCATCTCAGCCCCGAAGTGCTCCCCGTGTATACCAAGGTTTCGCAGAAAAATCCGAATTTTCTTGCGGTCGCGCGCAACGAGATGTGCACAAACTGCAACATGAACATTCCGCCGCAGATGTTCAATGAGGTTCTGACGCAAGTCAAAATAGTTCAGTGTCCGAACTGCAACAGAATCCTTTACTGTGAAGACTGAACGCGCAGATGACTTCGCCGTTGCCAACATAGACGGCGCTTCAAAAGGCAATCCGGGCAAGTCTGCGATAGGGGTCGTAATCACCGGCGCGGACGGAAAAGTAATTTCAAGAATCAAAAAATTTATCGGCACAAAGACCAACAATCAGGCGGAATACACAGCGCTTATAACCGCTTTGCGCGCCGCCGCCAATTTGGGAAAAACGCGCCTGAGCGTTAAAACCGATTCCCTTCTGCTCGCGAATCAGATGAACGGGCTGTGGAAGGTCAAACATCCGGACATCGCCGTGCTTTTCAAAGAGGCAAAAGAGGCGGAAAAACTTCTCAAAGAGGTTTCCATTTCCCATGTCCGCAGGGAGAAAAATACAATCGCGGACGGTCTTGCCAATGAGGCAATCATAAAATATTCTTGGTGAGCGAGTCGGCTGGGCAGCCGCCCGTGCGGTTTTCCGTTCGGGAGGAAAGTCCGGGCTTCGCAGGACGAAGCGCCGGCTAACAGCCGGGCGCCGTGAGGCGACGGAAAGTGCCGCAGAAAACAGACCGCCCGCTCATGAGCGGGTAAGGGTGAAAAGGTGGCGTAAGAGACCACCGCGGGAAACGGTAACGATTCCCGGCATGGTAAACCCCGCTTGAAGCAAGACAAATATGGAAACGCCGCGTTATTCGCGGGGAGGTGGTCCGCCTCATAGTTTCCGGGTTGTTGCTACAGACGTTCCGGCAACGGACGCCGCAGATGAATGGTTGCCCTTGACAGAACCCGGCTTACAGGCTGACTCGCTGAACCGTTTGATTTTTTTTGGTTTGCGGAGCCCGCAGCTTCCCCGCTGACTTACTGAACCAGAGAGAACAGTTTTAGTGCTTAACAAAACGTCTAATCAAGTACGCAGGAATTCCCATTGTTTCCTGTAAGTGACAGATGGCGTCTTTTTTCACTTGGGTTCCTAACCCTTTTTCTTGAACTTATTTTCATCCGCTTCATGGCGGGTAACATCTGGAATCTGGGCTTTTTCCCCAACCTTGTTTTGATATCGGTTTTCATCGGGCTTGGCGCGGGGTTTATTTCCCATTCACTTTTCAGTAAAAAAACAAGCGATGTTCTTTTTGATCTCACCGCTCCCGCGGTCTGCCTGTTTGTTTTTCTTATTTATATTGTAAGCCCCGGGGTTCCGGGATTCGGCCAGGAAGCCGCATCTTTCGGGGGAGTTGGGCATGAAGAGGTTTTCTTCTCGGCGGGTATAGGAAAGGAATCGGTCAGAGAGAGCATTTTTCTTTTCCCGTTCTGGTTTCTTTTCCCTGCGGCTGTTTTCTTTTTAATTGCCCAGAGGACGGCGAAGGTTTTTATGAAAATGAAACCTCTTGCGGCCTACTCTTTTGACATTCTCGGCTCATGTTTCGGAATCGCGGCGTTTATTTGCATAAGTTTTTTTGAAATCAACGCGGGCGTCTGGTTTTTAATATGTATTCCGATTTTCCTTATGGCAAAATCGCCTGATTCGTCCGCAAGAAAAACGGCAACCGCGATTATAGCGGTCTCTATGTTAGTCGCTTCTTTTCAGGTTTTTTACGAAGACAGACAATACGATGACAAGGTAATGGCTTCGGTATGGTCTCCGTATCAGAAGGTTGATATGGATGTAAACCTGAAAGTTTATGTCAACAAGATTGATCATCAGGAAATTCGGGACAATGCGCCGGATATTTCCCTTTACGGGCTTGTTCACGTTGTCCGCAGGGAAAAGTCTCTGCCGCATTATAAAAGAGTTTTAGTCATAGGGGCGGGAACCGGAAATGATGTCTCATCCGCGTTGTATTTTGGAGCGGAGGAAGTAACGGCGGTTGAGATAGACCCCGTAATAGCACGGCTCGTAAAGCACCACCCTACGGTTCCCTATTATCCCTATTCTTCGCAGAAAGTTGACCTTGTTATTGACGATGGCAGGCACTTTATGACTGCGACTGATAAAAAATATGACCTTATAGTCTTCGCGCTGACCGATTCGCTGGTAAAACAGAGTTCACTGTCTCAAATTCGTTTGGAAAGTTACCTTTTCACACAGCAGTCTTTCAGTCATGCGTGGTCTCTTTTAGAGGAAGGCGGAACTCTCATGGCGGTCAACTTTTACAGAGAGCCGTGGATTCCGTGGAAAATAGGCGAGATGATGAAAAAGGTGTCCGGCACGGTTCCGGTTTTGCACTTTCCCATCAGGTCGGTGAAACACCATGACCTTGTCACTGAAACGATTGTTCTTGCGGGGAAAACCTCCGAAGGTACTTCGTGTATTGAAATTAGCTCGAAAATGACGTGCCTTGATTTGGTTTCGTTTGAGAAGTTTCTCGGCAAGTCGAAGGATCTTCCGCTACCGAGTGATGATTGGCCGTTTCTTTACATTGCGGAAAAGCATCTGCCGTCTATCTACATATACGCTATGCTGTTCATACTCGCGTTTGTCGGTTTACTGCTCGGTCTGCTCAGAGCGGTTCAGGCATGGGCGCCTCGTGCGCAAGGTATGAGTTTGCCGATGCCGCGCGCTTCTGTCTGTGTGGCGTTTCTTTTGATGGGAGCCGCGTTTCTGCTTCTTGAAACAAAGAGCATCATTCAGTTCAGTCTGCTTTTCGGAAACACATGGCTGAATAGTTCCCTTGTGTTTCTCGCCGTGCTTGTTCTTGTTCTGGCGGCAAACTGGGTGGCGGCAATCATCAAATCCGACAAACTTGTTCCGGCGGCGTTCTTTCTGTTGCTTTTATCATGTCTGCCCGCCCTTGTTATACCAACTGACACACTTCTTGCGGTGGACAATGTCCCAATGAGATTTGTGTTTGCCTCCATTGTGACATTTCTTCCAATCTTTTTCGCCAATATGGTTTTCAGTTCAATATTCCGCAAACAAAAATTTCATGAAATCTATTTCGGATGGAATCTTGTGGGCGCGGTTGGCGGCGGCATGCTTGAATACACAAGCATTCTTGTCGGCTACCAGTTTCTCGCGCTGATAGTTCTTTCCATTTATGCCGTAGTGTTCGCGCTTTACTATCTGAGAATCGCTCCGGGTTTTGCTTCCGAAACGCCTACTCCCGAAGCGGGTCAATAACGATTTTTTCTTCCGCAAGTTCTTTCTCAAACGCCTTTTCATAAAGCAGTTCAATCGCCGCGAGCCCCTCATTGCCCATGTCAACCGTGTATTTGTTGACATACATAAGCACAAATTTTTCAGCAAAGGCGCGGTCTATTCCGCGCGAGAATTTCATTGCGTAATCAAGCGCCTCATCTTTGTTTGAAAGGGCAAATTCTATACTTTCGCGGTGAAGCCGCAGGGCTTCCATGGCGATGTCGGGCGGAACATCTCTGCGTATAACATTCAAGCCCAGAGGAAGTGGAAGGGAAGTCTCTTTCTTCCACAAAACACCTATGTCAAAAACAAGGCTCAAGCCCTCGTCCGCATATGTAATCTGTCCTTCGTGTATGAGAAGCGCGCAGTCGGTTTCGCCGGATTTAACCGCGTTTGTAACGGCGTCAAACGGCATTTCAACCGGTGTGAATCCATCCGCGTAGAGGCGCAACAGAAGGTACGCGGTTGTCAGTTTCCCTGGCACCGCCACCGTTTTGCCCTCCACCGAATCCATGGGCTCGCGCGAAACAACAACGGGCCCGAAGCCCATTCCCATGCTTGCTCCGCACGACATCACGCGGTAGCGGTCTTTGACGTTCAGGTAGTTACGCGCCGAGATAGCCGTCAGTTCAAGTTCACTGTTGAGAGCCCTGTTGTTGAGCGATTGTATGTCTTCAATCACATGCTCAAATTCGGCGATTTCCGACCGCGCGATTCCGGCCGACATTGCGTAAAACATAAACGCGTCATCGGCATCGGGGCTGTGCCCCAGTTTCATTATCCGTTTTTTCATTCCGTTCGCGTCCTTTCGTAAAAATTGATACTCACCTCGGCGGGGCTTTGTTTCAGCCGTGCCGCGAGTTCGCCGAATTTGAGCATTCCTTCAATCTCGGCGCCGCCCAAATCGTATTTTATCTTGTTGGTTATGTAGTCAAGGCATATGTCCGCCCCGATGTTCAGTTCCCCGGCTCCCCTGCGCGCGATTTCGTTCGCCATTTCAAGCCCGCGTTTTTTCGCGGCAATTAGCGCTTCGGGCGCGTCAAACGGGTCAAATCCACTGCGTGCGGCGAAAACCGCATAAACAAACGGCAGACCGGTTTTTTTCGTCCATACCTCTCCCAAATCAAAAACAAAAGGGAAACCTTCGGGCGGGGCGCTTGAGAGCGTGAGCCCCGTGTTTCCTATTACCAGACCGGCGTCAACGCCTGAAAAGAAATCTTTTCCGTATTCGCGTTTTTTATACTCCGGAGACGTGCCATGGAAAATTTCAAGCGCGATTCTCAGCATCATCGCCGAACTGCTTGAACCTGAATCCACCGCGACCGTTTGTATTTCCGCGATTGGTTTTTTTGAAAACACAGCCACACTTCCGACCTTGCCGAATGACGATATGCACACGCCTTTGAGAATCCGCAACCCCGGACGTTCAAAGATGTCCGCGGCGGGCAGAAGAGAAATGTCAATATCTCCGCTTTCCATAAGCGGGCAAAGGGCGGACGGAGGGCTTTGCAGAATCTCAAAGACACTCAAATCCGTTTCGTACTCAAGCGCGGTGATGAGCGGCAGAGTGTTCAAAAAAGGCGGAACGCCCAGTCTGATGACGGTTTTCGGCAAGGGGTCTCCTCCGTGTCGCGTGGCGAACTGTTAAGCGTCTCTCCCGTCCCGCCATTTTGAGGGGACGAAAATCTCTCTGAAAATTTGCACGGCGTAGGAGTCTGTCATGCTGGCAACAAAATCGCACACGGCTCTTTCGTGCGAGTCTTCGGGGCTGTGCGGACACACTCCGCGCTTTTCCGCCTCGCTTTTGTTATCGCAGAAATACCTGTAAAGCAACTTCACCATTTTAACGGCTCTTTCCGCTTCAAAATTGACCGCACCCGCAAGATAAACATGGTTGAACAGGTATTCCCTTATTCCCGCTATTGCCTCTTCAATCTCCGGGCTGATTGAGATTTTTTCGTAGTTTTTGAGGGTTGTCTGTGAAACTATGTCGCGCACCATTCTGTCCAGCCGTTCAGAGCAGTTTTTGCCGATAATCTTGATGTGTTTGTGCGGCAAATCTTTTTCCTTAATAATCTCGGACCGTAAGGCGTCATCTATGTCGTGGTTGGCGTAGGCAATTAAATCGGAAATCCGCACCACCTGCCCCTCAAGCGTTTCGGGAGCATTTCCCCCTCCATCTATGGGACCGCGGCCTTTTGAGTGTTTTGTTATTCCGTCAATAACCTCGTATGTCAAATTGAGTCCCTTGCCGTTGTTTTCAAGACACTCAACGACCCGAACACTCTGCTTCACATGGAAAAAGCCGTCCGGAACAACCTCATTCAGAGCCCTCTCTCCCGCATGCCCGAAAGGGGTGTGCCCGAGGTCGTGCCCGAGCGCGATGGCTTCGGTCAGGTCTTCATTGAGAAAGAGCGCCCGCGCTATCGTGCGTGCTATCTGCGAAACCTCTATGACGTGGGTCAGCCGTGTTCTGTAATGGTCGTTTGTCGGCGAAAGAAACACCTGTGTTTTATGTTTCATTCTGCGGAATGATTTTGAATGAACAATGCGGTCTCTGTCGCGCTGGAAAGGGTTTCTGATTGAGCATTCGTCTTCGGGCCGGGCTCTGCCTTTTGATTCCGAACTCAAAGTCGCGTGAGGTGAAAGAACAAGTTTTTCCGTTTTCTGAAACTGCTCCCTGATTGTTTTGTTTTTTGTCATGTTCTTACCTCCACCCCTTTTAAAGCGAGATGGCGTTTTGTTTCCATTATGCCCAAATCCCCGTAATGGAAAACCGAAGCGGCGAGAAGCGCGTCCGCGCCGCCGTCCCGCGCGCCCTCAACAAAATGTTCAAGCGTTCCCACTCCGCCCGAAGCAATAACGGGAATTGAAACGGTTTCGCAAACGGCTTTTGTGAGCGCGATGTCGTAGCCCTCGCGCGTGCCGTCTCTGTCCATGCTGGTGAGCAAAATCTCTCCCGCGCCCGTTTTTTCCATTTCCCGCGCCCATTTTACGGCGTCTTTTCCGGTCGCTTTTCTTCCTCCGTGCGTAAAAACCTCCCACGAATCCCCATCGCCGTGCCGCGCGTCAATGGCGACCACAACGCACTGACTTCCGAATTTTCCCGCGGCGTCTTCAACGATTTCCGGGTTCTCAACCGCGGCGGTGTTGATGACGACCTTGTCCGCTCCGGCGAGAAGCAGAGCGCGGACATCTTGCGATGTTGAAATTCCGCCTCCCACCGAAAGCGGAACAAAAATATTCGCGGCGGTTTTTTCAACAATTTCAATAATGGTTTTTCTGCGCTCGTGTGAGGCGGTTATGTCAAGGAAAGCTATTTCGTCCGCCCCTTCCTCTGAATACCGCACCGCGCACTCGGCGGGGTCTCCGGCGTCTTTCAACTCCACAAACTGAACACCTTTCACAACCCTGCCGTCTTTGACGTCAAGACACGGAATTATGCGTTTGGCGACCAATCAGGAAAACCTCCGTATCGCACTTTTAATGTCAACTCCGCCCGAATAAGCCGCTCTGCCGACAATGACGCCGCGCAATCCTGATTTCTGAAAAGGCAACAGTTTTTCTATGTCTTCGGGGCGCGACACTCCGCCCGAAGCCACAACCGGAATGTTGCACGCCGTGAGAAAACTCTCCAGCCGTCCGAGGTCAAGTCCGCTCAGCGTGCCGTCCCGGTCAATATCGGTTTTAATCACCATACTAACGCCCGAATCCTTGAGCGCCGCCGCCGCGCTCGCGGCTGTCATTCCCGAATCTTCAGTCCATCCTTTTACCGCGACCATCTCTCCGCGCGTGTCCAGAGCGACTGCGATTTGCCTCGGAAATTCCGAGCACGCGCTTTTGAGAAAATCGGTTTTTTCAAGTGCGGCGGTGCCAAGTATGACCGTTTGTATGCCGCACGAAAGATACATTCTTACCGTCTCAAGCGTGCGTATCCCGCCTCCCGCCTGAACCCCGCACGATACGGCTCCGGTGATTTCCTCTATCAGTTTGTGATTTACCGGGGCTCCGGTAAACGCGCCGTCCAAGTCCACAACATGTATGACCTCCGCGCCGCAATCCTCCCAGCGCCGGGCAACTGAAACGGGGTCGTCCGAGAAAACCGTTTCGGAATCCGCTTCTCCCTTCACAAGGCGAACACACTTACCTTCTTTGATGTCTATGGCGGGAATTACAACCATCTTAAACGGCTAATATACACTCAAACGGCTCGGCAGTCCCAACATTGTGCGCGCAGTTTAATGTTTTCAACCGCTCATTCAAGCGGATATATTTCGGCGGATGAATTATTGGCTCGTCAAGTCCGAACCTTTCAAATATTCATGGGAAGATTTTGTGAGGGACGGGCGCACGTATTGGGACGGGGTGCGCAACTATCAGGCACGCAACAACCTTGCGGCGATGAAGGCGGGAGACCTCGCGCTTTTTTATCACAGCAACAAGGGGCTTGAAATTGTCGGGGTCGCGAAGGTGGTCAAAGAGAGTTGTCAGGACCCCACAACCGATGATGAAAGATGGGTTGTGGTTGACATGGAGCCGGACTCCGTTCTTGAACATCCGGTCGGGCTCAAGGATATTAAGACAGACCCCGCGCTCAAAGAGATGCATATTGTAAAACAGAGCAGGCTTTCGGTAACGCCGGTTTTGAAAAAGCATTTTGATATACTGATAAAAAAGGGGAAGAACAGACCTTTGTAATGGCCCTTTCAACAAATCCCGAAGAACTTGTAAAAGAGATGCTTGGCGGCGGCAGAGGCGCTCTCGCCCGCCTGATAAGCCTTGCCGAAGGCGGCAGAATAAACACGATTGAACTTCTCTCGGGAAGCAAAGCCCTGAAAGCCACCCCGTCGGTTATTGGAATAACGGGCCCCCCCGGAGCGGGGAAAAGCACGTTAGCGGACAAACTTGTGGAAAAATTCCGCGCGCGTGGAACAAAGGTCGGCGTTATCGCGATAGATCCCTCCAGCCCGTTCACGGGCGGCGCGCTTCTTGGAGACAGGGTGCGCATGGGCAGCCATTCCAATGACGAAGGGGTTTTTATCAGAAGCCTCGGTTCGCGCGGCTCTCTGGGCGGGCTTTCGCGCGCTACCGGAGACATCATACGGCTTATGAGCGCTTTCGGTGCGGGATGCGTGCTGGTTGAAACCGTTGGTGTGGGGCAGAGTGAGCTTGACATTGCGGGCGTAGCGGACACTGTGGTTGTAGTTCTGGTTCCGGAATCAGGCGACTCAATACAGACTATGAAAGCCGGAATAATGGAGATTGGCGATGTGTTTGTGGTTAACAAATCCGACAGAAAAAACGCCGAATCCCTCGCGGCGGAGATTAGCGGAACTCTCTCCATAAGGGCATCAAGGGGCGACTGGAGCATTCCGGTGCTTTTGACGAAAGCCACTTCGGGCAAAGGCGTGAGCGAACTCGCTTTGCAGATTGAAAAACACGGCGATTTCCTTAGAAAAAGCGGGTTTCTGGAAGAAAAACGGTTCGTGCGAACCAGAAAAGATCTTATGGATGAAGTTAAGGGCATTCTCGGCTCGCTTGCCGAAGACACCTTGAAAGACGGCGCGAGCGGAGCCGGCATTGTTTCCGCCGTTCTGGAGGGCGGGGTCACGATACCGGACGGGGCTACAAAAATAGCCGCTCTTATCACAAAGGCGGGAAAATGAAAAAACAGATATTAATCAGTCGCACTTTTGGAGAGATTCGCATAGCGGTGATTGAAAACGGCGTGCTCGCCGAACTTCAGGTGGAGCGCGATTCCAGTTCGCGCATTTCAGGCAACATATACAAGGCGAAGGTTTTGAATGTAATTTCCGGAATCAAGGCGTCTTTTGTTGACATAGGAATGGAAAAAGCCGGCATTGTTTCGTGGAAGGACATGCGTTCCGAAGACGGAACTTTTAACCGAAGAGAGCAGACAAGTCCCGTTTCCGAAGGGCAGGACATCATTGTGCAGGCGGTCAAAGAGCCGGTGTCGGGCAAGGGACCGAGAATGAAGGCGCGCGTTACGCTTGTGGGCAAGTATGTGATTCTTTCAACCGATTCGGACAAAACCGCCGTGTCAAAGAAAATTGGTCACGGAGTTGAAAGGCGTGATGTCGGTAAAACACTTGAGAAACTCCGCCCGCAAAACATGGGGCTGATTGCCCGCACCGCATCTATTGACAAAGACGCCTCCCTGATTGAGGCGGAGGTGAAATCTCTGCAGAGTCAGTGGGAGAACATTGTTCAGACATCGCACATAAAACCGTCTCCGTCTCTTCTTTACGAAGAGCCGCCCACTTTCTTGAGCGCGGTAAGGGATTTTGCGTCTCCAAACGATGAGATAATCGCGGACGATTGGGACATTCTGCTTGAAATCAACCGCTATATTGACGAAAACTTTCCGGGTGAACCGGTGTCAATTGGATACCATTCTTCGGACTCCCCGCTGTTCAGAGATTTTGGAATTGAGCAGGAGATTGAAAACCTCTACAAGCGGAAAATTCAACTCCGTTCCGGAGGAGACATGATTATTGAGGAAGCCGAGGGCCTCACCGTGATTGATGTGAACACGGGCGCGGGAACCAGCAGGGGCGGGGGAACGTTGCTACGGACAAATCTTGAAGCGGCAGCCGAAGCGGCGCGCCAGATACGGCTGCGCAATCTGGTCGGAATTATAGTCATAGACTTTATAGATATGGGATTTTCTGATATGAAAAAGGTGTGTAAGACCTTTGAAGACGAGATGAGAAAAGACAGAACAAGCCACACGATTTCAGAGATTTCAGAGTTCTGCGTTCTGCACCTCACACGCAAACGGTCGCGCGAAAGTGTGGCAAAAACACTTTCCGACCAGTGCGAAATTTGCGACGGGACGGGGCTTGTGAAGTCAAAAGAAACGGTTTGCTACGAAATCATCAGGGAGATAGAACAGCACAATCTTCTTGCGCGCGGCGGCGAGATACGGGTGCGCGCTCACAAAGACATCATCCATACAATAAAGTGTGTTGAAAGTGAACTGTTTGAACGGTTTGAGCGCAAGGGCGTGAGCATTTTGTGTGAAGAAATCGATGAAAGTATTGACAATTTTACCGTGAAGGGGGAATGGAAGGTTTGACTGTTGCAAGACTTGAAGGGGGGATGTTCGTTAAGAAAGAGGTTGAGACTGATTCCTCAATGGCGGCGGACAGGTTTCATGAAAAAGCGCCGAGGGTTTTGTCCACGGCGTCTCTGATAGGGATTATGCAGAGCGCGTGCGCGGATGTTATGGCGCCGTTTCTCGGCTCAAATGAAATGGTTGTGAGCATCAAGGTTGAGATGAGCCACTTCGGCGCGGTTCCCGTGGGCACACGCGTGAAACTCACAACGCGCATTGTTGAGGTTAAAGACCGTCAGGTGATTTTCAGCGTTGAAGCGTCCGACCGCGGGCAGACAATTGCGTCCGGCAGAAATCACATGTTCATAATTGACAAAGACAGGTTTGAGAAAGGCATTGAGCGATACAATGACGGGGGAAGCAATAAATGAAATCTAATGAAAACGGCAGTCTTTACCACATAGCGATTGCCGTGAAGAATCTTAAAGAGTCCGAAAAACTTTATGAAATGGTTATGGGGCTTAAAATAACCCACAGGGAGGAGGTCGCCGAGCAGGGCGTCAGGGCGTCAATGCTTCAGCCGCAAAGCGGAGAAGGCACGGCGATTGAACTGCTGGAACCCACCGGAGAGGATTCTCCGATACATAAGTTTCTTGAAACAAAAGGTGAGGGAATTCATCACATCTGCTTTTTTGTGGATGACATTGAAAAATCGCTTGCGGAATTGAAAAATCAGGGCGTCCGCCTCATAGACGAAACCCCGCGCGTGGGCGCTTACAACTCAAAAGTGGCTTTTGTTCATCCCAAGGCGATGAACGGTGTTCTTGTGGAACTTGCGGAAATGGCGGAATAGCCGTTCGCGCTATTTCAGTTTTTGGGAGCGCGGAATTCCGTGCCGCCCGAACCCTTATTTTCGTCGTTGTCGTCTGAGGAATCGTCTCCTTCAAGCGAACTGCGGAAATTCCTGATTCCCTTTCCAAGCGCGGAACCGATTGAACCGAGCCGCCCCGGACCGAAAACCAGAAGAACGATTACAAGAACTATTACAAGTTCGGTTATGCCTATTGAGCCCATGGGGTTTTATGTTACTGAAAGGGTGGGGTTTTTGCAATTAAGAAAGAGAGAATTGAATCGGTTTTCAGCTTTTGCCCGGTTGTAAAAGTCTATTTCCCCAGCTCTTCCAAAAACCTCTCGGCGTCAAGCGCGGCGGCGCAGCCGGAACCCGCGGCGGTGATTGCCTGTTTATAACGTTTGTCCTGCACGTCTCCCGCGGCGAAAATACCCGGGATGTTCATCTCCGTTGTACCGGGTTTTGTTATCAGATAGCCGTCCCCGTCCATGTCAAGCGCGCCGTTGAAAATTCCGGTGTTGGGGTTGTGCCCGATTGCGACAAACATTCCCTCGCACGGTTTTTCCGATGTATCGCCGGTTTTGAGGTTTTTCAAAACAACGCCCGTAACCCCCGCTTCTTCGGAACCCCTGACCTCTTCAACCTCCGAGTCCCAAATAAAATCAATCTTCGGATTATCAAGCGCGCGCTTCTGCATTATTTTTGACGCGCGCAGTGTGTCGCGCCTGTGAATAACGGTAACTTTTGAAGCGAACTTTGTAAGGAAATTCGCTTCCTCCATTGCGCTGTCGCCGCCGCCTACTACAACAATTTCCTTGTCTTTGAAAAAGAAGCCGTCACAAGTGGCGCAGGTGGAAACGCCGCGTCCGAGAAGTTTTTTCTCCGATTCCAGCCCCAGCATTCTCGCGCTCGCGCCCGAACAGACTATAAGAGTGTCCGCCGTTATGTCTTTGCCGGAAGAGGTTGTTATTTTGAAGGGGTGGGACGAAAGGTCGGCGCTTGAAATTTCCTCGTTCACGCACTCGGCGCCGAAACGTTGCGCCTGTTTTCTCATTGAGTCCATAAGTTCCGGACCCATCACGCCTTGCGGAAAGCCCGGAAAGTTTTCAACATCGGTTGTGAGCGTCAGTTGTCCGCCCGCTTCAAATCCTTCAAAAACAAGCGGCGAAAGGTTCGCGCGTGCCGTGTAAAGCGCCGCCGTGAGACCTGCGGGGCCGGAGCCCATTATCACTACTTTTTTGTGCTTTTCCATTGAACAGTCCGTGCGGAAAACTCGTGTATTATATTTTCATCTGCGGAAATAACAAAAAACTCAATGAAGAGTACCGCCGCGCGCGCAACGGTTGCGTGATGTTCAACCTTTCCGGCGCGGGCAAACTTGTTATCAAAGGCAAAGACCATCTCAAATTTCTTCAGGGCGTTCTCACAAATGATGTTTTGAAGCCAGTCGCCGGGCAGGGCGTTTACTCTCTGATGTTGAACCGCAAGGGCAGGGTTCTGTGCGATATGAATCTTTTTATGGCGGACGGCGTAACGCTGATTGACATAGCCGACCCTGCCGTTGCCGCGCGGATGCAAACCCTTATGGACGAACTGAAACTGTCATACAGGGTTGAGATTGAGAGGAAAACACGCAATCTCGTTCACATCGCGGGACTGTCCGCGGACGATGCGGCGCCTGTGGTTTTGGGGCGGGAAGTAAAAACGATGAAGCCGTTTGACCATTTTGAGACGGATGAAGCGGTTTGGGCGGCGCGATGCGACAGAACGGGACTTAAAGGTTTTGACATTGAGTCGGACAACCCCGGAGTTATAGCGGAAATTGAAAAACAGTTCGCATCCGGCGGCGTCTTGCCGGCAAGCGCGCAAACGTTAGACATTCTCAGAATTGAGGCGGGAGTTCCCGAATACGGAAAAGATATGGACGAATCCGTAATCGCGCCTGAAACAGGGCTTGAAAACGCCATATCTTTTGACAAGGGGTGCTATGTGGGGCAGGAAATTGTGGCAAGAGCGCACTGGAGAGGCAGGATAAACCGGCGTTTTTCGGGATTTCTGTTTGACGGGCAGCCCCCCGAACCCGGAGAGATTTTTTCTCACGAAGGTGCGCCGGTCGGGCGAATAACGTCATCGGGATTTTCGCCGGATTTCGGTGCGGTCGCGCTGGGATATATAAGGCGCGAACACGGCGAGTCCGGAGCGGCGGTAAAGACCGGAAACGGATGCGAGGGAAAGGTTGCTGAATTGCCGCTTGCGGGAGCGGATTCGGCGGCTTCCTGAAACCTGTTTACGATTAGTATTTACAGTATTGAAAGCCATTTTTCTCCTGTGGACAGGACAGGTGGTTTTTGGTATAGTTTGAAAGGTTTTAAATCCTGTTTTTATCAACTGACAAACATACCTTCGGAGGTTTAAATTGAGCGCAGATTCCGCACTAAAAAATGACGGTTACACATCGGAACAGATTAAGGTTCTTCCGGGGCTTGAAGCGGTTCGCAAGCGTCCCGATATGTATATCGGAGACACGAGCACGAGAGGTTTTCACCATCTTGTTTTTGAGGTTGTTGACAACAGCGTTGATGAGGCGCTCGCGGGTTTTTGCACGGAGGTAAAAACCGTTATTCATTCTGACGGTTCAATAACGATTTCAGACAACGGCAGGGGAATTCCCGTTGATAAGCACGAAAAGACCGGCAAATCGGGCGTTGAAGTGGTTATGACGATGTTGCACGCCGGAGGGAAGTTTGACGGCAAGGTTTACAAGGTTTCCGGCGGGCTTCACGGGGTTGGCGTTACTGTTGTGAACGCGCTTTCGGAGTTTCTTGAACTTGAGATACAGCGGGACGGCAAGATTTGGAAGCAGAGATACGAAAAAGGCAAAGCCGTAACGGAACTTGAAAGCGACGGAACCACAAAATTAAACGGCACTTCCATTACCTTCAAGCCGGACTCCACGATTTTTGAGATAAGCGATTTTTCCTACGACACAGTCGCGCACAGAATCAGGGAGCTGGCTTTTCTCAACAGCGGACTCCGCATGCATCTTTCCGATGAGAGAACGTCCAAGAATCAGGAGTTTGTTTACGAAGGCGGAATAAGCGCGTTTGTCGCCGAGATGAATGAGCGTGTCCGCCCGCTTCACCCCGAAGTGATTCACGTTGACGGCGAAAAGTCCGACACTATGGTGGAGATAGCGTTTCAGTATAACGACACTTACAGGGAAAACGTTCTGTGCTACGCGAACAACATCAACAACATTGAAGGCGGCACCCACCTTGCCGGATTCAGAGGCGCGCTGACCCGCACAATCAACAAATACGCCGAAGACAAGGGTTTGCTCAAAAACATCAAAGTTCAACTGACCGGTGATGACGTGCGCGAAGGGCTGACCGCGGTTGTAAGCGTGAAACTGCCCGACCCCAAATTTGAAGGGCAGACGAAAACAAAACTCGGCAATACCTCCGTGAAGGGAATAGTGGAAACGCTTCTCAATGAAAAGTTGAGCGCTTTTTTTGAGCAGAACCCGCAGATAGCAAAACGCGTGGTTGGCAAAGCGGTTGACGCAGCGCGCGCCAGAGACGCGGCGCGCAAAGCAAGGGAACTTACACGGCGCAAAAGCGCACTGGAATCCGGCTCGCTTCCGGGCAAACTTGCCGACTGTCAGGAAAAAGATCCGTCTCGTTGCGAGCTTTTCATAGTTGAGGGAGAGTCTGCCGGCGGCTCGGCAAAACAGGCGCGCTCCCGGCTTGACCAAGCCGTTCTTCCGCTCAAGGGGAAAATCCTGAATGTTGAAAAGGCGCGTCTGGACAAGATGCTCGGAAACGAGGAAATCCGCACAATCATAAGCGTTCTCGGCACGGGTGTGGGCGAAGAGGATTTTGATGTTTCAAAAATCCGCTACCACAAAGTCATTCTCATGACGGACGCAGATGTTGACGGCTCGCACATAAGGACGCTTCTGCTCACGCTTTTCTACCGCGAGTTCAGAGAGGTTATAGACAGAGGGTATCTCTACATTGCGCAGCCGCCGCTTTACCGGGTGCGCAAGGGAAAAACCGACCGTTATTTGAAAGATGACGCCGAATACGAAACGCACATGCTCGGACTCGGCATTGAGGGTTGTTCGCTCAAAACCGGCGGCAACGGCACTGCAAAAACCTTGAAGTCCGCGAAGTTGGAGGATTTCATCAGAAACACAATCCGCTACGGCAGATGCCTTGAAGCAATTTCCACCAAAGGCGCTCATCCAAAGATTGTTGAAGCGTTCGCGTCTCTTCCCGATTTCAAAAGAGAAGATTTGATGCCGGGCAATGAGAAACGGCTGGATAAAAGTCTTGAAGCCGTGAAGAAGCAAATCTCCGCAAAGTGTTCCGAAATAGAGGAACTTGACTGGATGATAGAAGAGGGCGAAAGCGATGAGGCGGGCAACGCCGCGCCGCTGAAAATTTCCTATAACTTCAAGGAAAGCGGCGCGGTCGCGCGCACGGAAATTGACCACGCGCTTGTTTCTTCTCCTGAATTTTCAGACCTTGCCAAACTTTCCGATTTGGTCAAATCGGTCGGGCAAAGTCCCTACACGGTGGAAAACCCCGAAGGCGAGCGGTTGTTTGAAAACTTCTCCGAAGTGTCTGATTTCATTCTGGAGCGCGGTAAAAAGGGGCTGTTCATTCAGAGATACAAAGGTCTTGGTGAGATGAACCCCGAGCAGTTGTGGGAGACCACAATGAACCCTGAAACCTACACGCTCAGAAAGGTTACGCTTGAAGACGCCGAAGGAGCGGAGTTGATGTTCCAGACCCTTATGGGTGATGAGGTTGAACCGCGCCGTGAATTCATTGAGCAGAACGCGCTCAAAGTTGTTAATCTGGATGTTTAAGTGCCTGAATGCTTCACCGCTCATTCCTGAGTAAATGTTCAAGTTGGCGGGAGTTTGTTTCGTATGCGGACAAACTGAAAACCACGAAAGAAAAAGGTGACCTTTTTGAAGAACTTGTCCGGTTGTATCTGACCGTTTGCCCCGAATACCAAACAAAACTTTCGGATGTCTGGCGTCTTGCCGATATTCCGCCCGAAGTTGCCGGAAAACTTAATCTTCCCTCAACCGATGAAGGAATAGACCTGATTGCCAAAACCCGCAACGGAGAGTTCTGGGCCATACAGGCGAAATACAGGTCTGACACGGAAACCGCCCTGACCAGAAAAGATTTATCAACATTTTCCCAGCTGTCTTTTTCATACTGCAAAAACATAACGCTCGGTGTTGTTGCGCACACAACGCAGAAACCCGTAAAGAAAAAGGAACTGCTCGGCAATGTTGTGGAGATAGGACTTTCCAGATGGCTTGAATTGACGCCTGATGAGTGGGCCGCAATCCGCGCTCAAAGTGCGAACAAAACACACAAACCCTCCAAACGCGAGCCGAGACCTCACCAGAAAACCGCCTTGGACAAAATCCGCAAACACTACCTGAAAGGGCAAAACCCGCGCGGAAGAATGATTATGCCCTGCGCTTCCGGCAAAAGTCTTACGGCTTTCTGGGCGGCTCAATCCCTCAAAGCACAGACAACGGTTTTAGCCGTGCCGAGTCTTATGTTGATAAAACAGAGCGTTGGAGACTGGACGCGCGAATATCTTGCGCACGGGAAAATGCCGGATTGGCTTTGCGTTTGCAGTGATGAAACTGTTGGGAAAAGCACGGACAGTTTTGTGTCCAGCACATACGAAATGGGCATTCCCACCACAACGGACGCGGGCGAGATAGCGGCTTTTCTGAAAAAACGCTCATCTGAGCCGAAGGTGATTTTTACAACCTATCAAAGCAGTCCGCGTCTTGCGAAAGCGGCGCGGGAAAGCGGGTGCGTGATTGATCTTTGCATTCTGGACGAAGCGCACAAAACAGTCGGGGAAAAGAGTTCCGCTTTTGCCACCCTGCCGGACGACCGGAAAATTAAGGTCAAAAACCGTCTTTTTATGACCGCAACGGAGAGGGTTCTTCACGGAAAAAACGATGAAGTTCTGTCAATGGATGATGAAAAGATTTACGGCTCGTGCTTTTATCAACTCACTTTCAAAGAAGCCATTGATGACGGCATTATTTGCGACTACGAAATTCTCACGATTTTTGTTACGGACGCGGAAGTCCGCGAAATTATCAAAAACAACAAACTTGTAAAAGACGAAAATGTCTTGCGACAGCGTAAAACCCGTGAGTCCGCTTCTCTTGCGGCGGGAGTTGCCCTTGGAAAAGTTTTCAGTGAACACAAAATCAAGCACGCGGTTTCTTTTCACAAAAGCATTGCGGCGGCGAAAGATTTTGAATCCCAGCAGAACGAACTTTCAAAGTTGAGCGTTATACGAACCGGAATTGAAAATTTTCATATTTCAAGCGCGCTTTCCACGGGCGAGAGAACGAAAGTTATGCGGGATTTTGAAAAATCCACACGGTCTCTCATAACAAATGCGAGATGTTTAACCGAAGGGGTTGATATTCCCGCGATTGACTGCGTTTTGTTTGCCGACCCGAAACAGAGCGTTGTGGATATTGTTCAAGCGGCGGGCAGGGCGATGCGTCCGGCGGAGGGAAAAAAGAAGGGATACATACTTCTGCCGATTGTTGTGCCGGACGGAATGGATTTTGAAGAGTTTGCGGAAAGCACGCCTTTTAAGAAAATCGCCGCCCAGATTACCGCAATGTCAACGCAGGACGAAAGGATAAAAGACTATTTCAGGGCGGTTACCGAAGGCAGAAAAAACAGGGGCGGAAAAATTGTTTCCATAAACGGCGATGTTCCAGTTGGAATTAATATCAATTTTAATGAGTTTTCAAAAGCCGTTGAGACCAGAATTTGGCATAAGGTTGCAAAAGTAAACTGGAGAGGTTTTGAAGAAGCACGGAAATATGCGCGGTCTTTGGGTTTGAAAGGTGAATCGGAATGGCGAGCTCATACAAAGACACCTGATTTTCCGAAGGACATTCCTGTTAATCCCTCCCAAAAATACAGGGGCAAAGGTTGGATTGGTGTGGGTGATTGGCTTGGGACTGGAACAGTTGCTACTTACTTAAGAGAATATCGTTCTTTTGAAGATGCGCGTAAGTATGCGCGGAGTTTGGATCTCAAAGGTCAAAAGCAATGGTTTGCACATACAAAGACAAAAGATTTTCCAAATGACATTCCTGTTCTTCCCTACAAAAAATACAAGGGCAAAGGTTGGATTAGTTGGGGTGATTGGCTTGGGACTGGAACAGTTGCTTCTTACTTAAGAGAATATCGTTCTTTTGAAGATACACGTGAATATGCGCGGAGTTTGAATCTCAAAAGTAGTACGCAATGGTTTGCACATACAAAGACAAAAGATTTTCCAAATGACATTCCTGTTCTTCCCTACAAAAAATACAAGGGCAAAGGTTGGATTAGTTGGGGTGATTGGCTTGGGACGGGCAACATCGCTAATTATTTAAAGGAATATCGTTCTTTTGAGGAAGCGCGTAAGCATGCGCAGAGTTTGAATCTCAAAAATGCGAATCAATGGTTTGCAAATACAAAGACAAAAGATTTTCCAAAGGACATTCCTGTTGCTCCCAACCAAATCTACAAGGGCAAAGGTTGGATTAGTTGGGGTGATTGGCTTGGGACCGAGAATGTTCACAAAAAAGAAGTTCGCTCCTTTGAGAAAGCACGGGATTATGCGCGGAGTTTGAATCTCAAAAATGCGAATCAATGGCGAGCGCATACAAAGACAAAAGGTTTTCCAAAAGATATTCCTGCAAACCCCGACCAAAAATACAAGGGCAAAGGTTGGGTTAGTTGGGGTGATTGGCTTGGGACTGGAACGGTTGCTCCTCGCCTAAGAGAATATCGTTCTTTTGAAGATGCACGTGAATATGCGCGGAGTTTGAATCTCAAAAGTAGTACGCAATGGCGAGCGCATACAAAGACAAAAAGTTTTCCAAAAGATATTCCTGCAAACCCCGACCGAAAATACAAGGGCAAAGGTTGGGTTAGTATGGGTGATTGGCTTGGGACTGGAGCAGTTGCTACTCACTTAAGAGAATATTGTTCTTTTGAGGAAGCGCGTAAATATGCGCGGTCTTTAAATCTCAAAAATGTGAATCAATGGGTAGCACATACAAAGACAAAAGATTTTCCAAGGGATGACATTCCTGTTCTTCCCTACAAAACATACAAGGGCAAAGGTTGGATTAGTTGGGGTGATTGGCTTGGGACCGAGAATGTTCACAAAAAAGAAGTTCGCTCCTTTGAGAAAGCACGTGAATATGCGCGGAGTTTGAATCTCAAAAGTCAAAATCAATGGTTTGCACATACAAAGACAAAAGATTTTCCAAAGGACATCCCTGTTGTTCCCAGCCAAAAATACAAGGACAAAGGTTGGATTAGTTGGGGTGATTGGCTTGGGACTGGGAATGTTCACAAAAAAGAAGTTCGCTCCTTTGAGAAAGCACGGGATTATGCGCGGAGTTTGAATCTCAAAAGTAGTACGCAATGGGTAGCGCATACAAAGACAAAAGATTTTCCAAAAGATATGCCTACAAAACCCGACCGAAAATACAAGGGCAAAGGTTGGGTTGATTGGTACGACTGGCTTGGGAATAAACGACCTAAACGTTCTTAGAAAGCGAATTCAATCTATCATGCGATATCAAAACGGTCAGCATTCATAACCTTGACCCAAGCATTAATGAAATCTGTGACAAATTTGTCCTGATTATCATTTTGCGCGTATAACTCAGCCAATGCGCGTAGCTGAGAGTTTGAGCCAAACACCAAATCAACACGGCTGGCGGTGCGTACCGCCTCGCCTGATGTTCTGTCTGAACCTTGATAGCTGTTTGAGCCCGTAGGTTGCCACTCAACACTCATATCAAGCAATGTTGAGAACCAGCCATTATCCAGAGATGTGCCGCCTGTCCATGCGCCGCGTTCATCCGTGGTGATGCCAAGGGCGCGCAAACCACCGACAAGCACTGTCATTTCAGGCGCTGTCAGTCCCATTAACTGTGCCTTATCAAGCAGCATCTCTTCCGGTGATACGCTGAAGTTTTTTTGCAGGTAGTTTCTGAAGCCGTCAGCCGGAGGCTCAAGCACGGCAAATGACTCAATATCTGTCTGCTCCGGGCTGGCATCGCCGCGCCCCGCCGTGAACGGCACCTCTTTTCCTGATGCCATTTCAATGGCTGTTGAGCCCGCAAGCACAATCACATCGGCAACCGAAGCGCCATGTTCCCGCGCAATCGGCTCAAGAACTCCCAATACCTTAGCCAGCTGTGCGGGCTTGTTTGCCTCCCAGTCTTTTTGCGGCGCAAGGCGTATGCGCGCGCCATTGGCGCCACCGCGCATATCAGAGCCACGATAGGTTGATGCGGAAGCCCACGCAGTTTCAACCATTTCAGGGATGTTCAAACCGCCGGCTTTGATAGCGTCTTTTACAGACGCAACATCATAATCTGATGCGCCCGCCGGGACAGGATCCTGCCAGATAAATTCCTCCGCAGGCACTTCGGGACCGAGATAACGTACCTTTGGCCCCATATCACGATGCAACAATTTGAACCATGCACGGGCAAAAGCATCGGCAAGCTGATCAGGATTTTTGTGGAATCGCTCTGAGATTTCGCGATAGGCGGGATCCTTGATCATAGCCATATCCGCTGTTGTCATCATCGGAGTTACGGTATTTGCCGAACCGTCAACCTGAGGCGCTTTATCCGCGTCATCAATATCAACCGGCTGCCACATGTGCGCGCCGGCGGGGCTTTTCGTCAGTTGCCATTCATATTTGAACAGAATGTCAAAATAGCCGTTATCCCACTGTGTCGGGTTGGATGTCCACGGGCCTTCAATACCGGAGGTGGTTGTATCCACACCTGTGCCTGTGCCATGGTCGTTTTTCCATCCAAATCCCGTTTGCTCAATCGGCGCGCCCTCAGGTTCCGCGCCGACCAGTTCAGGGTCGCCTGCGCCATGCGCCTTGCCAAAAGTATGACCGCCCGCGACCAGCGCCACAGTTTCTTCATCATTCATCGCCATAAGCCCAAACGTCTCACGCACGTCTTGCGCGCTCAACAACGGGTCCGGGTTTGCGTTTGGACCTTCCGGGTTCACATAGATAAGACCCATCTGAACAGCCGCCAGCGGGTTGGCGAGTGACTGACGTGTGTCTCCATAACGCCGGTCACCAAGCCATTCTGTTTCCACGCCCCAATGGATATCTTCTTCCGGATGCCAGATATCAGGCCGGCCACCACCAAAGCCGAACGTCTTTCCGCCCATTGATTCAATCGCGACATTACCCGCCAGTATTAACAAGTCAGCCCATGAAATTTTGTTGCCGTATTTCTGTTTAACGGGCCAGAGCAGGCGACGAGCCTTATCCAGATTGCCATTGTCAGGCCATGAGTTAAGAGGCGCGAAACGCTGGGCTCCGGTACCGCCGCCACCACGGCCGTCACCTGTTCTGTAGGTGCCCGCCGCGTGCCATGTCATACGGATGAAGAAAGGGCCGTAATGGCCGTAATCAGCCGGCCACCAGTCTTGAGAATCTGTCATCAGATTGTGCAAATCCTGTTTCAGCGCCTGATAGTCAATCGTCTTGAATGTTTCTCTGTAATCAAATTGCTCAGCATAAGGATTAGATTTTTTGTCATGCTGGTGCAGAATTGACAGGTTCAGCTGGTTTGGCCACCAGTCCTTATTTGAAGTGCCTGTTGTTTTATTGCCTGTAAGGCCGCCGTGCATCACAGGGCATTTGACGTCATCCATGAATTTGTCTCCATCTTATTGCGTTATTTGAACATTGCTCATTCGTTGCAGAAAGATTGCGACAGGGGGGCTAAAAGTCAAGCAGGTTGATTTGCCATAGGCGACAGGTTGCGGCAGAAGTCAACCGCTTTTGAGGTTTCAATGTTTTCAGTTTTATCCGTGAGGCGGTTTTTGATTTCAACCGTTCCGTCTTTGAGCCCTTTTGGTCCCACAACAACATGAAACGGCGCGCCCGTTAATTCGCAGTCTTTGAATTTCACGCCCGCGCTTTCGTCCCTGTCATCAATCAGGGCGTCCGCGCCGGACTTAACAAGCCCGTTGTAAATCTTTTCCGCCACCGAAACGGTCTGCTCGTCTCCCATGCTTGTCGGAATGACGGCGATTTCAAAAGGCGCGATTGCGGGCGGAAACACCATTGATTTTCCGTCGTTGTTCTGCTCTATCGCGGCGGCAACGGTTCTGCCTATGCCAATTCCGTAGCACCCCATCACAAACGGTTTTTCCTTTCCGTCTTTGTCGGTGAATGTCGCCTCCATCGCCTCGCTGTATTTTGTTCCGAGCAGAAACACATGCCCGACCTCTATGCCCCGTATTGACGAAAGCGCCCCGCTGCATTCCGTGCAACCGTCTCCGTTTTTGGCAACATGTATGTCGGCAAACGAGTCGGGCTCAAAGTCCCGTCCCTCGGCGACGTTTATCAGGTGAAAGTCTTTTTTGTTCGCGCCCACGACCGCGCCGCTCATGCCTTTGATTGAAAAGTCCGCGACCGTGTTAATTTTTTCCTTCATTTCCACGGGTCCCGAAAATCCGACCGCGCCTCCCGACACGCGCAGAATTTCTTCCTTGTTCGCGAGTTCCGCGGTTTGCGCGCCGAGAAACTTTTTGAGTTTTGTCAGGCTGAGTTCCCTGTCGCCGCCAACAAGGGCGGAAACGGTTCCGGCGTCAGTTTTCACAATCAGGGTTTTTATCAGATTTGACGGCTTGGTTTTGAGCAGCTTCGCCACGTCCTCAACGGTTTTCATTCCGGGCGTTTCCACTTCTTTGATTTGTTCGGGACTGTTTTTTGTTTGCGCGCTTTTGGTTTTGGCAATGCCCGCGAGTTCAAGGTTTGCGGCGTAACCGCACTTTTCGCAAGACATCACAACGTCCTCGCCGCTTTGCGCGAGCACCATAAACTCATGCGATTCACTGCCTCCGATGCTGCCCGTGTCCGCGATTACGGCGCGAAAATCAAGTCCGCACCGTTCAAAAATTCTGCCGTAGGCTTTATACATTTTCTCGTATGATTTTTTCGCCTCTTCAACCGAGATATCAAAACTGTAAGAGTCCTTCATTATAAATTCCCGCGCGCGCATCACGCCGAAACGCGGGCGGATTTCGTCTCTGAACTTTGTCTGAATCTGGTAGAGGTTTTTGGGCAGGTCTTTGTATGAGCGCAGAGTCGCCGCGGCGATTTCAGTTATGACTTCCTCGTGTGTGGGTCCGATGCAGAAATCACGCTCGGCTCTGTCTTTGAAGCGCAGAAGCTCTTTTCCGTAGTAGTCCCACCTGCCGCTTTTTTTCCATAATTCCGCGGGCGCGACTGCGGGAAGGAGCAACTCAACCGCTCCCGAAGAGTTCATTTCGTCCCGCACAATCTCCTCGATTTTTCTGATGGAACGCAAGCCGAGCGGCAGATAGTCGTATATTCCCGCCGCGACTTTTCTTATCATTCCCGCCCTCGTCATAAGTTTGTGACTCGCGACTTCGGCGTCCGAAGGGTCGTTCTTGAGGGTCGGTATGAAGTAGGAGGAAAATCTCAAAGTTCTGTGTCCCGCCGCGCCGGTTTCATACGGCGTAGGTCTCAATCTCTTTGATGAGTTCGTCAACAATTTGAGACTCTTTGAAAGAGCGGATGAGTTTGCCGTTTTTGTAAAGCATTCCTTTGCCGCGCCCACCGGCGATGCCGATGTCCGCGTCGCTTGCCTCGCCGGGTCCGTTCACGACGCAACCGAGAATGGCAATCTTGACGGGTCTGGGCAATGAAAGCGCGCCCGTGCGCTTTTCAACATCGCTAACGAGTTTCATCAAATCTATTTCAAGCCGTCCGCAGCCGGGGCACGATATGATTTCAACTCCGCTTTTTCTCATACCTATTGATTTGAGGATGTTTATGCCAACCGTTACTTCATCAACGGGGTCTCCCGTGAGCGAAACGCGGATGGTGTCCCCGATTCCCTTTGCCAGCAGCGCGCCGATGCCGACCGAGGATTTTATTGTTCCCATATTCGGGGTTCCCGCTTCGGTAACGCCGAGGTGAAGCGCGTATTCGGTCTGTTCCGCTATGATTTCATACGCCTCTATCATGCGTATTACATCGGTGGATTTCACCGAGATTTTTATGTCGTGAAAGTTGAGATTTTCAAGAATTTCAACGTGCCTCATTGCGCTTTCGGCAAGCGCGGGAGCCGTGGGAGAGCCATGTTTTTTCAATATATCTTTTTCAAGAGAGCCCGAATTCACGCCTATTCTTATGGGAATGTTCCGGTCTTTACACGCGCTCACGACTTCTTTGATTTTTTGTTCCGAACCGATGTTTCCGGGGTTGATTCTCATCGCGTCAACGCCTTGCGCAATTGAGGTCAGCGCGAGTTTGTGGTCAAAATGGATGTCGGAAACAAGCGGTATTTTTGTTTGTTCTTTTATTTTTCCAAGCGCGTTTGCAGCGTCCATATCGGGAACGGCGAGGCGCACAATGTCGCATCCGGCTTCTTCAAGACGCCGGATTTCAGCAACAGTCGCCGCAACATCGCGCGTGTCGGTTTTCGTCATTGACTGAACCGAAACAGACGCGCCGCCGCCCACTTCAATATTGCCGATTTGAATTTTTCGGGAAATCCTGCGCAAGACGCGGAAAAAAGTAGTTTATGAGCGCGGTAGTGTCAAGAATACAAGTTTTCCCTTACGTAGTTCGGGGAGAACGAAAAAGCCGTTTCGGTTTTCCCCTCCTCCATCAGACGTAAGCCCAAAGAGGCGCACACGGACGCTTTTGAGGAGACTATTGTGAAGTCCGCGATTTCATCCGCGCCGCCCGAACCGTCTTCCTGCAAAACGCCCTGAACCGAACCCGCGTCCATTTCCGCGAGATGTTTTCTCATCTCGTCCGGTGTTGTTACGCTGTCGGGGCAAAGCCGCGTGAACCCTCCGTTTTCTTCTCTGAAAACCGCCCAGAAAAACAGCCCGCTTCTCGCGTTTATCGCCGCGCACACGGTTGTGCCGGGCTCAAACTTCGCGCTTGCCGCGAGTATATCAAGCGATGGAACGGGAGCGATGGGGATTTTCAGAGCGTAGGCGAAAGATTTTGCCGCCGCCGCGCCAACCTTCAGCGAGGTGAAAAAACCCGGTCCGGAGGAGACCGCAACACCGCGGATTTCATTTTTTGAAGTCGCGGTTTTTTTCAGGATTTCTTCAAATGACGGGACGAGTTCCTCGGCGTTTTTTGTAACCGGACGCTCCGCGAGTGTTTTTTCGCCGTCCGTGATAGCGATACTTCCCAGATGCGTGGAAGACTCAATCGCGAGGATTTTCATTTTCAGGAATCTTTGACTCCCGCTTTTTCCAGAATTTTCTTCCGGATTTCGCGGGCTACCGGAAGGTTTTCCGCCAGAAACTCAAATGATTTTTGGCGACCCTGTCCGAGTTTTTTTCCGTCGTAGGAGTAATGTGCGCCTTTCTGTTCAACGATGCCGTATTGCGCTCCAATGTCCAGAAGTTCTCCGAATTTGGAAATGCCTTTGCCGTAAACTATCTCCACCTCAGCCGCTCTGAACGGCGGGGCGACTTTGTTTTTCACAACGCGCACGCGCGCTTTAATTCCCGTAATGTTCTCGTTTTTGTCTTTGACAGACGCGACTCTTCTAATGTCCATTCTTACGGATGAATAGAAGCGCAGAGCCATTCCTCCGGTTGTGGTTTCGGGATTCATATATGCGGGAACGCCGATTTTCTGTCTTGTTTGATTGATGAAAAGAACGGTCGTGCCCGATTTGTTGACGTTGCCCGTAAGTTTTCTCAACGCCTGCGACATCAGACGCGCCTGAAGTCCCACGTGAGAGTCTCCCATTTCGCCGTCTATCTCCGCTTTTGGCACAAGCGCGGCAACCGAGTCAATCACTATCAAATCAACCGCGCCGCTTTTTACAAGAGTGTCAACGATTTCAAGCGCCTGCTCGCCGCTGTCAGGCTGTGAAACAAGAAGATCTTTCAGTTTGACCCCCAAAGCCGCCGCGTAGCGCGGGTCAAGCGCGTGTTCGGCGTCCACAAAAGCCGCCGTGCCACCGCTTTTTTGACATTCTGCGACCGCGCCTATGGCAATGGTTGTTTTTCCCGATGATTCCGCGCCGTATATCTCAACAACTCTTCCCCTTGGAAGCCCGCCGATTCCAAGCGCAATGTTAATTCCGATTGATCCGGTTGAAATCACTTGTATATCAGGCACTTTGCCGCCCGCACCGAGCGTCATTATCGCGCCTTCGCCGAACTGTTTTTCAATCAGCGAAATCGCCTTTTCAACCGAATCGGAACGTTTTGAAGATTCAACTTTTTCTTTTGCCATTTTTTACTCCATTTTTTGGTTGAGCCGCTTCCATTATCATGTAAAGCGCGCGCGCCACCGAGTGCCGTCTCACGCGGTCTCGGCTTCCCGTGAATTGAAACTTTCCGCAAACAGCGTCCGCAACAGATTTACCCGCGATTGTGGCAATGTAAACAGTTCCCACCGGCTTTTCAAACGAGCCTCCTCCGGGTCCCGCGATTCCTGTTATTCCGACTCCGATGTCCGAGTCGAAACGCTTTTGAGTCCCCGCCGCCATAGCGCGGGCGACCTCGGCGCTGACCGCGCCTTTTTTCTCAATCACATCTTGGGCGACCCCGAGCAGGTCGCTTTTTGAGCGGTTTGAATAGGGGATAACTCCGCCGGTGAAATATTTTGAACTTCCGGCGGTTTGCGTCAGATTGGACGCGAGGATGCCCGCCGTGCAGGATTCCGCCACGGAGACCGTGAGGTTTTTCTCAAGAAGGATTTGCGCGACCGTTTCGGCAAGAGTCGCGCCTGAAACTGAAAAGACGTTTTTCCCCAGTCGCTTTTTTATTTTTTCCGCCGCGTTCCCGACAATTTTGGGATCGCTCGCGTGGGAAATCCGTACTTCAATCTCATAGTCCCTCACAATTCTGTATGAGATGTCCGCGTTTTTTATCTTCATTTTTTCAACCTTACGAGCAAGTTCGGATTCGGGAATGCCGAAAACACCGACGGCTTTGAGCGAGTGCTTCTCCGCGCCGCTTCTTTTTTGTATGTCCGGCACGACAAATCCGGTTGTCATTGCCTGGAATTCGCGGGGAACACCCGGAAGGAAATAAAAAACCGCCCGCTTTGACTCACACATAAACCCTGCGGAAGTGCCTTTGGAATTGGGAATTACGCATGCGCTTTCGGGCATCATCGCCTGTTTTTTGTGAGATGCGAGGACGCGCCGCTTCATTTTTTTGAGCGCGGTTCTGACGTGTTCAAGTGCTTCGGGGTTTGATTTGAGCGGCTCTCCGAAAAAGTCCGCCGCGCACGCCGCCGTTAAATCATCGGGAGTGGGCCCCAGTCCGCCGCACACAATCACAAAGCCGGATTGTTCCGCGCGCCGCAAAGCGTCTTTTATTTCTTTTTTATTGTCTCTTACGGATGTTCTGCGTACCGGAGGAGACAGTCCGGCGGCAACAACCTCTCCGGCCGCGAAAGAAAAGTTGCGGTCTTCGGTTGTTCCCGAAAGAACTTCGTCTCCTATTGAAATGAACTCTATGCCGGGCAAATCACTCTAAACCTCAAAAAAACTCAGTACCCCGACCGCTACCGCGGCGAGCAGTCCCGCGTAAACATCGTCAAGAACTATGCCCCATCCGCCGGGCAACTTCTCAATTCGGCGCGAAGGATATATTTTTACAATGTCGAAAATTCTGAAAAGCGCAAATCCAGCAACGATTTCAACAACCGCGCCCGAAGACACAAGCATTGCGGTAAAAAATCCCGCCGCTTCGTCCATGACGATTTTCTGCGGGTCTTTTTCACCGAAAGCCTCCGCCGCTCTGCCGCACACAAAAACGGACGCAAGCGTAAAAACAGCCCAGAAAAGCGCGAAACTTCCCGTGCTCATATCCGACAGAAAAAGCACGTAAAAAACCGCCGCGCCCGCCGTGCCGAGGGTGCCCGGAGCGAAAGGCGCGTATCCCAGACCGAAAAGCGAAGAAACAATTTTATCGGGCGTTCCGGGGTTCAGTTTGCGTCTCCCGATTCCATCGTAAGAAGGATTTTTTTCATCTTAACTCCCCCGTCTCCGCTGAATCCGCCGAGCCCTTTTTTACCGACAACTCTGTGGCACGGAACCATTATGAGAAAAACATTCGCCGCGACCGCTCCGGCGACCGCCCTGCGGTATTTCTCTCCGCCGAGCGCGGCGGCAATTTCAGAGTAAGTACGTGTCTGACCGGCTGGAATTTTTGATATTTCTCTCCACACCTTGACGCGGAATTCAGACGCTTCGGGGAACACAAAATCTCCGGAGTTTTCCCCGTTTAAGTAAGGCGAGTGTTTTTCGCCTTTGAAACAGGACGACACTTTCGCAAGGCATTCATCAAGGGTTTTCATTACTTCGGGAGAAATTTCGCGTTGCGGAGCGTTCAAATCCGCGTCCGCACTTTTTTTAAATGAGACGGAAACGCTTCGCAGACCCCGCCGACACGCATGCGCGGTTACGCAAACCCCGCCGTCTATCTCAAGAGTTTTGGAAAAAACAGGTTGCCGTTTCATTTGAGAAAACCGCCCCGTAAGACTATAATTCAGGAGTAGGCATTGCAAGATTGAAACCGTTTTTGAATTGGAAAATCTTCTTCACAAATCACAAGGGTTGCGCCTGTGGCGAAAATCATAGGAATTGTTAACCAGAAGGGCGGAGTGGGGAAAACCACGACCGCCGTCAACCTTTCTGCGAGTTTCGCCATGTTGGGGCGGAAAACTCTGCTTGTGGACTGCGACCCTCAGGGCAACTCATCAAGCGGTGTGGGCGTTGAGCGCGCCGTGGAAAACGGGGCCGCCGTAACTGTTTACGGCGTTCTAATCGGCGGTGAATCTCTCACGGACTGCATACGGAAGGTCTATCCCGACTCATTCGGCGACAAGTTTGATGTTATACCTTCGGACGCCAATCTTACGGGTGCGGAGGTTGAACTGCTTAACCTTGAAGGCAGGGAATATATTTTGAAAAAATCCCTCGGCGAAGTTTCGGACGCCTACCAATACATAATAATAGACTGCGCGCCCTCGCTTAACATTCTGTCAGTCAACGCGCTCACGGCGGCGGATTCGGTAATAATTCCCATACAGTGCGAATATTACGCGCTTGAAGGGCTTGCGCACATAAAAAACGCCATCGGTCTGGTGCGCAGACGCATCAACCCGGCGCTTTCGGTTGAGGGCTATCTGCTGACGATGTTTGACACGAGAAACAACATATGCCATTCGGTTGCCCGCGAAATAAGAAACCATTTCGGCGATGACACTTTCAGCACCGTCATATCAAGAAATGTCCGCCTCGCCGAATGTCCGAGTCACGGCAAACCGGTTGTGATTTATGACAACGAATCTCAAGGCGCGCGCGATTATATGTCGCTCGCGGAGGAAATAATCAAGAAAAACGGAGGTGTTCCAAATGAGGAAAAACACGCTTGGCAAAGGACTTGAAGCGCTTATCGGTGATGAGAGTGAAGTTTCGGAAGGCGTTTACATGACAGTGCCGACCGTCCGGCTCAAGCCCGGCGCGACACAGCCGAGAACTGAGTTCAATTCCGCCGCGCTTGACGAACTTGCGGTTTCAATCAGGGAAAAGGGCTTGATTCAGCCGTTGATTGTCCGCAAGAGCGGAAACACATACGAGATAATCGCCGGAGAGAGAAGGTGGCGCGCGGCACAGAAAGCGGGCGTTCACGAGGTTCCGGTAATTGTGCGCGACCTTGCAGACGGCGAATCGCTTGAGATGGCTCTGATTGAAAACATTCAGCGTGAAGATCTTAATCCTGTTGAAGAGGCGCTCGCGTATGAGCAGCTCATATCGGAGTATGGTTTGACGCACGAAGATATGTCAAAGCGGGTCGGCAAAAGCAGGGCGGCGATTACGAACTCGTTGCGGATTTTGAAACTTTCGGACGCATCCTGCGAGGCGCTTGTGTCCGGCGGGATTTCAACGGGGCACGCAAGAGCACTTCTGGGGCTTAAGTTCGCCGCGGATGAAGGCGCAGTTGTCGAGAGAATTGTGTCGGGCGGTTTATCCGTGCGGCAGACCGAACAACTTGTAAAAACAATCAACGCTTCCGGCTCTTCCTCTTCGGGCGGTTCATCAAACCGGTCCGCCGCTTCGCAACCCGACATATATCTCAAGCGCGCGGAGCGTTCAATGCGCGAGGCTCTTGGCGCGAAAGTGAGCATCAAAGGCGGCAGGGAAAAAGGCAGCATTGTGATTCAATACTCATCCCCGGACGATCTTGAGAGACTGTCATTTGAGATAGCGGGCGGGGCGTCTGTGATTCCCACTAAGGGCGCGAAGACCTGAAGTGAAAAGTTTTGATGTGAAAATTGAGATTCGCCCCGCAAAGGGCGTGCTTGACCCTCAAGGCAAAACCGTGCTTTCCGCGCTTGGAAAACTCGGTTTCAGCGATGTTATGTCCGCGACCGTGGGCAAACTTATAGAGTTGAGGGTGGGGTGTTCCGATGAGAAATCCGCGCGCGAGTTAGCTGACCGGATGTGTTCCGAGATCCTTGCCAATCCGGTCATAGAGGTTTTTTCAGTAGAGGTTGCTGAGGCGCGGGGCGATGGCTGAGTTCGGGGTTGTTGTTTTTCCGGGCTCAAACTGCGATGAGGATTGCGCGCGCGCGGTCAGAAGTTTGGGGCACGGAAGTGTGAAAGTTTGGCACGAGGAAACATCGCTCGGCGGAATTGACTGCGTTGTAATCCCCGGAGGGTTTTCCTACGGCGACTATTTGAGAACGGGCGTAATGGCGTCTTTTTCCCCGATAATGGAAGAGGTAAAAAGTTTCGCGCGTGCGGGCAAACCTGTGATTGGAATTTGCAACGGGTTTCAGATTCTTGCCGAATGCGGGCTGCTTTCGGGCGCTTTTGTGCGCAATTCAAGTTTGAAATTTGTCTGCGACTGGACGCATGTGCGCGTTGAAAACATTAATACGCCTTTCACTTCGGCTTTCAAAAAAGGCGAGGTTTTGAGAATTCCCGTTGCCAACGCCGAGGGGGCTTTTTTCTGCCGCGAAGATGAAATTGCGGAAATAGAGAGCAAAGGGCGGATTGTTTTCCGCTACTGTTCGGCTGACGGTGACGTGACCGCCGAAGCAAACCCGAACGGCTCGGTTTCGGGTATAGCCGGAATTTGCGGAGCGGTAAATGTGCTTGGAATGATGCCGCATCCGGAAAGGTGCTGTGATGAGGTTCTCGGCGGAGATGACGGCGCGGGGATTTTTGAATCTGTCGCGGAGTTTGTTTCGCGCGAAGGTTGAGCGGTTGCGTTGCCTGTTCGCAGTGCTCTTTTTATCTTTGATTTTTTTGTGATACTTTCCCCATGGCGGAGACGGTTTTTCAAGATGACGGAAAAAGCGGACAAGTTCATAGACATAACGGGCGAGGTTTGCCCGATGACTTCCATTAAAACAAAAATGAAACTCAAAGGCATGCAGCCCGGCGGGATTTTGGAAGTTCGCGTGAGCGAAGGCGAGCCGATTGATAATCTGCCGCGCACAATTGAACGCGAAGGGCATAAGGTTCTGGAAATAAACAAAGAGGACTCGTTTTACACGGTCAGGATACGGCGCGGTTGATATGGGACATGCGGCGGGCATTGAGAACTCGGGCGCCGGGACTGTGTCGCGGTCAATTGTTGATTTTGTAGGTGAAACGCCTCTTTTGAGATTGAGCAAAATCTCAAACGACATCTCCGATTCCGTTGAGATATACGCGAAAGCCGAATGGCTTAATCCCGGCGGTTCGGTCAAAGACCGCGCCGCAGTCCGCATGGTTTTACAAGCCATAAAAGACGGCAAGTTGAAAAACGGGCTTGCCATAATGGACTCGTCATCGGGCAACACGGCGATTGCCTACGCGATGACGGGAGCGGCTCTGGGATTTCCGGTAACGATAGTCGCGCCTGAGAACGTCAATGTTGAAAGAAAGAAAACCATAGAGGCGTTCGGCGCGAAAATAATTTATTCCGACCCGCTTGAAGGCTCGGACGGCGCGATAGTGTTTGCGCACCGGCTCAAACAGCAGTCGCCGGACAAATACTTCATGCCCGATCAATACAACAACCCGCTTAACCCTCTGGCCCATTATGAAACAACCGCGCCCGAAATATGGGAGCAAACGGGCGGACGCGTTACGCACTTTGTCGCGGGCATTGGAACAAGTGGAACGATTATGGGAGTTTCGCGCCGGCTCAAAGAGTTGAACCCGCAAGTGCGGACGTTTGCCATTGAGCCCGCCGAGGTTCTTCACGGGCTTGAAGGGTTGAAGCATATTGAGTCCTCAATAGTGCCGGGAATATACGACCCGAAAGGTTTTGACGGAACCCTGTTTGTTTCCACCGAAGACGCTTACGCAATGATGGAGAAAATGGTTAAAACCGAGGGCATATTCATTGGTCATTCGGGCGGCGCGGCGGTTGTCGGCGCGCTTGAGTTGGCGCGCAAAATTACTTCGGGGGTTATTGTAACGGTGCTTCCCGACAGCGGATTCAGGTATTTGAGCGAAAAACTTTGGTGGTAGAAATTTCAAAACACGCCCTTGAAGGCATGAAAGAGCATGCCGAGCGGGGTTATCCCGATGAGGTGTGCGGCGTTATGATGGGAGATGGAGGCGTGGTGAGCGAATTCGCCGAATGCCGCAACCTCAACACTGAAAGAGCGCATGACCGCTACGAACTTGACCCTTTGTCTTTCAACTCCGCGGACACCGCCGCGCGCGAGAAAAATTTGAACATAGTTGGCATATACCATTCACATCCCGACCACCCGGCGCGTCCTTCGGAAACAGATAGAGTTAGAGCGTGGGGTGGTTGGGGATACCTTATAATGTCAATAGAAAAGGGCTCCTTGAAGGATTCAACCCTGTGGTATCTGAACGAGGAAACCGGGCAGTTTGAGCGCGCGGATTTTTCCGTTCGCGATTAGATTTTTTTCCGGCGTTGCCAAGAATGTGTCTTTATTTTCCCGTTTTGTTTTTGCTATAATTCCGCCCTGTAATATTCCATCAGAAATGGAAAACGGGGGTGGGTTTCTAATGAAAAGATTTTCTGTATTCGCGGTTACGGCTTTGTGTGCCGGTGCGGTCTGGTTTTTCTTGACCGGCGGGCTTGACGGGCAAAAGCAAAGCGACGGCGCGCACAAACAGACTGATACCTTTGTGTTCACTTACACAATAATGCCGGGGGACTCGCTGAACCTCATAGCGCGCAGGTTCGGAATTGCGGCGGACGCGCTTTCATCGACCAATAGCATAGACGGCGACGTTATATACAAAGGCGATACTCTCAGTGTTCCGCTGTCCCTGCACGATGTTGCTTCTCTTCACACGGTCGCCGAGGGCGAAACGGTTTCTTCAATAGCCGCCGCTTACGGAACAAGCGTCCGGAACATAATAAAACTGAACAGAATGAAGAAAGACAAAGTTTTCACATCGCGCAAACTCCTTGTCAACGGCAATCCGGATATCCATTCAAGGTTTGTGGTTTTCAGAGTTGGAATTGGTGACAAGGAAAGTGAAATCTCGCGTGCTTTCGGTTTGGATGTGAAAGAGATTGAGACACTTAACGCCTCAAACGCGGACTGGCGGCAGCCGGGTTCGCACATTGTTGTTGACACTTTTGAATACTCCTACCCCGTGCGCATTCGCAACAACATCATAGAAACCGCGAAAAACTATCTGGGGGCGCCATATAAATACGGCGGAAACTCGCCCGAAACCGGCATCGACTGCTCGGCTTATGTAAAAAGGGTTTTTTCATATTTCGGCGTCAACCTGCCCAGAACCGTAAGAATGATGCACAAACACGCAGACGGACGCTGGCTGAAAAAAGACAGTCTGCAGAAAGGAGATCTGGTTTTCTTTGAAACTGACAGGCCGTTCCCGTCCCACATCGGAATCTACATTGAAGACGGCAAGTTCATACACGCTTCTTCCGTGGGCGGAAAGGTCATCATCTCGGACCTTGCGAAACCCTATTACAAGAGTACCTACATAGGAGCGAAGAGGATTTATCTGGACAATCCGGGCGCGGTAACTATTAAATAAGAGTGATGAAAAAAAAGGATGTCAGGGGTTTTTTGGAAGGTTTCCGGAGTTATCTTGAATACGAGAGAAACCTTTCCCCCAATACCGTTCGCGCCTACATGAGCGATGTCCGGCAGTTCGCGGATTTCATCATCAAAAGCGGGTTAAAACTGTCCGCGATTGAAGTCAGAGACATCAACCGGTACATAGCGGAGCGTTTTGATAAACGCAATTCTAAAACCTCAACCGTGAGAAAACTCGCCGCCGTGCGGACTTTTTTCAGGTTTCTCAATATTGAGGGAGTAACGAGCGGCAATCCCGCCAAAAGCGCGGTATCTCCGAAACGCGCCCGTTCTCTTCCATCTTTTCTCTCGGTGGACGAGATTGACGCTCTTTTAAGGGCGATGAAGCCTCAAGACGGACGGCTTGCGCTGAGAGACCGCGCGATGTTTGAACTGGCTTATTCTTCAGGGCTTCGGGTGAGCGAACTTGTTTCTCTCAAGGTTGAAGACATTGATTTTGAGCAATCTCTGGTCAGGGTTTTCGGCAAGGGCGGAAAGGAGAGAATGGTTCCGTTCGGCTCAAAAGCCGCCGAAGCACTCAAGCGGTATCTTGAAATCAGAGACACTTTCAAACCCGGAACCGCCCGTATTTTTGTCGGGTCAAAAAAAACCGGCATAACTTCGCGCAGCGTTTCAAGAATTCTCAAATCCTACGCGCTTGCCGCCGGCGTAAACAAAAACATCTCTCCCCACACTCTCAGGCACAGTTGCGCCACACATCTGCTTGCCGCTGACGATAAAAACGACAAGGGCGCCAATAAAGACAAATTGAGGGCTATCCAATTGATACTTGGACATTCAAGCCTTTCTTCAACTCAAAAATATACGCACATATCGGTTGAACAGTTGATGAGTATATATGACAATACTCATCCCAGAGCTTGATATGAGCGGCAACTCTACAGGGCAGTTTCACGGAACGACGATTCTCTGTGTAAGCAGAGACGGTAAAACCGCGATGGGCGGAGACGGGCAGGTTACGCTCGGAGACGTGTCGGTGAAACATTCCGCCAACAAGATACGGAAGATTCATTCGGACAAGATTTGCGCGGGGTTTGCCGGCTCAACAGCGGACGCGATAACGCTTTTTGACAGGTTTGAGGCAAAACTTGAGGAATTCAGCGGAAACCTCAGACGCGCCGCGGTGGAACTTGGAAAAGACTGGAGAACCGACCGGGTTTTACGCCGCCTGGAAGCGCTTCTCGCCGTTGCCGACAAGGAGGATATGTTCATAATCTCCGGCGCCGGAGATATTCTTGAGCCCGACGACGGCATTGTGGCCATAGGTTCGGGCGGCACATACGCGAAGGCCGCGGCGCGCGCCCTTAAGGAGTTTTCTACATTGAGCGCTGAAGAGATTGTGCGCGAGTCGCTTTTGATAACTTCGGAGATTTGCATATACACAAACAACAAAATCCGCATTGAGACGATTTGATGAACAACAATTCATTCTTTACTCCGCGCGAGATAGTTTCCGAACTTGACAAATACATAATTGGGCAGGACAAAGCTAAAAGGTCCGTTTCAATAGCGCTCAGAAACAGGTGGCGCCGCCAGAACGTGAGTTCTGAGATGCGCGATGAAATTGTTCCAAAAAACATTCTAATGATGGGACCCACGGGTGTGGGAAAAACCGAAATCGCCCGCCGCCTCGCCAAACTATCTCAGGCGCCTTTTATAAAGGTTGAAGCGTCAAAATTCACCGAAGTCGGCTACATGGGCAGAGATGTTGAATCCATGATCCGCGACCTAACCGAAATCGGAGTCAAAATGGTTTCCGATGAGGAGTCCAAAGCGGTTCGCGCCAAGGCGGAGGAAATTGCCGAGGAGAGGATGCTTGATCTTCTGCTTCCGTCTTCTCCCGAACCCGCTTCCGAAGAAGGCGCGCAGTCCGAGCAATCGCCCGCCACCGAAGCCCGCAAGGAGTCTGAGAAGAAAAGGACAAAGGAAAAACTCAGAAAACTTCTGCGCGAGGGCAAGCTGGATGACAAAACCGTTGAAGTGGAAATCTCGTCCGCCGCGATGCCGTTCCAGATTCTCGGAACACAGGGTGTTGATGAGATAGACATGAATCTGCCCGAAATGCTTGGCAACCTTATGCCCAAGCAGACAAAGAGAAAAAAAGTTGATGTGCCCGACGCGATGAAAATCCTTATACGGGAGGAGTCTCAAAAACTTGTTGATATGGACAAGGTTGTGAAGCTTGCCATTGAGAGGGTTGAGAATACGGGAATCATTTTTATTGACGAGATAGACAAAATCGCCGGTGGCAATTCAAACTCCGGTCCCGATGTTTCGCGCGAGGGAGTCCAGCGCGATTTGCTGCCCATAATAGAAGGGTCCACGGTAAACACCAAGCACGGAATGGTTAAAACCGACCACATCATGTTCATTGGCGCGGGAGCGTTTCATGTTTCAAAGCCGTCAGACTTGATACCCGAAATTCAGGGGCGTTTTCCCGTGCGTGTTGAACTTGAAGCGCTTGGGAAAAAAGAGATGGTAAAAATACTCACCGAAACAAAAAACGCCCTGACAAAGCAGTATGTGGAATTGCTTAAAACCGAGGATATCAACCTTGTTTTCAAGAAAGACGCTATTGAGGAAATAGCCAGAATCGCGATGGAGGTGAACAGCACGACCGAAAACATCGGTGCCCGCAGGCTGCACACAATTCTTGAGACAATTCTGGATGAAATATCTTTTCAGGCTCCTGATATGACACGGAGCAAGTTTGATATAGATGCCGCATATGTCAGGGAAAAAATATCCGAAATCGCTTCAAACAAAGATTTGAGCAAATACATATTGTAGTGAAAAACACATCCGCGCCGTGCGCGCAAGGTGTTATAGTGTCTTTTTCCGAGAGGGAATTAAGATGACGAACAAAGCGACAATTCTTGCCGAGGCGTTTCCCTACATAAAGCAGTTTTACGGAAAAAATGTTGTCGTGAAATACAGCGGCAGCCTTGTGGGTCCGTCCCTTGAAGGGTTTGCTCAGGACATAGCGCTTATGAAGTTTGTAGGGATTAAGCCGGTTGTGGTTCACGGCGGCGGCAGGCAGATAGAGGCGCAACTTAAGAAAGAGGGGATTGAGTCGCGCTTTATAGCGGGCTTGAGAGTAACGGACAAAAAGGCGGTAAAAACAATCGCGAAAGTGCTCGCCGGCAAGGTCAACAAAACCATAGTTACGGCGATAAAAAAGCAGGGCGCCAAAGCGGTCGGCATATCAGGCAATGAATTGTCAATGCTGAAAGTTTGCAAGGCGGACATCAGGAAAATTGCCGAGGCAAGCGGCGTGAAAATTCCGCCGGACGCCGATTTGGGAATGGTGGGTGAAATAAAAAAGGTTAACCCGAAACTGCTGCGCCTTTACGAAAAAGATGGATCCATACCCGTTATAGCTCCAATCGGGAGGGACTCAAAAGGCGACACTTACAACGTCAACGCCGACCATGCCGCGGGCAAAGTGGCTTCCGTGCTCAAAGCGGAAAAACTCATCATGCTCACGGATGTGCGCGGGATAATGGACGGGAAAAACAAACTGATTCCGTCTCTCAATTTCAGGCAGACGGCAAAACTGATAAAAGAGGGAACCATCGCCGCCGGCATGCGTCCAAAAGCGGTCTGTTGCATGGAAGCCCTGTCCGAAGGGGTCCGCAAAGCGCACATAATAGACGGGCGCACTCTCCACGCGCTTATACTTGAAATCTTCACAGACGCCGGAGTCGGGACTGAAATAAAAAAATGAGCCGCGAAATAATTTCTTCCACGGACGCAAACGTGATGAACACTTATTCGCGTTTTCCCATCGCCGTAAGCAAAGGGCGCGGCGCGTGGCTTTGGGACACGGACGGGAAGAAGTATCTGGACTTTACTTCCGGCATCGCCGTAACGACGCTTGGGCATTGCCATACCACTCTTGTGGAAACGGCGAAAAAACAGATGGATGAAGTCATCCACACTTCAAACCTTTTTTACACGGCTCCACAGGCGCGGCTTGTTTCCCTTCTGACCGAACACTCTTTTGCGGATAAGGTGTTTTTGTGCAACAGCGGAACGGAGGCTTGCGAAGGTGCGATAAAATTTGCCAGAAGGTGGGCTGAAAAAAACGGGCGCGAAAAAACCATTGTCTGCGCGGACGGTTCTTTTCACGGCAGAACTTTGGGCGCGCTCGCGGCGACAAGTGGACGGAACTGCCGCGACGGGTTTGACCCTTTCCCGGACGGGTTTGTTTTTATTCCCTACGGCGAGCCGGAAAAAATCTCCGAAGCGCTGGACACTCACCGGGCTTGCGCTTTTATGGTTGAGCCGATACAGGGGGAGAACGGCGTTGTGGTTCCGCCGCAAGACTATATTGCGCGCGCGCGGGAAATCTGCTCGGAAAAAGGCGCGTTGCTTGTGCTTGACGAAATTCAGACCGCGATGGGAAGGACGGGGAAGATGTTTTGTTATGAACACTCGGACGCCGCGCCGGACATCGCGACAATCGCCAAAGGGCTCGGCGGCGGGGTGCCGTGTGGCGCGGTACTTGCAACCGGAGAGGTCGCGGAGCATTTAACGCCCGGTTCGCACGGAAGCACTTTCGGCGGCGGCCCGTTTGCCTGCGCCTGTGCCATAGCGGTGATTGAAGAGGTGCTGAGTTCAGACCTGATCGGGAACGCGCGCCAGCGCGGAGAGCGGTTGCTCAGCGGCTTGCGCATGGCAGATTTTGCCTCCGGAGCGGTGAAAGAGGCAAGGGGCATGGGGTTGATGGCCGGGCTTGAATTTACATCGCCCGAGGCGGCGAAAAGTATCGTAAATGTTTGCGCGGAGAAAGGGCTTTTGACAATCCTTACGGCTCAAATAGTTATGAGGATGCTGCCGCCGCTTATTGTTACGGATGAAGAGATTGATTTTGCCGTAAACGTAATCAAAGAATCCGTTGAGGAGGTTTGTGGGAAGTGAGCCGTCATTTTTTAAGTGTTTTTGACCTTTCAAAAAGTGACATTCAGCAAATAATGTCACGTGCTCTTGAACATAAGGAGATGCACAAAACCGGAGCGGTTGGACAGTCGCTTCAGGGCAAAGCGGTGGGGATTGTTTTTGAAAAGCCGTCAACCCGCACGCGGGTTTCGTTTGAAGCGGCCGCCTCTCTGCTGGGAGCGCACCCGATTTTTATAGACTCGGGCTCAAGCCAGATAAATCGCGGTGAATCTCTTGAAGACACGGCGAAAGTTTTGTCATCCTACCTCGACATAATTGTGGTTCGAACTCACGGGCATGATCGGCTCAAACGTTTTGCGGACGTCTCTTCCGTTCCCGTGATAAACGCTTTGAGCGAACTGGAACACCCCACACAGGCGGTTGCGGACCTGCTCACCGTGGCGACTCATGATATTGATATGGATGATTTTAAACTCGCCTATATCGGAGATGGCAACAATGTGGCGAATTCGCTGATTGGAATGTCATCAATTATCGGTTTTGACATTGCGGTCGCATGCCCCGCCGGTTGCGAGCCGGACGAAATGATTTTGCAAAAAAGCGGAAACAGCAACGGCAGAGCGACTCATATTACCGTTACGGACAATCCGGTTGAAGCCGTTAAGGATGCCGATGTTATCTACACCGATGTGTGGGTAAGCATGGGAAGCGAGGGCGGGGAAGATATCAAAAAGAAATTCGCTCCGTATCAGGTCAATTCCAAACTGCTTTCGCACGCTCCCGAAGACACCGTTGTGATGCACTGCCTTCCCGCGCACAGGGGGGAGGAAATCACCGCCGAAGTTATGGACGACAACAGGTGCATCGCCTTTCAACAGGCGGAAAACAAACTTCATACCGCGAAAGCGGTTTTAGAGTTTTTCCTTGATTGGCGGGATGACTGATTCGAGGAATGGGGACATTCTTCGAAGTTGACTTTTCCAGGGGGTTCTACTTTTTCGAAATTTTCGGGGGTGTAATTCCCTTTTGTTTCTGATACTTTCCTTTTTTATCCGCATAGGATTTTTCGCAAACTTCATCGCCCTCAAAGAACAGAACCTGCGCTATGCCCTCTCCGGCGTAGATTTTTGCCGGCAACGGGGTTGTGTTTGAAATCTCAAGTGTCACAAACCCCTCCCATTCGGGTTCAAACGGCGTTACGTTCACGATTATTCCGCAACGCGCATATGTTGATTTGCCCACGCACACGGTCAGTATTTCGCGCGGGATTCTGAAATACTCGACTGTTCTTGCCAGTGCGAATGAGTTTGGCGGAATAACACAGTCACCCTTGATTGAAACGAACGATTTTTTATCAAAGTTTTTTGGGTCAATAAAAGTACTGTGAATGTTTGTGAACACCTGAAACTCGTCGCTTACCCTGATGTCATAGCCGTAGGAGGAAAGCCCGTAGGAAATCTTTCCCTTGGTTACCTGTGACTGCACAAACGGCTCTATCATTTTGCTCTTTCGAGCCATTTTTCTTATCCATTTATCGGATTTAATTCCTGCCATTTTTTCTCCTTTTTTGGCGACGCTTTTACGAAAACTGCCGCAGAAACCTTATGTCGTTCTCAAAGAAAAGTCTTATGTCGTCGATGCCGAATTTCAGCATTGCCATTCTTTCAACACCCATTCCAAACGCGAAGCCCGAATATTCTTCGGAGTCGTATCCGACGTTTTTGAACACCGCAGGGTCAACCATTCCACAGCCAAGCACTTCAACCCATCCGGTTTTTTTGCAAACCCTGCAACCTTTCCCGTTGCATATGGCGCATTCTATGTCAACTTCGGCGCTCGGCTCGGTGAAAGGGAAAAAACTGGGTCTGAATCTGACGTTGGTCTCGCCGTCAAAATACATATTAATGAAATTTATTATAACGGATTTGAGGTTCGCGAAACTCACGTTTCTGTCAACCATCAGCCCCTCAATTTGATGAAACATCGGCGAATGGGAAACATCGCTGTCGCATCTGTAAACCTTGCCGGGAACAACAACTCTCACCGGCGGTTGCTGTTTTTCCATAACCCGAATTTGAACCGGCGAGGTGTGAGTGCGTAAAACCATCTCGTCCGAAATATAAAAAGTGTCCTGCATGTCGCGCGCGGGGTGGTCTTTGGGAATGTTGAGAGCCTCAAAATTGTAGTAATCAAGCTCCACTTCGGGCCCGTCCACAATGGAAAAACCCAGGCGCTCGAAAATCCCCGAAATCTCGTCCATTACAAGCGTTACGGGATGAAGCGACCCTGTTTCCGTTCCGCGTCCGGGGAGCGTAACATCTATCTTTTCCTTGGAAACCAATTTTTCCACATTGCTGTGTCTGAGGCTTGAAATTTTGTCGCGAACAAAACCTTCAATCTCGTCTTTTGCCGTATTGAGCGTTGAGCCTATGTCGCGTTTTTCCTCAAGAGAAAGGTCTTTCAGGGACTTCATCATTGAGGTTATGGAACCGTTTTTCCCAGTGTAGCGGGACTTAATTGTGTGAACGGCAGGTTCGCTTTCCGCCCCCGCAATTTCCGTGCGTGCCTGTTCCGTTTCGCTTTTTACGCGCTCGCGTATTTCCTCGTTGCCGCTCATGTCATCGCGCCGTTCCGTTTTCTCATTCTTACCACGAAATAGGTCGCGACAAAAATTGAGGAATATGTTCCCGCTATCACACCAACCATTAGAGTGAACGCGAAATCGTGAATGACCGCTCCTCCCAGAAAGAACAGAGGTATGAGGACGATGAAAACGGTTATGGTCGTGAGAATTGTTCGCGACAGAGTGCGCGAAATCCCCGTGTTGACCGCCGTTATAAAGTCGCTTGAAGATTCGTCTTCGGTGTCAAGTGTTTCGCGTATGCGGTCAAATATGACAATTGTGTCGTTCACCGAATATCCGACCACCATAAGAAGCGCGGCGACTATGGAAAGCGTAATTTCTTTGTCCGTAAAAGCCAGAAAACCCATTGTTATAACAACGTCGTGAACAAGCGCGGCGACGGCTCCGGTCGCGTAGCCGAGTTCAAACCTGAAAATGAGATACAAAAGAACGGCGACGCAACCGAGCAAGAGTGCTATAACCGCTTTTTTCACAAACTCCTTTCCCACATTGGGTCCGATGTAGTCAATGCGCAGTATGCGCGCCTCCGCAAAACGAGCGCTTTCTCCGGCGGTTTTAGTGAAAGAGGTTTTGAAGGCGTTGACTTTTTCCGATGACAGTTCATTCACGGTGAACTTAACAAGAAACTCTTTATCAGCCGCTATTCCGAATCTCTGAACTGAAACCGGCTCGTATCCCGAAGCGGTAAAAATCCGCCTGACTTCCGTCTCCATTACCGAATGGCCCGAAGCGGGCGCTTTTATGTGAACTTCAGTCCCGCCCGTGAACTCAACTCCGGGCCTGGGACCCCCGTCCATAACAATGGCGGCAAAGCACGCTGTGACCAGCAACACTGAAAAAATCGCCGCGGAGCCGAACCGGGATGTAAAATTAACAACTCTCAATTTCTCTTCATATCTCCAAAAATATAACAAAGGCGGTAGTTTCGCACGTTCACGCTCCCTTTTCTTTCCATAGAAATCCTGAAATAAGACGCGCAATTATCAGATTGCTGAACACCGTACAGACGATTCCCGCGCACAAGGTTGCCGCAAAGCCCTTTATTGGCCCGTTGCCGAACCAAAAAAGCACAAGCCCCGCGAGCAAAGTGGTAACGTTTGCGTCCAGAATTGTTCTGATAGACCTTTTGTATCCGGTTTCAATGGAGTGAAGACGGGATTTTCCCGCTCTCATCTCCTCTTTGATTCTCTCAAAAATGATTATGTTTCCGTCAACCGCAATTCCGAGCGTTAAAATCATTCCCGCGATGCCCGGAAAAGTGAGAGTTACGCCCAGAGAGGCGAGCAGCCCCATTATCAGAAACATGTTGATTCCCAGCGCCAGATTAGCGACTACTCCGTGCGTGCCGTAGTAAAGAATCATGAACACAATAACGAGCGCGCCGCCCACTATCATTGAGAGTTTCCCTTTTTGTATTGAGTCCTTTCCAAGCGAAGGACCTATGAGCCGCTCCTGTTCAACCGTAACCGGAACATTCAATGCTCCCGAACGCAGAACAAGCGCCAAGTCTCTGGCTTCCTCCTGCGTGAAGGAGCCCGTTATCTGTCCCTCAAAACTTATGCGGCTTTGAATAACCGGAGCCGATTTCACAATGCCGTCAAGAACAATCGCAAGCCGGTTTCCTATGTTCGTTTCGGTTAGTTTTCCGAACTTTCCCGCTCCTTGTCCTGAAAAACTGAACGAAACCGCGGGTCTGCCGAAACTATCAAACGTGAGCCGTGCGTCCGATATGTGTTCTCCCGTAACCGAACTTCCGGACTCTGTTACGAAGAAGTTTTCATTACCTCCCTCAAAACTTTGATGGATTGACAGATTTTTTTCTTTTAAGCCTCTTTCGGTTGCCATTCCCGCGTTGGTAATCGCCTCGGAGCGTGAAAAACCCTGCCCGTGCACTTTCTTGAATTCCAAAACTGCGGTTTTCTTAATGATGTCAACAATCCTGTCCCTGTCTTCGTCCGAAGCTCCGGGAACCTGTATTACGATTTTACTGTCTCCCAGCCGCGTGATTGACGGCTCCACCAGACCGAAGTCAAGAACCCGGTTTTCTATGACCTGACGAACCTGATCAATTGAACTGTCGCGTATTTCGGAAATGCCGTAGTTGCTCGGAAAAGCCCTGATGCTCAATTTTTCGAGAGAGGAGCGGACTGTGAGTTCGGGAAACTTTATCTCTATGGCTCTGAGCGCTTTTGAGAAGAAATCCGCGCTTGAGAACTTCATTGAAATGGCAAAATCTTTTATTTCGGCTTTTGTTATCGCCTCGGCGGGGGGGTCAAACTCTTCTTTGACTGTTGCGAGAACACCTTCAAGCCGTCTGTTGACGCCTTGATCGGTTTCAACTCCCAGTTGAATAAAGACGCCGCCGCGAAGGTCAAGCCCGAGACGGATTCCCCGCGCCGGAAACGCTTTTGACCACCAGTCGGGCAACGCGCCGCCCCAGATATTGGGGGCCAGAAAAATTACCGAAAGGACAATAAGAGATCCAACAATGGCAAGCCAGAGTTTTGAAACTCCGCCCAATATCAGTTACCAGCCTCTTGTTCCGTTTTGGAAGCCGCCGCGGACAGTGTCGCTTTCACCGTCACTCCCTTCGCTATTTCAAGCGTGATGATTTCTCCGTCTCTGTCGGTTATTGTCGCGTATATGCCGCCGTTTGTAATGACTTCATCGCCGCGTTTGAGGCTTTTGAGCATCTCATCTCGCACGCGTGAACGCTTCTGTTGCGGGCGTATAATTAAGAAATAGAAAATCACAAAAAGAAGAACAAAAGGCAGCACACCCGTCAGCATGGACTGCCCGCCTCCGCCTCCCTCCTGAGCGAAAACCTCCGAGGGAACGGGAATAAAAGTTAAGGCGGCAACCGCCAGTATGCGAAAATTGAAATTTTTCAAAACTTGAAACTCCTCCGCAAGAAAGCGTTTTTTTGAAGTAAAACCTGCGATTTTATAACCATTATGCAGTTTGTTTTCAAGCGACCATCCAATTTTGCCGCCCGTAATTTCTTAAAGCCCCAGAACTTCCTTCATTTCGTATATTCCGGCGGGTTTGCTGCCAACCCATCTCACTGCCTTGATAGCTCCCGCGGCAAAAATCTCTCTGCCGTGCGCCTTATGCGAAAACTCAACCCTTTCGCCGCGTCCGAGGAAGAAAACCGTGTGATCTCCGGGGGTGTCGCCACCTCGGATTGACTGTATTCCTATCTCATTTTTCCCGCGTTTGTTGTCCGTCCCCTCTCTTGCGCAGACGGCGGTTTTTTCAAGCGTTTTGCCCCTTGCTCCGGCGGCGGCGCGGGCAAGCGCCAGAGCCGTTCCGCTTGGCGCGTCCGTTTTTGCCGAATGGTGCGCCTCCACCACTTCTATGTCAAAATCCGTGCCGAGTTTGCGCGCCGCCTCCGCGACAACGCTTTCAAGCAGATTTATTCCAATGCTCATGTTGGGCGCTATTACGCACGGGAAGGACTTTGCCGCGCGCTCAATCTCTTTGCGCTGTTTTGAGGAAAAGCCCGTTGTTCCAATAATCATTGCTTTACCGGTCTTCGCGCACCACCGTGCGTGAGACACAGTGGCTTCGGGCGATGTGAAGTCCACGATTACATCGGCGGATTCAGACGCTTTTTTTATGTTCCCGCAAACCTCAACGCCCGCGACTTCTCGCCCGACCAGAGCGTGCCCGGTTTTTTCATAAAGACCCGCAATCTTGATGTCGCGCGTTTTCGCGGCTTCAGAGATTATCGACGAGCCCATGCGCCCCGCCGCTCCCGCTATGGATATTTGAATGGTTTTCATCTTTTACATAGTGAGAAAATTAAAGTAGAATCACTCCGTTTCCGGTTAGGTTAAACACCGGACGCGGCAGTTTCAAGAAACGCCGTAAAACATCCTGAAATGAAAAGTATGACGGGCTTCGGAAGAAGCGAAATGGAAGTTGAGGGCGGCAGGCTCATTGTCGAAGCGCGCAGTGAAAACCACAGGTTTTTTGACACGCGCATCCAACTTCCCGAAGCGGTCGGGTTTCTTGAGAACGACATTCTTAAACTGTTAAAAAAGGTCGCGCTGAGGGGAAAGGTGAAAATCACCGTCATATATGAAAGCAACCGGGCGGACAGTCCTGAAATTAACTTTGTCGCCGCACGCTCCGCTTTTGCGAGTCTTAAAAAACTCAAAAACACTCTCGGTCTCAAGGGAGACATAACGGTTGACCACATACTGTCTTTCGGGGAGTTGATTACAAAAACGCCATCCGTTCGCAAGCCGGGACGGAAAAAGGCGGGGCTTGTAAAAAAAGCATCTGAGAGCGCGATAGACAATCTGGACAAAAGCAAAAGCCGCGAGGGCAAACTTCTTCACAAGGATTTGCTTCTGCGCACCGCGAAATGCAAACGTATTGTGCTGAAAATCAGTAACGAGCGCGGCAAGCACGAAAAAGAGGTTAAGCGCAAACTTGCGGAGAAGGCGCGTTCTCTTAAAAGCGAAAATGCGGACGAAGCCAGAATCTATCAGGAGATTGCCGCCGTGTCCGAGAAAAGCGACATAACCGAAGAGATAGTGAGGATGAACTCCCATCTCGTCCGTTTTTCAGAGTTTGTTTCCAAGTCCAATGTTTCGGTGGGAAAGGAGCTTGATTTTCTCACTCAGGAGATGAACCGCGAAGCCGGAACCATTTCGGCAAAATCGAAATCTCCCGCCATTTCTCATCTGGCGGTGGATTTGAGGTCGGAGATAGAAAAAATGCGCGAGCAGGTTCAAAATGTGGAATAGCGGTTTTGAAACGCAAATCCGGTTGTGTTACCTTTTAGGGCTTCGGGGCGGTGGTAAGCCGACTTTCGGAACGGAGAAATAAAAAGGATGAGTGTTCTTGTTGATAAAAATACCAAAGCGATAGTGCAGGGAATTACCGGAAGCCAGGGGCTTTTCCATGCGACGCAGTGCAGGGAATACGGAACTTCGGTAGTCGGGGGCGTAACCCCCGGAAAGGGTGGAACCGAGGTTGAAGGGTTCAAGGTTTTTGATTCAGTTTCGCAAGCTGTGGACGCGACGCAGGCGAACACTTCACTTATCTTTGTGCCTGCTCCATTTGCCCTTGACTCCATACTTGAAGCCGCCGAAGCGGGAGTGGAACTCATAATCTGCATAACCGAGGGTATTCCGACCCGCGATGTTATGGTAGCGAAGAACTTCCTCAAAGGGTCGCGTTCGCGGCTTGTGGGACCAAACTGTCCCGGTGTGATGACTCCGGGAGAGGCGAAGGTCGGAATCATGCCCGGATACATACACAAACCCGGCAGGGTGGGCGTCATATCCCGTAGTGGAACTCTGACGTATGAGGCGGTGTGGCAGCTTTCCAATCTCGGTATAGGGCAGTCTTCATGCGTTGGCATAGGTGGAGACCCGATAATTGGAACTACCTTCACAGACGCCCTTGAACTGTTCCAGAACGACCCCGACACGGACGCGATAGTGCTTATCGGAGAGATAGGCGGCAGCGATGAAGAAGAGGCGGCGGATTATATTAAAAACAACATTACCAAGCCGGTTGCCGCTTTTATAGCGGGTGCGACCGCTCCTCCGGGCAAAAGAATGGGGCACGCCGGAGCCATTATTTCGTCAAGTTCAGGCGGCGCGGAGGACAAGTTCAAAGCTCTTGAACTTGCCGGCGCAGCTATTTGCAGAAGCCCCGCGGAAATGGGTGAAACACTGAAAGGGAAGATGGGAAATAGTTGAGTTTCCCGCTCCGCCTTTTTCTGTTGGCGCGGTAGCGGATGGAAAATCGCGAACAGATTTCAAAACAGACAAGCATTCCGTCTCTGCTTAAGAGGCATAAGCCTCAACTTATAGCGGGGATTGTTGCACTTTCGGTTGTTGACCTGCTGCAGATGGCGATACCGCTGGTGATTAAGCAGGCGACTGACGCTTTTGTGCGCGGCGGACCGGACGCTGCGGATTTCGTCAAACTCTGCGCTTTTTACATTCTGGGCATGGGTGTTGCCATTTCGCTTTTCCGCTTCGGATGGCGTTATTTCATAATGGGTTCTGCGCGCAAGATAGAGCGCAGCCTCAGAGACGAATTTTTCTCTCATCTCCAGCGGCTTGATATATCCCAAATTACCTCACGCAAGGTGGGGGATTTGATGGCTCACGCCGTCAACGACGTAGAAACTCTGAAGTTCGCCTGCGGACTCGGCGTTCTGGTTGCCTATGACGGAATGTTCCTTCTGGTTTTCATAATGGGCGCGATGTTTTACATATCGCCTGTGGTCGCGGCGGTGCTATGTGTGCCGTTTGCAATAATGATGATTTTCGTCATAAAAGGTGGAAGGGAAATAGAAAAACGGTTCAGAAAAACTCAGGACTCTTTTTCGCTTCTGACCGAAAGCGCCCGCAGACCGATTCTCGGCATTAAAGCTGTCAAGTCTTTGCGCATGGAGGAGACCGAAACCGGGAACTTCGGCGAATCAAGCCGTCACTACGCGCAAAGCAACATTCACCTCGCACGGCTTTGGGCCGTATATCAACCCGCCATTTCACTGTGTGTTGGAATCGCCGGAGTCGCCTTTCTTCTGCTCGGTGGCGCGCACGCGATAGAGGGGGAGATGACGCTTGGAGATTTCACCGCGCTACTTGTCTATCTGTCGATGCTCTCTTGGCCCATGATGGCGATGGGCTGGGCTCAGGACATTCTGCGCAGGGGTAATTCCTCCATCAAACGTCTCAATTCCATTTTGAAACTCAGTGTCGCACCGGACGTGCGGGAGGTTTTTGCGCGAATGAAAGGCGACCTGCAAGTGCGCGAAACAGGCGTTTCATTCGGAGGAGTGAAGATTCTTGACGGCTGTTCTTTCACCGTGCGCTCGGGTGAAACCGCATGCATTGTAGGCGTAACGGGGTCGGGCAAAACCACGCTTGCGAACATAATCAGCGGAGAAACCGAATCCGGCGACGGCTCAGTGCTTATCGGTGGAACCGACACACGGTCGATAAGGCGCGCGCAACTTAAAAGAGATTTTGTTCGTGTTGACCGTGAGGCATTTATCTTCAGTGGCACGGTGAGAGAAAACATCAACTTTATGCAGCCCCGCTCTGATGAAGAAACCCGGCGCGCGGTGGAAATATGCGGAATGACCGAAGAGATTGAAGGGTTTGAACGGGGCCTTGACTCGGTTCTCGGAGAGCGGGGAATCAATATTTCCGAAGGGCAGAAGCAGAGGGTTTCAATTGCTCGCTCAGTCATTTTTGAGCCGGCGGTTTTAATCCTTGATGACGCGCTTTCGTCCGTTGACCTTTCAACCGAAGCGAAAGTGACTGACAACTTATGTCGCTGGGCAAAGGAGACCGGAACGGCTCTGATTATTATCTCAAGCCGCACCAATTCCTCGCATCTGGCGGACGTGATTATGGTTCTTGATGGCGGAAAAATCGCCGAGAGGGGAACGCATTCCGAACTTGTGGCGCAAGACGGCATCTATGCCGGAATGCACAGGATCCAGACGCGATGAACGGCAACAGAGGAGAGAAAAACATATTCACCACCCTGCGCGACAGGAAAATGCTGTCGTGGCTTGCCGGATTTATCAGGCGGCGCGGCGGTTTTCTTGCGGCGGCTTTTATTCTTATGACCTGCACCGCCGCGCTTGAGATTGCCGTGCCGTATATCGCGCGGCACGCAGTTGACAACCATATTTCGCTTTTGTGGCAGAAAAATTCTGCGGGCAAAATTGTTGAAATCGCCTCTTCCGCGCCTCCGTCCCGGGGAGGGAAGACCAAAAGATACCTTGTGGTTGACACAAGCAATCCCTCTTCGAAATCATCAAAAATAGTGGAGCGCAACCCCGAACTGTTTGAGCTCGCCCGCGGCACGGCGCATATAAGCGAAAAGAATTTGCTTTTGTTGTCCGATGGCGAAATCAAAACTCTGAGGGCGACGGACATGGACGGCATTGTCCGCCTTGCGGTCATTATGATGCTTTGTGTTGTCGGAATTTTCTCCATGTCTTCGCTCTCAAACTATCTGCTTAAAGTGTCGGGCGAACACATAATTCGCGACATTAGGGAGCGGACTTTCAGGCGCATAATGTCTTTACCGCAGAAGTTTTTTGACGAAAACCCGACCGGCAGAATCACAACGCGCGTTACCAACGATTTGAATTCCATAAGCGATATGTATTCTTCGGTGGTTGTCCAAGTGCTCAAAGACCTGTTCCTTTTCGTAGGGGTGGCGGTTGTGATGTTCAGCCTTGATTCCGAACTCGCGCTGACGATGATATTCATAGTCGGCGGCACGGCATTTGTGGCGCATTTCTTTCGCAGGCGTCTCAGGTTTTCGCACCGCAGAATAAGACGCTCAATAGCGCGACTCAACTCATTTGTGCAGGAAAGCGTAAGAGGAATCCGAATCATAAAAGACTACGGAAGAGAGGATCAAAACTTCGGCAGATTCAGGGAGACGAACAAGGAGAATTTTCTCGCCAATATGGAGCAACTATGGGTTTTTGAGGTTTTTCGTCCGTTTATTGAATATGCCGCTGTTGCCGCGATAGGGATTATAATCTGGCACGGAGGCACGGGCGTCATTGACGGGAAGTTCACGGCCGGGACTCTGATAGCGTTTATCTATTACACAAGAATGATGTTCCGACCCGTGCTTGAAGTGTCGGAGAAATACAACATTCTCCAGTCCGCCATAGCGGCGACTGAAAACCTTTATGACATCAACGAGGTTGACCCGGAGAGGGCGGGCGAATTGTCGTCCTCTGAGCGCGGGGGTGAGATGGAGTTTCAGAATGTGTGGTTTTCCTACGGAGGTGGAAAATGGGTTCTGAAAAATGTGTCTTTCAAGATGTCCGCGGGTGAGTGGGTGGCAATTGTGGGGCTTACGGGTTCGGGTAAATCCACCATGTTCAACCTTATGTTTCGTCTCTACGAGCCGCAGAGAGGCAAGATACTTTTTAACGGCATTGATACTTCTCACGCTGATTTAAAATGGCTCAGAAGCCGGATAGCACCCGTTTTTCAGGAAAGAAAATACTATGAGAAAAAGGACGATTCGCGTGGAGGGGCTCTGTCTTCGGGCGAGGAACAGATTAAAAATATTGACGAAGTTCTGGCGGGCGAGCCCGCGATTGTGATTATGGACGAAGCGACATCAAACATGGACGCGAGAACCGAGAAGGACTCCGTCAGAAAAGTTCGGGATTTGTCTCTAAAAAGAGGATTCAGCCTCATAACTATAGCGCACCGGCTGTCGAGCGTGCGCGAAGCGGACAGAATAATGGTCGTCCACAATGGCGAGATTGTTGAAACGGGAACCCACAGCGAACTCAGCGCCATGCGCGGGGTTTACAACTCTCTGGATAAATTCGCCAGCGGCTGAAAATGTGAGTTCAAATACGGGGAACACAATTTTTGCGCTTGTCAAAAGGCGGCAATTGTTAACTAAACATCGCAACGTCAGAGGTTAAGATAGATTAAAGTATTGTGTCTCCGAACTTTTGAATACAAGACACTAGGTCTTGATTATTATTTATCTATTCTAATACATTCAACAAGTATTTCCTGTGTTGAGACTGTTGCTTTTCCTCTTCGCAGTATCTCATAACTGTCCCATCCATCTTTTTCACACTCTTTTTGGGCTTTTTTATAACACTCAACTATCTCTGAGCAGCTAATAGAAAGTGCAGAAACTCCTCCGGGTCCAGGAACAGGGACGGCTTTCGTAAAACAACCTGTAACTGACATCAGAGTAATTCCCACCAATATGAGTTTAATTTTATTCATAATAAGCCTCCAATTTGTATTTCTCCGACACAAGATGCCATGTCTTGATTGCCGTATAGTAGCACAATTAGAGGCTTGTTCTATTTCCCGCAAGGGTCTTTGTATTCCAAACCCGACAGAGCGGGTTCTAAGGAAAGGAAAGAACCAGCATTCACTATAAAATCGGCACCCCAAACCCGTCAATGAAAAAAGGACGCAGTTTGCTCAAACGGCGGAAACACCGCCAAAACCGATACCGCTAAAGAACCTCAAGCAGTTTCAGACCGGAAAGAACTATGGCGACCACGAGGAAATAGCGCACCGCTTTCCCCTCCCTTTTTTATTCACAGGGATTTCAGATGTTGAAGATGCCCCCCTCTAAGTGGCAAATTCCTTATTGTTAAAACTCAAACATAACCCCGATGCGCCCGCCGATTGTGTCGTCGCCCGTTTCCCAGCCGATGCCCGTGCTGAACTGCACATTCTCATGCGTGCGCATGGCAAACGAAGCCGCGGCAGCATACTCTTTGTTGTATGTGCCGCTTCCAAGTCCGAAACCTATTCTCTTGCCCGGTGAAATTGAAGGCATTTGCATCGCCATAGCCATAGCAACACCACTGGAGTTCTTTTCCACATCTCTACTGTTTATTATACCGCCGCCCGCTGAGTCAAGCGAAACGGTTCTTAAGCTGATTGAGCCGTCTTCGTTCCTGTCTTCAACAACCAACCTTCTGTCCTCAGAGGCTTCCGGCGCGGACGCCCCCTCTCCGATGTCTGGCGCTTGGCTGTAACCAGCGTCAGGATTGCGGTTGTTTGTCACATCACCAGCCGTGCGCAAAACGCCCTGCTGAGCCCGCCCGACTATGCTGTCTGCGTGCGGGGTGTCTGAGTCTATGGAGCCAGCCGTGGGCGTGCTGTCTGCCGGGTCGCCGTATAACGCCCTGAAAAGGTATTCATCTCTTTCGGGGATACCTGTTCCCGAACCGCCGCTGCCCTTGCCCAATTCTCTGAACTCTCCCAAAGTGGTATTAACCGGATTGCCATCCCTATCCACAAGCGCGCCTCCGGGGCTTACAAGTGATGTTACGAGAGACTCAAACTGCTCACGCACATTGTCACCCACCAGGGTAACACTGCCTGTTGACGTATTGATTGTGATTGTGTCGCCTGCGGTGTTGGCTGCCATCACCTCTGATATTGCGTCGGTGCGTGCCAACAAATTCATTTGCGTTAATTCCGCAGTGTTGGCGGCGGCTATGGTGTCTTTAATATCCCTTATCTGCGCAAACGCCGTGCCACCAGTGGCGGCGGTGTCAGTTCTTGTGCCGAGGTCATTGCGCAAGGCCGTGTCCGTGGTTGTTCTTGCGGTTGTTTCCGCGCTAATGGCGGTGCTTGCGGTGCTTTCATCTCTAAGCCTCTGGGGTACGAATTCGGTTCCGCTTTTAGTGGCAAATGAACTCAAATTGTATGCCCCTATCAGCACATCGGTGTGAGTTGAATTGCCAATGCGGATTTGGTTCGCGTTCGCCGAAACATCTTTGCCAATGGCAATGCCCATTTCGCCTCTCACACTCGCTCCCACACCAATCGCTATGGAGTTTATTCCGGTCGCAATCGCATTCCTGCCTATGGCTATGGAATCCAATCCGGACGCCCTCGACTCCTGTCCCAAGGCGGTTGAATTCTTTCCGGTCGCGTTCGCCAAATGACCAAGAGCCGTTGAAGCCGACCCGGTCGCATTCGCCACACGACCAACCGCCGTTGACTTTGTACCTGTCGCGCGTGCGCTCGAACCAACCGCCGTTGAAAATGAACCCGCACGCGTATCCTGACCAAGAGCCGTTGAACTTGTACCTTCCGCATTTGATAAATGACCAAGAGCCGTTGAAGCCGGCCCGGTCGCATTCGCTACACGACCAACCGCCGTTGACTTTGTACCTGTCGCGCGTGCGCTCGAACCAACCGCCGTTGAAAATGAACCCGTCGCATTTGCTCTCTGACCAAGAGCCGTTGAAAATGAACCCGTCGCAATTGCCCCCTGACCAAGAGCCGTTGACCTTAAACCTGTCGCACGCGCATCCTCACCAACCGCCGTTGAATCTTCTCCGCTTGCGTTTGCACAAGTTCCGAAAGCCTCTGCGTTGGTGCCTGTTGAAAATGCCACTCCTCCACATTCTTGCGCTTGCACTTGCGCTTGCGGAACGCAAAAAAGGACTCCAACAATTAACACCATCTTGCTGAATTTTCTATATTTCATCATTGCGGGTTACTCCAAAAATTCAAGATGACTCCCCCCCCCCCCCCAAAAAAACAACAGCAGAGGGTTTTTTCGCCCTAATTCCTCAATTTCAATTCTTATAAAAACCCAAGCAGTTTCAGACCGGAAAGAACTATGGCGACCACGAGGAAATAGCGCACAGCTTTCGCTCCTTTCCTTACCGAAAGTTTTGCTCCCCACCATCCGCCAAGCGCGGAGCCGGCCGCGAGGTTCAACCCTTTGAGAATATCAACATCTCCGAAATAAAAGAAGATGCAGACCGCCGGAATCGTGTATATCAGCACGATAAAAATCTTGCGCGCGTTGACAGAAGCGATGCTTCCGCCAACCAAGTGAAACAGAAGAGCCATAATCACAAGTCCTACTCCGACTTGTATGAAGCCCCCGTAGAAACCCGCCGCCACAAGTCCCGGATAAATGAGCCAACCCCGCTTACCGCGCGCTTCTCCGCCCGCCTTCAATGACGGCAGAAACATTGACGCCGCCACCACCATAATCGCGATGGCGACTATTTTTTTGAACATCTCATCGTCAATCGTTACCGCCGCAAAAACGCCGCAAACCATTCCGGGCAGGGTCAAAAGCGAAAGTTTAAGACTGTGGCGCAAGTCTGCCACGCGCTCTTTCGAGAAAGACGCGCTTGCCGATATATTCTGAATCAGGATTGAAAGGCGGTTTGTTCCGTTCGCTTCGCCTCCGTCCAGACCGAGAAAAATAAGAACCGGCAGGGTTAGCGCCGAGCCTCCGCCCGCCGTAACATTTATGACTCCAACCGCAACTCCGATGAGAAAAAGAAAAACCTGCGGAAAAAACTCCGCAACTTCAGCGGAAAGAAACTCCGCCATTATTCAACCCGCAGATGCTCCACATCTTCATCGGATGAAACCAGAATGTCCGTTGTGGTCGTGAGAAACAGTCCGTGCTCAACGATTCCCGCTCTCCACACGAGAGATTCGGCAATAATTTTCGGGTCGTAAATAGGGCCGAAATCGCAGTCCAGGATGTAGTTTTTTTCGTCCGTCTTGAAGGTTTTGCCGTTTTCGTCTTTTCTAAGTTCCATCAGGGTCGCGCCGAGGGTTGAGATGAATCTGCACACCGGTCCAACCGCGAACGGTATAACCTCAACCGGAACATGGCAGATCATTCCAATTCTTTCAGACAACTTGCTTTTGTCTATAACGATAATATTTCTTGAACTCTCCTGAGCCACGATTTTTTCGCGAAACATCGCGCCGCCGCCGCCCTTGATGACATTAAAGTCGCGGTCAACCTCGTCCGCGCCGTCAATCGTCACGTCTATCGCCGAGTCGCGTTTGAATTTGTTGTCTATTGTGAGACCGAGTGATTTTGCGTAAGCGGCGGTTTGAATTGAACTCGGCACGCACACTATTTTCCCTATGACGCCCGATTGGACTTTTTCCGCAAGGTATTCAACCGCAAACGTGGCGGCTTTTCCCGTTCCCAGCCCGACAACCATTCCGGAAGAAACAAAATCAACGGCCATTGAAGAGGCTTTGCGAACCACCTTTTCATTGAAGCTTCGTACGGGGTGCTTTTTCTTGTGAATTCCCATTGGAAATGGACGAATTTACTATACTTAAGGCGCGCGGGCGTCTCAATAATTTTCGCTCAAACTAAAGTGAGTTTCAATAGTTTTGAAATTTGCGCAATCGCGCCCGCGGGGTCGGAATTCAAATCTATTTGCACGACCTCTCTTCCCACATTTTCAAGCGCTTCCCTGTCGCCGAGCATTTGAGCATTTTTGAGAATCTCAAACTCCACGCCGCCGCTCACGGGCGTGTCCCCGGGGATTTTTATTCCGCTGTTGCATTTTCCGCACAGTTGAATAAAAATTCCGTCCCCCGCGTCTCCCTTGTGAATCTGTCCCGAAGAGTGAAGATAAGCGGGTCCCCAGTCCGCCGTAACCGTAACGCCAAAAGTTTTTGCCAGAGACGCGCGCAGAGATTCAACCGAATCGCGCAGTTTTTCGTCCGAGCCGTCAAGAAACGCCTGAATGGAAAAAAATACGCCGCTTTTTTTCTTTTTTGCCTTTTTCTCAAAATAAGCTCGTAAATCCGCGCTGCTTCGCGCCACGGATGTCCTGAACTCAATCTTCCCGTGCGTAAAGTCCGCCGTGTTCAGAGGTAGTTTGCCCTCGCGCCGGTAGATTTCCATAAGGCGGCGTGCCTGTTCCTTCGCGCTTTCAACATCGGGTTGGTCAAACGGGTTTATTCCCCAGAGCGCTCCCAGAATTGCGACCGCGACCTCCCAGCGGAAGATTTCACCGCCAAGCGCGTTCTTGTTCTCCAAAACCGTTATTACAATCGGCATTCCGCTTTCGGCAACCGCACGCGCTTGAGCCATAAGTTTCTCATCGTCTTTCAGACAGACGAAAAATGCCCCGCCCGCGCCGCAGTCCGTCTCAACCGGATGAACTGCCGGCAGAACCCTCATCCCGTCTTTGCCCAAACTTTCGCCGACTATCTGCTCCACAAATCTGTCAAAGCCCGCAATGGCTTCCGAACAACGGATATGAAACGCGCCGTTTCCGTTTTTGCTAAAAAAATCAATCGCGCCCGCGAGATTCAGAGCGGTGTTGTCATTTTCGCCGCGCAGTTCCCGGGCCATATCCCGTGCGCTTGACAGAATAGCGTCCACATCCGCCCCCGCGATTGCGGCGGGAACCATTCCGAACACGGAAAGCGGCGAGAAACGCCCGCCGACCGTTTTGTCTCCGGTAAAAATTTCGGCAAAACCACGCTCGCTTGCGCTCTCAAAAAGCGGCGTGTTCTCATCCGTTATCGCGGCAAACCTTTGCGCCGCTTCGTCCGCTCCGAGTTTTTCGGAACAACGTTCAAAAAAGAAAGCCGCCGCCGAAACGGTTTCAACGGTTGCGCCTGATTTTGACGAGACGATAAAAAAAGTTTCATTCCAGTTCGTGTTTTCACAAACTCGTGCGATTGTGTCCGCAACGGTTGTGTCAATAACGGTTAGGCGCGTGTCGCTCGAATCCGCGAACGCGCGCGCGAAGACCTTTGATATCAGACCTGATCCGCCCATCGCGATGAGAATGACGTTTTTAATTCCGCCGTCTTTGAGGCGTGCGGCAAAGTCTCTGATTTTTTCAAGCGAGTGCGCGGTGTTTTCGGGAAGCGAAAGCCATCCGAGCCGGTTGGCAATTAAATCGGCGTCTCCTTTCCACAGCGAGAGATCGCGTTCCCAAAGCCGTTTTACGATTGCGCCGCCTGAGGAATTTTTCAGCGTATTTTCAAATTTTCCGGATAAGTCACCGGGTATTTCAATGTAGTTCGCGCCGTTGTTTTTTTCTGTCATTTTTTCCGAATAAGTTTTTTCGCGATGGAGAAGATGTTTTTTTCATCAAATCCGAGTTCCTTCATAACATCATTGCCCGGAGCGGATTCGCCGAAAGTGTCGACTCCGAGACAGAAGGTTTGTTCCCCCGACCCCGTGTGCCTTTCCCAGCCGAGTGTTGAAGCCGCTTCAACCGAAAGGCGCGTTTTTACCGAAGGCGGAAGCACGCGGTTTTTGTAAGTTGCGGGCTGGCGGTCAAAGATTTCCCAACTGGGCATGCTTACGACCCGCGATTTCACGCCCGCCTTGAGGAGTTTTTTGTGAGCGCCAATGCATGGCGCTACTTCCGACCCGGTAGCAATAATTATGATTTCCGGCTTGCCCTTGCAGTTCGCCGCTATATACGCGCCGCGCGTCGCGTTATCCGAACGCGCCGCCGTTTCCAGAACCGGAACGTTCTGCCGCGTCAGCGCAAGCGCGACCGGTTTGCGCGATTCAACTATTAGGGGCCACAGCGCGCTAAGTTCATTCCCGTCCGCAGGCCTTATGACGTCAAGTCCCGGAGTGGCTCTCAGCGCGGCCAGATGCTCAACGGGCTGGTGAGTGGGTCCGTCTTCGCCGACACCGATACTGTCGTGCGAAAACACGTAGATGACCGGCAAATTCATAAGCGCTGACAGGCGCAATGCGGGTTTTAGATAGTCCGAAAAAACGAAGTAACACGAAGCGTAGGGCCTGAGCCCGCTGAGAGCGAGACCGTTGCAGAATGCCGCCATTGAGTGCTCGCGTACTCCGAAGCGGAAGTTTCTCCCGCTTCGGAATGCGGCGTTAAAGTCTCCGGCGGCTTTGATGTTTGTTTTTGTTGAGTCCGCTACATCCGCCGCGCCCCCGACAAACCATGGAATTTTCGCGCTTACTTCCTCCATGATTTTGCCGTTGCAAGTTCTTGTGGCAACAGAGTCGCCGCTGTTGAAAACCGGCAGGTCGTGCGCCCAGCCCTTTGGAGCGGAGCCTTTGGAAATTGCTTTTAATTCGGCCGCCGCCGCCGGGTATTTTTTCGCGTATCTGTCAAAAAGCGTCTTCCACTGTTTTTCAAGTTTCTTCCCTTTTTTTATGACCGATGAGCGGTAGGCGGCGACTTCTTTCGGAACATAAAAATCCGGCGCGGATTTGATTCCGTAAAACTTTTTCGTCAGAGCCACTTCTTCCTTGCCGAGCGGCGCGCCGTGCGCTTCCGAAGTGTTTTCCTTGCCGGGGCTACCGAAGGCTATGCGGCTTTTTACTGTAACAAGCGCGGGTATTTTGCTTTTTACGGCTTTGGAATATGCGTTTTCAAGAGCGGTAAGATTGTTCGCATCCGTCACGCTGAAAACCTTCCATCCATAAGAGGCAAATCTGTTTTTGACGTTTTCGGAGAACGAAATGTTAGTTTTGCCGTCAATCGTGATGCTGTTGTCGTCGTAAATCCAGACCAGGTTGTCCAGTTTTAGGTGCGCCGCGAGTGAGGCGGCTTCGGAGGTAATTCCCTCCATCATATCGCCATCGCTTAAGATGGAAAAAACATTGTATCCCGCGACCGGAAAACCGGGCTTGTCAAAGCGGTTTGAAAGCCATTTCCCCGCCGCCGCCATTCCGACCGAGGTTGCCGCTCCCTGCCCGAGGGGGCCTGTCGTGGTTTCAACTCCGGGAACAAGCCCGTATTCGGGGTGCCCCGCGCATTTTCCTCCAAGCCGCCGGAACTTTTTTATGTCCTCAATGGAAACCTTGTAGCCGGATATGTGAAGCATTGAATATAAAAGCATTGAGGCGTGTCCGGCGGAGAGCACGAAGCGGTCGCGCACGCTCCATGCGGGGTTTGCCGGGTTGTGCCTGATAAATCCGTCCCACAATTTGAAGGTGGCGGGGGCAAGCGCCATGGGCGTGCCGGGATGCCCCGACTGCGCTTTTTCAACGGCGTCCATTGAAAGAGCTCTGACGCAATTAACAATCTTCATTGTCGTGGTTTTTTTCATTTTGAACTCAAGTTTGACAGGAAAATATATCAAACCACAAATTTGCTTACTTGCAATAGAAAGAAAATTTTGCTTTGTTTGTTTTTTCAGGTTATCGTTAGCGTCTCGGTTATTCAGTTTATAGGGCGGCATTGAAAAAAAAATGGGCAAATCTTCAGAAACGGGGGTGGAGTACTCTTTTGAGTGGCCAGTATTTCCTAAGGACGAAACTGAGAATGAACTTAAGATAACGGAAGTTGCGATGAGAGAAGGCGCGGACGGGTTTCCTGAACCGGAGTCCATGATTTTCTCCACTACGGAAAATGAGATTGTCGGAAGAATGCGGCGTTTTTACGTGTCGGTTCTTGAAGTTGTATCAAACAAGTTTCTTAAACTCGGTGAAGAAACCGCCAACATTAAACTTTTTCTGGAAAGATTTGATTTGAGGCATCTGCCGGTTCAACTCAAAAGCAAGGTTGAAAAGGAGTTCACGGACGCGGGCGTGCGCATGAGTGAGTTGTCCGCGAAAAAGAAAATCGCGGAAAAGAATCTGGAGCTTTTCAAGAAAGAAAACAATTTGGACAGGGAGCCCATCTATTCGGACTCATGGAGAAAAATTTGGGGTCCCGGAATCATCGGGTTTTTGTTTTTTTCAGAGGTGATTCTCAATGGCGCTCTTGTGAGCGGCATTGTTGATGGGCTTATCGGTGGAATTGCGGTTTCCATCACAGTCGCGATTCTCAATGTTTTCCTGTCTTTTTTGGCGGGCAAATTTCTGATCAAAGAGTTAAACAGAATACAGTCTGGCTTGCGCAAGGCGGCGATTGCGGCGACCGTGGTCTTTTACGGTCTTGTGATTCTTTACGTCAACCTTGTGTTTGGAATATTCAGAAGCACCGCACTGTCAACAAAAAACATAAGGTCGTGGGAAGATGTGGAAACCACCTACGTGACTGTTAACGCCCTGAAGCCTTGGGAGAGTCTTTCTCAAGTCAACGATATTCCCTCGCTTTTTGTTGTCGGAGTCGGAATCTGTTTCGCTATCATGGCGTTGATTGACGGATATCTTTATGATGACCACTATCCCGGCTACGGCGATGTTCACAGAAAGTTTCGCTCTGCGGCGGAACCTTTTGAGCAGGCAAAGAAAGGACTTTCTGATAAGGTGCTTAAAATTATTGACGAATCTTGCGAAGCAATAGAAATGCGGCTTGGAGACTTTGAAAATAGACTCACACGCTGGGGAACAATGCAAAACACGGTTCGCCAGCAGTTCTCAAACTATGCGGTTTGGATAGGTCAGTTGGAGCAGGACGCAAACAAGTCTCTTAACGACTACAGGTCCGCCAATATAAAAGGCAGACACTCAAGTTACAGCACAAAAAGACCGCCGGAATATTTTCAGTCAAAGTGGAATTTCTCCGAGGAGGAGAAAGATCCTGTGAAAACTTTCTCTCATTTGGCGTATCTGATTGACTCCGATATGCAGGATGTTGAGCACAAGTTCTATCAGATACAGAATGAAATGGCTTCCATCCGAGATGAAAGTTATCAGAGTCTTCGAAATTTTTTTCAAGAAATTCAGGATGATTATGACAAGAAAGTCTAATCTTTTGTGTTTTTGCGAGTCATGAAAAAGTTTTTAGTTTTATTTTTATTTCTGATTTTCTACGTTTCACCCGTTTCCGCTCAGGATGAAATGGAGGGGTCTGAGGAACTGCCGGTTGTGCAGCAAACTGATAGAGACCCCAGAAATTTCTGCCCCTATGAGCCCGATTTTTCAAATGAGCATCTGCTGGTTTTCATTGACGTTACGGACGGATTTACCGAACAGCAGGTAAACCTTGTGAAAAACGACATTCTCACTGATGAGTTGCTGGAGAACATGGAAATCTACGGCAGGATTTCTCTCATTGTAATGGACGGCAACGAGCCGGTTACTAAACTAACACCCCTGCTTTCCGTCTGCCGTCCGAAGAACGGCAACAATACTTCCAAGGACAAAAGAGATCACTTTGACATGCTGACCGAGAGCCGCCAGAGACTTGATCTTGAATACAGAATTGGCTACCTGCGCAGGGTTAAGGAAAAGGTAATTGAAATAGTTCAGGAAAAGGCGGAAAATCGCAAACTGACTAATCAAACTCCTCTGATGGAGGCCATTCACGAAATAACCCGCTCTTCGGCGATTAATTTCGGCGACAAATACGAGAAAAAGACCCTTCTCATTGTTTCAAACATGTATCACAACTCCAAAAGTCTGCCGCTTGACAAAATCTGCGTGAGGCGGATTTACAGACAGGGGTTTACGTATTACCGCTATAAAAGCGTCTGGAAATGCCCTTCTTTTAATGATGTGAAAAAGAAACGTGCAAATGAGTTTTATCTTGAAAGAAAAATAAAGCCCAAATTCAAGGGTAAAACTGATATCAAACTCTGGATTCTCCACAGGGAGAGTAGCGAGGGAAGCATCAGAGACTCCTCGTTGCTGACTTTCTGGCAAGATTACTTTGTTGACTATGTTCAGGGCGATGTAACGCTTCTTGAACCCGAATTTGAGCCCGACCCTTTCCTGTGACGCTGGCGGTGCGGGACTGTTTTGTCAAATCAAAATAAAACGGCTCTTGTTACCGGAGGAGCCAAGCGCATCGGCTCAAGCATCTGTATTCACCTTGCAGAGATGGGTCTTGACATAGCGATTCACTACCACAATTCTGAATCAGCCGCCCGGAAAACGGCCAAACTTGTCAAAAGCAAGGGGAGGCGTTGCGAGATTTTTCGCGCGGACCTTTCCCGTCCCGCCAATGCGGCAAAACTTGTGGAGAAGGCGAGTCGCAAAATGGGCGGGCTTTCCGTTCTTGTAAACAACGCTTCGGTTTTCCGGAGATCTGATTTTGGAAAAATCACCGAACGTGCGCTTGAAGATGATTTGGCGGTCAATTTCAAGTCGCCTTTTTTTGCGGCGCAGGCGTTTGCGCGCCTGACAAAAAAAGGGCTTGTTGTGAACATTGTTGATTCACGCGTAACAAAAAACCACACTGCGCATTTCGCTTATAACATTAGCAAAAAATGCCTTTACAATTTCACCTTTGCAGCTGCTCGCTCGCTCGCTCCGGGCATAAGGGTAAACGCAATCTGCCCCGGGCCCATTATGAAAGCGGCGGGAACGGAGGAAGCGGCTTTTGAAAAAATCGCGCGGGAAATTCCGTTGAAAAAAGGCGGAGATACTCAGCACATCAATCTCGCGCTTGAGTATCTTGTGAAAAACTCATTTGTAACCGGCGAAGCGCTTCTTGTTGACGGAGGACAGCACCTTTGACCTTAATTAAAATCGAAAATCTGCGTGTCAGAACTGTTGTTGGTATTTTTGAGTGGGAAAAAAAGATATTGCAGGAAGTTATAATCAACACAGAGATGGAGATTGACTGTCCCGATCTTTTGGCTATCGGGGACGATATTTCGGGCACCGTGGATTACAAAAAACTGAATAAAAAAATCATCAATTTTGTAGAAGGCGGGAAGTTTTCGCTTGTGGAGACAATCGCGGGCGGAATAGCAAAACTTGCCCTTGCCGAAGACAAGGTTCTTAAAGTTTCTGTCAAGGTTGACAAGCCCGGAGCGCTCCGCTTTGCCGATTCGGTTTCCCTAACGCACACGGCTTCAAGAGAGAAAACGGAGAATTGAAAAACGCGAAAAACTACAAAGCCAAAGGCGTGAAATGGGATTTGTCCGACCTCTTTTGCGGACCGAACGACCCGCGCATAAGCAAGTCCGCCCGGAGGTGCTTGCGCCGAGCCGATGATTTTGAGAAGAAATACAAAAACGCCGTTTCGGGCGGGAAACTGTCCGCCGCACGGCTTTCTGAAATGCTCAAAGAGTTGGCGGCAATAAGCGAATCCGCCGCAAAGATTTACTGCTACGCTCAGCTGTTTCATTCATCAAACACAGACGACCCGGCTGCGGGCGCGCTTCTGCAATACGCGCGAGAGCAGTATGCCGATATCCACGGATACCTGCTTTTCTTTGATATTGAGTGGGTGAAAACTCCCGAAAAAAAGGCGCAAGCGCTTATGGCGGACTCAAAACTCTCGCCTTACCGGCATTTTCTTAAAACAAAACGCGTCTACAAATCCCATATCCTCAGCGGAAAAGAGGAAAAAATTATTATGGAGAAATCCGTTACGGGCTCATCGGCGTTCAAGCGACTTTTTGACGAACTCCTCGCCGACATGCGTTTTGAGGTCAAAGCGGGCGGAAAAACCGAAAAACTCAACGAAACCCAAATCCTTTCGTTGCTCTACAATCCCGACAGAAAAGTAAGGCAATCTGCCGCGCGCGCTTTGACAAAAGGGCTCGGTGAAAATTCAAAAACCCTCTCTTTTATCTTTAACACGCTCGTCGCTGACCACTGGCTGGATGACAGAATGCGCGCCTATGAAAACCCCATGTCGTCTCGAAACTTGAGCAATGAGGTTGACGGCAAACTTGTTGAAAGTTTGCTTGAAGCGTGCGAAGAGGGCTACGGGATTGTGAGTCGTTATTACCGCTTCAAGAAAAAAATTCTCGGTCTGAAAACCTTTGCCGACTATGACAGATATGCTCCGGTCGCATCCGTGCGAGGGAAAATCGGATACGGCGAAGCGAGGAAAATTATTCTGCGCTCCCTCAAAAGATTTTCCCCCGAAATGGAGCGCGTGGCGCGGACTTTTTTTACAAACAACTGGATAGACGCCGAGTGCCGCACCGGCAAATACGGCGGCGCGTTCAGCCACTCAACCGTTCCGTCCGTGCATCCGTATATTCTGATGAACTATCAGGGAACCCCGCGCGATGTAATGACACTCGCGCATGAACTCGGACACGGAATACACCAGTTTCTTTCGCGAAAAAATGGATACTTCCACTGCAATGCGACGCTCATAACTTCTGAAACCGCAAGCGTTTTTTCAGAGATGCTGGTTTTTCAGGAACTCAAGCGCGAATGTTCTGAAAAAGACCGCCTCGCTCTTTTATGCGGAAAACTTGAAGAGTCTTTCGCGACCATTTTTCGCCAGACCGTTATGACGCGGTTTGAACAGTCTTTTCACTCGGCGCGGCGCGAAGAGGGCGAACTCACGCCTGAACGCGTGAGTGGGCTGTGGATGGACGCAAACCGTGCGATGTTCGGCAATTCCGTCACGCTTACGCCAGATTATGGATTGTGGTGGATGTATATTCCTCACTTCATACACTCGCCTTTTTACTGTTACTCGTATTCATTCGGAGAGATTCTTGTTCTGTCTCTTTACGAGGAATACACGCGGCGCGGAAATGATTTTGTTTCGGGTTATATGGATCTTCTGTCTTCAGGCGGAAACGACAGTCCCGAAGCGCTGATTCGCAAAACCGGAGTTGACATAAACACGCCGGGTTTCTGGCGCAAAGGGGTGGGGTTTCTTGAAGAATTGCTTGAAGAAGCCCTTTCCCTCGCCTGACGGCGCGCTGTCCGCGTTGAAACAACGCGCTTCTGTGTTAGTTTAGTGCGGTCTCCCGTCGGAGGTTTTTGAAATTGGGATACTTTATCGCTTCATGCGTTGTTACATGGCTGGTTCTCGGATCGTATGTTCTGATTCTGTTTTCCCGTGCCCGTCGTTTGCGCCACCGCGCCTCCGAAGGCGGATTCTCAAGAAAGGACTGAAGTTTGTCCCCCGTATGCAGCGATGTTATCCCCCGGAATTAAAATTGCCGTTCTTGTATTGACGGTTTTGCTTTCAACCGCCTACCTCATCTATGACGGCGTTACCGACACAATGGTCTACTATCTGACCGTTCCCGAACTCAAACGGAGCGCGGAAGAGGGCGAAAGATACAGAGTTTCGGGTCCCGTTGAGAAAAGAAGCATAGTCAAAAAGCGGGACGGAGAGGTGAGTTTTTCCATAAGCGGCGGTTCAGACAGTCTTGAAGTTTCATACCGGGGCGAAGTTCCCGATACTTTCACCGAAGGTGTTGAAGCTGTTGTTGAGGGGATTTATCGTGGCTCCGAAAGTTTTGAAGCCGACCTTCTTCTGGCAAAGTGTCCCACAAAATATGAATCGGCGGACGGTTTATATCCGGAGAGTGACAAATTCAGATGAACCTTCCCGAGCTGGGCTCGTCCGCGGTCATTTTCTGTTTTCTGCTTTCCGTTTACTGCGCCGTCTGTTCATTCGCCGGAGGCGCTTTGCGCGCCCGCGCTCTGGTAAAAAGCGCGGAAAACGGCGTGGTCGCCGGTTTTGTTCTGCTTTGCGCGGCGGTCGCGCTTCTGCTCACCGAACTTGTTTCGCTTAACTTTGAACTGAAATACGTGGCTATGAACACGAGTTCAGACCTGCCCGTTATTTATCGCTTTACCTCTTTGTGGGCGGGGCAGGCGGGGTCGTTGATGCTTTGGTGTCTTGTGCTTGGGGCGTATGCCGCCGTGTTTGTTCTGCGTTCAGGCGCGCCCGAGCCGCTCAAGACCAATGTTACGGGAGTTATTTCGTGCGTGTCCGCGTTTTTTCTTTTTCTAATTGCGTTTGTTGAAAATCCGTTTGAAACGCTTCCATTTTCTCCGCAAGAGGGCAGGGGGCTCAACCCCATTCTCCAAAATCCCTATATGGCGATCCATCCGGTTGCGCTGTATATCGGGTATGTGGGCATAACCGTTCCATACGCTTTGGGCATGGGCGCATTGCTTTGCGGCAGAATGGATGACGCGTGGGTCAACCTGTCGCGCAAGTGGACACTTTTTTCATGGGGAGCGCTCAGCCTTGGTTTGTTGCTCGGAGCGCGGTGGGCTTATCTGGAACTCGGCTGGGGCGGCTACTGGGCGTGGGACCCCGTTGAAAACGCGGCGTTTATGCCTTGGCTTTCGGGAACGGCTTTTCTGCATTCCATAATGGTTCAAAAAAGAAGAAATATGTTTATGAAATGGAACATCTGGCTTCTTGCAATCACTTTTTTCCTCTCAATTTTCGGCACTTTCATAACCCGCAGCGGGCTTGTTTCTTCCGTTCACTCGTTCGCCGTTTCAGACATAGGTCCTTTGTTCACGGCTTTTCTGCTTTTCATAATAGTTTTTTCATCCGCGCTGTTTTTCCTGCGCAGAGACGGCTTTGAGCGCGAAAGCGGATTTGATTCTGCGCTTTCGCGTGAGAGCGCGTTTGTATTCAACAATGTGCTTTTTCTCGCGGCGGCTTTCGTGGTTTTTTTCGGAACGGTTTTCCCCATTCTCTCCGAAGCCGTAACCGGAGACCGCATACTTGTGGGCGCTCCGTATTTCAACCGGCTTAACGTTCCCATAGGGCTTTTGCTTATAACGCTGATGGGAATAGGTCCGCTTCTGCCGTGGCGTAAAACCCCTCTGCGCGCTTTTCTGCGTGCGTTTGCAGTTCCGCTCATTTGCACGGCGGCAACTCTTGCGGCTCTTCTGCTTTACGGAATGAGCGAAATCACAGCGCTCGCCGCGTTTTCACTCTGCGTTTTTTCGGCGGCATCCGCCGTGCGCGGCATATACAAAGGCGCTAAAACAGCCGGGGCGGTCGGCGGCTACATCGTGCACATAGGGGTCGCGCTCATAGTCGCGGGCATTACGGCGTCTTCGGTGTTTGCTACAAAAAGCGAGGCTCTTCTCGCTCCCGGACAGAGTTTCTCGGTCGGCGGCTACGAGTTGAAATACAACTCAATCAATCGCGGTTCCACTCCCGCCAAAAAGGTTGTTTCCACGCACATTGAGGTTCTAAAAAACGGCGCACCGGCGGGTTTTCTGGTTGCTGAAAAAAACCTGTATCTATACGAGGGCAACAGGGAAATTAACCGCGAAACCGAAGTGGGTTTAATCTCAACATGGAAAGACGACTTGTATGTCGTTCTCGTGGAAGCGCACGCGGACGATTCTGTTTTGATGGTCGCGGTTTTGAACCCGATGGTGTCATGGATTTGGGCGGGCGGTGTTGTCGCTTTGTTTGGCGCGGCGTTGTCATTTTTGCGCGCGCGGCGGGGGAGGGCTTGAATGAGGTTTGTCATTCTTGCCGTGTTTTTTGCCGCGCCATTTCTTTTTCCCGGCGACTGCGCGGCAAACGAGGGCGAGGCGCTTTTTGTTGAGCGCGACTGTGTTCGTTGTCACACAATCGGGCGCGGGCGGTTCGCCGGTCCCGACCTTAAAGGCGTTTTTGACAGATATTCAAAAGATGAAGTTGTTCTCTGGATAACAGATTCTTCCGCCGTTTACGAAGCGCGCGGCGGCGCTCCTGTGAATGAGGGCTATCCGCCAATGCCGCCGACCAACGTGAGCGAGCGCGAAGCGGAAAAAATCGCGGACTATCTGTTTTCTCTGCACGATGTTGCTTCTGATGCGCCTGATGGCGGCGCGCTTTTCGGGAAAGTTGTGAACAAAACCACCGGAAAACCGGCGGCGGATGTAAAGGTTTTACTCTCCTCATTCATCGCCGAGAGACTGATTTCAGAACGCTCCGAAACCAGTGGCGCGCAAGGCGTTTTTCGTTTTGAAGGGCTTTCGTGGAGCGCGTCTCACAAAATCTCAATCCAAAAAGACGGTGTTTTATACGAAACGGACAAAATGGTTTTCGCTCCGCGCCAAAGTGAGATTAAAACCACTTTGCCGATATACGAAACCATAACGGACGACCGCGCGATAGGGCTTGAACTCGCGCACATGATAGTTGAGCCATTTGAGGGCGGAATCCGGGTTGCCGAATTTGTTGAGTTCGCGAACAGGGGTAAAACCGCCGTTGTCGCGGACAATGACGACAAAAACTCCGCCACTCTGCGTTTCGGCGTTCCCGAAGGCACTGAAAATCTGAATTTTATTCACGGCGCGGATTCTTCAAGTGTTTCGGCGCGAACCGGCGCTTTTGTTCTGCCCGTTCTTCCGGGTCTGAAAAAGATTGTGTTTTCTTACTTAGTGCCGTTTCAAAACAGCGGAAAAACCGTGTTCACAAAAACGCTTGAATACAAAACTTCATCGTTTGTTGCGATTTCGTCTGACCTGCAAGGCGTTGAGGTTGCGGGGCTTGGAGAAGCAAAGCACGTAAGCGGCGAAGACGGCAGGGTTTTTCTCAGATGGGAATCAAAAAGAATTGCCAAGGGCGCAAAGATTAAAATCTCAGTCAAATCCCCTTCGCCTGACAAACCCGCCTGGCTTCTGCCCGTTATGGTGTTCGCGCTTGTTTTGGCGTTTGCGGTTTTATTTCGCAGAGCTCGTCAAACTAATTGAACTGTTGTTCCAATCCTTTTTGGAATCGCAATTAGCAATCATCCAATAGAAGACCCGTTGTCTGGTCCTCTGTTGAATAAAAGACCCGATTACAATGTGGGATTGATTCCCCACATTCGGGGAATAGGCGGAACTTCTTAACTTCTGTTGGGTGGTTGCTGGACCCGCCTTTTAATTCCAATCGCAACTATTCCGCTCCAATCGGCAGTGAAGCCGCCGGAGCGGCTTTCAAAGACACTTGGACTTTTTCAGAAGTGGATAACGTCTGGCACGGAGAGATTGCTGAAAAAGAACCGGCAATTTATGAGGCAATTTCCGCGAGTGGAATTACACACGGTAAGGGAATGAAGTCATATCTGATTATGATGGCGGTTCGCCTGATTGAAATGAAGCGGGTTTTGAAACCAACCGGAAGCATTTATTTGCATTGCGACCCGACAGCGAGCCATTATTTAAAAATGTTGATGGATGCGGTTTTTGGGAAAGAGAATTTTAAAAATGAGATTGTTTGGTGCTACGCGAACGCGGGAAGATCAAAAAAGAAGTTTGCTCAAAAGCACGATGTAATTCTCTTTTATTCGAAATCCGAAAAATACGCTTGGACTGATTACAGAATTCCCGTTTCGGAAGCATATTTGGAAAGCCACTACAGGCAAAAAGATGGCAAGGGGCGAAGGTGTCGCATAAGAGTTGACGCCGGAAAAAAGCGCATTTATTACCCGGAAGACGGAATGATTTGCAATGATTGGTAGGAACTTCCTTACTTGAATTCTCAATCAAAAGAACGCACCGGCTACCCGAAAAGCGGTTGATTTGGTAACCTCCCGAATGAGACGGAAAACTACGCTTTTGAAAGGTTTGACCCCATTCATCGAGAGGACGTGCCGACAAGAAAGTCGGGCGCGGAAAATTACAGAGACCCCGAAAAGAAGAAGTTTTTATACGGACAGCAAGAGGGCAAATGCAACGGTTGCCGTGTTTTGTTTCCCTATCGCAATATGACGGTTGACCACGAAACTCCGCAAAGCAAAGGCGGAGGCGACAACATTGAAAATCTGCAACTTCTCTGCGGGGCTTGTAATTCAATGAAAGGCGCGGGAACGCAAGAAGAGTTAATCGTCAGACTCAAAGAAGCGGGCGTTAATTACCGCTGATTACTTCTCAAAAAACACGCTCATTGCGTCGGCCAGACCTTCGGCGGTGTGCTTTTTCGCGACAACGGACGGTTTGAAGCCCGCATCTTCAACAGTTTTTGCCGTGATGGGACCGATACAGCCGATTGAGGATTTACTCAAAATCTCTTTCGCGTTTTTGAAAATGGCGAGGAAGTTTGTCGCCGATGACGAACTTGTAAAAACAACCATGTCCACCGCGCCGTCAAACATTTCGCGCCCGACCGCTTTAATTTCGGCGGGTTCATGTTTCGGAATTCGCGTGCGGTAGCATGGCGCGGTTTGAACCTTCGCGCCCATTTTCTTCAAGCCCGCCGGAAGCGCGTCTCTGGCTTTTTCAGCTCTTGGAATAAAAAAGGTTTTTCCGCGAATTCCGCGCTTTTTCATCTCCGCGAGCACTCCCTCGGCGGTGTATTTTTTCGGAATTATGTCCGCTTCTATTCCAAAGCCGTTCAGGGCTTCGGCGGTTTTGCTTCCTATTGCCACGGTTTGAATTCCCGCGAGCGCCCTTGAATCAAGCGCCTTCTTTTTCATTCTCTCAAAAAACCTTTCAACACCGTTTACGCTTGTGAACGCGAGAAAATCGCACGAGGAAAGATTTTTAATAATCCGGTCGGCATTGTTCCATGAACGCGGCGGAACAATCTCAATGCAGGGAAACGAGATGACTTCCGCGCCGCGCTGTTGCAAAAGTTTTACAAAATCCGCCGATTGACCCGCCGGACGGGTAACGACAATTTTTTTGCCGAAAAGCGGCTTTGTTTCAAACCAGTTCAATTTTTTCCTCATTCCAATCGCACCTCCCGCTATCACGACCGCCGGAGCGAAATCAGCCCCTTCGCCGCGGATTTTCGCGCTTATGTTTTCAAGCGTGCCGACAACGGTTTTCTGTTTTCCCGTTGTTCCGCGCGAGGTAACCATAACGGGGGTTTTTCGCGGTTTTTTATTTTGTATGAGTTTTTTTGTTATCTCCTCAATGTTGTTCAGAGACATAAGGAAAACAACGGTTTCCATTCCGGCGAGATTTTTCCAGTTCAGGCGCGATTTTTTGTCGGGCTTCTCATGTCCCGTTACGACAGCGAAAGACGAATTGAAGTCTCTGTGGGTGAGCGGCACGCCTGAGTAAGCCGGAACGGAATAAACTGAACTCACACCCGGAATAACCTCAATCACAATGCCGGCGGACAACAGTGCTTCGGTTTCTTCGCCGCCTCTTCCGAACACAAAAGGGTCTCCGCCTTTGAGGCGCACAACCGTTTTGCCACATTGCGCCTTGTTTATCATCAAGCGGTTAATTTCTTTTTGTTCAAGAGTTTTCATCCCCTTTTTTTTGCCCGCGAAAATCATCTCCGCGCCGTGCGGGGCGAATTCCAGCAAAGAATTGTTTGCCAGCGCGTCGTAAATGACCACATCGGCGCACGCAAGAGTTTCCATTCCCTTGACGGTTATGAGACCCGGGTCTCCGGGTCCCGCGCCGACCAGATAAACCGCCGGTCTGTTTTTTATCGCTTTTCCTTTTTTCATCAGAACTATTAGCAATAACAACGGGTGCGATGTTGTCAAGATGCGCGCTTGACAACACGCGACTTTTTTTTACCATTACTCACATCCAAACAGTTATCGGAGGTTAGAGGTATGAATAAAAAAACGGTTCTCTATTTTGCATCGGCGATTTTTTGCGTCGCTGTGTTTTCGCCGTCGTTTTCCCTTGCGGACGGTGATTGCTCATATTCAAAAAAAGGCGGGGAAAAGAGTTTTTGGAGCAGAATCACCGGCGGGGACAAAGAAAACGGAGAGCACGGAGAGAAAAGGCGCCGTTGCCACAAAGACAAGTACGGACACGGCAAGCGCGGCTTGGACGCGTTCTGGTGGAGAAGCGCGGACATGGCGGAGCGTTTGCGGCTTAGCGACGAGCAAATTAAGCGGTTGGACGGAATTGCCGCTTCAAGCCATGAAAAAATCTCAAACGCGTATGAAAAGGCGTTTGAAGAGAAACAGCGGTTCAGAAAAGTTATGAAAGAATCTGGCTCGTCCGCCGATGAAATCAAAGCGGCGGCGCAGAGGAAATACACGGCAATGACGGAGAAAAAACACGCACGGTTGGAGATGATACTCGCGATGCGCGAAGTTCTCACACCAGAGCAAAGAAGGGATTTTTCCGTTTTGAAACACAAAGGGCGCAAGGGATGCGGAAAGTCCGGGCGGTAGTTGAGCGGCTTCAAACTTCACAGTGAATTCACACCCGCCGGCGGGCAGCCCGAAGCGATAGAACAGATTGTTTCGCGACTTGAAGACGGTATTTCAGATCAGGTTCTGCTCGGTGTAACCGGTAGCGGGAAAACCTTCACAATCGCCAACGCCATCGCGCGCGCGAACCGCCCCGCGCTTATTCTCGCGCATAATAAAATCCTCGCGGCTCAACTCTACGGCGAGTTCCGTGAGCTGTTTCCCGACAACGCCGTTCACTACTTCATCAGTTATTACGACTACTATCAGCCCGAAGCGTATATTCCTCACAGCAACACATACATTGAGAAAGATGTCGCGATTAATGATCACATAGACAAAATGCGCCACGCGGCAACCACCGCGCTTTTTGAGCGGCGCGACATTGTTGTTGTGGCGAGCGTGAGCGCGATTTACGGCATTGGCGCGCCGGAGGACTACTATGGAATGATGAATTTTATTGAGGTTGGCGCGAGAACGGAAAGGGACGTTTTTCTGTCAAAACTCGCCGATATTCAATACAAGCGGAGCAATGACGCTCTTGAAAGGGGCGCCTTCAGGGTTCGCGGCGATGTTGTTGAAGTTATGCCTTCGCACGGCGATAACGAAGTGGTGAGAGTTGAGTTTTTCGGTGATGAGGTTGATTCCGTGAACGTGATTGACCATGAAACGGGCTCGGTTGTACGAGCGATTGAGAAAGCGTCTTTTTATCCGGCGTCTCACTATGTCGCGCCCAGAGACAAAATGCTTGCCGCCGTGGACGCAATTAAGTCGGAGTTGGACGAAAGGGTTGAATACTTCGGGGCGCGCTCAATGTCTGATGAGAGAGACAGAATAGCCGAGCGCACACGCAGAGATATTGAGTTTCTTGAAACTATGGGCTTCTGCCCCGGAATAGAAAACTATTCGCGCCACCTCGCGGGCAGAAACGAAGGCGAGCCGCCGTTCACACTACTTGATTATTTTCCGGATGATTTCATCTGCGTGATAGACGAAAGCCACCAAACCGTTCCACAGATTCGCGGCATGCATGCGGGAGACAGAAGCCGCAAAAAAACGCTTGTTGAACATGGCTTCCGGCTTCCGTCCGCGATTGACAACCGTCCGCTCAATTTTGAGGAGTTCACGGAGAAGAAAGGGCAGACAATTTATGTTTCGGCGACTCCGGCGGAGTATGAAATTGAAAAATCGCTTGGGCAGGTGGCGGAACAGATGATCCGTCCCACGGGGCTTGCCGACCCGGATGTGGAGGTCAGGCCCGCGCGCGGACAGGTTGACGATTTGCTCGGCGAAATCCGTAAAGTCGCAAACGCGGGTGAGCGGGTTCTTATTTCCACACTCACAAAGAAAATGGCTGAGGATTTAACCGATTATTACAGAGACGCGGGCGTGCGGGTGCGCTATATGCATTCGGAAATTGAGACTCTTGAGCGGGTTCGCATAATTCACGATTTGCGCTCCGGTGAGTTTGACGCGCTTGTGGGAATCAACCTTCTGCGCGAGGGGCTGGACATTCCCGAAGTCGCTCTGTTCGCTGTGCTTGATGCGGACAGGGAGGGGTATTTGCGCAGTGAAACATCTTTGATTCAGATGTTCGGCAGAGCCGCGAGGAACATAAAAGGCAGAGTAATAATGTACGGCGATGAGGTAACGGGCTCAATGAAAGCGGCGATGAACGAAACTGAACGGCGCAGAGAAATCCAGACTCAATACAATAAAGATAACGGCATAACGCCATCCGCGATAAGAAAAAACCTTCAAGGCGCGATGGGGCTTGTATGTGAGGCGGACTATGTTGACGCTTCGGCCGAAGCGGTTTTGTCCGGTGAAATCGCGCCGGAAGAGATTCCGGGCACGATTAAGTCGCTCACCCGAAAGATGAAAAAAAGCGCGAAAGACCTAGAGTTTGAGAAGGCGGCATCTTTAAAAAAACGCATCAAAAAACTCAAAGATATGGAAGCGGAATATATCGCCGGAATGAAAAACCACCGCTGAACCGCCGCGTTTTCTGGTTCGCAAGCCCGCATACCTTGCTTAAAACCCCGTTTCTCTGTAAAATGCCCGTGTTAGACAGCTACTGGTTTTTGCAGAAGCGGGCTTCCGAGCCCGCTTTTGTTTGGTAGCGGGAAGAAATTATGCAAAACCGTATTGAAACACGGGCGGATGCTGACAGGGGCGGAACAGCCGCCAGACTATCTAAAGTCGTTGAGAGGGTTATTGCGCCGAGTCCACTGGAACTTGTGGATTTGCGCCTTGCCGGAGGCGGAAAGGTGTCTGTTTTTGTTGATAAACCGGGCGGGGTCAACATCGCTGAATGCGCTGACCTCAGCAGAGAGATAGGTGTTTTGATAGATATTGAGGAGATTATGCAATCTCCGTACACCCTTGAAGTGTCATCTCCGGGGGTGGAGAGACCGCTTACAAAACCCACTGACTACGACAGATTCAGCGGCAGAAGGGCAAAGGTCAGAACGAAAGACGCCCTTGAAGGACGCAGGGTTTTTACGGGGCGTATAGAAGGAATTGAGAGCGGTTTTGTAAAACTGCTCGACGAGGAGTCGGACGGAGAAGTTTTTTCAATACCTTTTGACGGCATTGAAAAGGCAAATCTGAAACGGGAGTTGTAAAATGTCGACGGAACTGAACAGAGTCATTGAGACGGTGGTTAAGGAGAAGAATCTCCAGAAAGAGGAAGTTGTCAAAGCCATTGAAGACGCAGTTATAAGCGCGGTTGAGAGCATCTCAAAGAAGGACTATGAAGAAAGCGGTTTTGAGGTTCAATACAACTACGAAGACGGCGTTGTGGAACTTTTTCGCTACAAGGATGTTCTCGTTGAAGTGTCCGATCCCGCAACGCAGATAGAGATTAGCGAGGCAAGGGACCTTGACCCTGAAGTTGAAGAAGGCGAGGAAATCGGCGTAATGGTCTGGACTTCGGACACCATGGCGGACGTTAACGACTCTGAGAACAACGATGGAATGTTTTCCCACGAAGGGTTCACGCGTGTTGCGATTCACAACGCGAAACAGAAAATCCTGCAGAAGGTCAGGGAAGCCGAAGGCAGGGTTACTTATGAGGAGTTCATAAATTACAAAGGGCGGCTCGTGAACGGGGTTGTCAGGCGGATTGAGAGGAGAACTCTTGTAATTGACCTCGGCAGAGCCGAAGCAATTTTGCCGTATTCGCACAAAGCCCCAAAAGAGTTTTACGAGCCAAAAGACCGTATAAAGGCGCTTCTGCTTGAAATTGACACGGAAAAAAGAGTGCCGCGTCTCATACTTTCTCGCATCTCGCCGGATTTCGTCAAACGGCTTTTTGAGGGCGAAGTTCCCGAAATCGCGGACGGCATAATTGAAATTAAAGCCATTGCGCGCGATCCCGGTTCAAGGATGAAAATCGCGGTTTATTCGCACGATCCCGATGTTGACCCCGTTGGCGCGTGCGTGGGCATACGCGGCGCGAGGGTTCAGAATCTGATTCAGGAATTGCAGGGCGAAAAGATAGACATTGTGCCGTGGTCGGCAAACTTGGGGCGTTTTGTTTCGGACGCGCTTTCCCCAGCGGTTGTGAACAAAGTCATCATTGACGAAGCGGCTAACCAAATGGAAGTGGTTGTTGATGAAGACCAGCTTACGCTCGCCATAGGACGCGGAGGACAGAATGTGCGCCTCGCGTCAAACCTGACCGGCTGGAAAATAGATATCAAAACCGAAGAGCAGATGAAGAAGGAGAAAGACCAGTCGCTCGCGATGCTCAACACCCTTCCGGGAATTGGTCATGTGTCGGCAACTCTTCTTTTTAACGAGGGCTTCCGCACGCTTGAAGATATTGTGTTCGCCGATTCGGAAAACATAAAAACTGTTCTCAAAGAGATGGGTGATAAAGAGGTTGAGGAGATAATTGCATTCGCGCGAGTGGCATTTCAGGAAAGCGTGAAGGAGCAGACCGAGCAACAGGCGTCCGAACCTGTTACGGAGTCCGAAGCCGCGCAAGAGCCGGTTGAGCAGGCGTCTGAACCCGAATCCAAACCCGAAACGGAAACGGAAGTAACCGAAGAGCAACCCGAACAATCGTCCGAGTCCGCCGAAGAAACCGAAGTAAAACCGGAGGAAGACGGGCAGTCCTCATAACGCGTCGCATCCAAGATGAAGCCAACAAGAGTGCACGAACTGGCTAAGGAACTCGGTGTTTCCAGCAAAGAGGTTATGGTGGCCGCCAATGATATGGGCGTCAACCTTTCAACCGCATCAAATACGGTGGATTTGGAGACCGTTGAAAAACTCAGACGTGCCTTTTCCTCTTCGTCCAAAGATGATAAGGACGGCGAGGATTCTTCCAAAAATGAGATAAAGGTCGTCAAATCCAAATCCGGAGATGTTACCGAAACCAGAGGCGCAAAGAGGGTTGTAAGGCGCAGAAAGAAACAGGAAAAGCGCGAAGAGGAAGAGAGCGCCGCGCCTGAGGCCGAAGCCGAAACTGAGAAAACCTCCGCCCAGACTAAGTCCGCGCCACAAGAAAAAGCCGAAAAAGAAAAGCCCACCCCGCCCGATCCTGAAAAGGAGCAACTCGCGCGGCAGATTCAAGATTCGCTCGCGCCGAAACTTGTCGTCAAAAAAAAGGAATACGTTGTTGACGAAAAAAGTTTCCGTAGAAAACAGGATATCAGACGGAAAAAACTGCCTCACCATCACAGCTCTTCCGCCGCCAAACAGGTGAAGGATTATCCGCCGGTCAGCAAAAAAAGCGTCAAAATCGGCGAAACCATAACGCTTGAGGAACTCGCGCGCAGAATGGATGTGAAACTGCGCGATGTGAGGGGAAAGGCTAAAAGCATCGGACTGAACGCCTCTCCGAAGGATTCCATTGATTATGAGACCGCCACGCTTGTCGCCGCCGAATACGGGCTTGAGGTTGATGTTGACAGGTTTGATGAAGCGGTGTTTCTGGATGACAAAGATGCGGGTTTCTCGGACGAGGCTCCGCGCCCTCCGGTTGTCAGCGTTATGGGGCATGTTGACCACGGAAAAACGACCCTTCTTGACAACCTGCGCAAATCAAATGTGGCTTTGGGAGAGGCGGGTGGAATCACACAGCATATTGGCGCGTATAAAGTTTCTTCGGGGAACGGAACGGTTGTTTTCATTGACACGCCGGGGCACGAGTCTTTCACTTCAATGCGGGCGCGTGGCGCAAAAATCAACGATATGGCGATTCTTGTAGTTGCCGCCGATGACGGAGTGAAAGCGCAGACTATTGAGGCGATAAATCACGCCAAAGCTGCGGACGTGCCTGCTATTGTGGCGATTAACAAAATTGACAAAGACGCCGCCGACTCCGAAAACGTGAAAAGACAGCTTTCCGAGCATGGGCTTGTTACCGAAGAATGGGGAGGCGACACGCTTTTTGTTGAAATCTCGGCAAAGACGGGGCAGGGACTTAAAGAGTTGCTGGAACTGCTTCTTCTTCAAGCCGATATTCTTGAACTCAGAGCGCCGCAAAAAGGGCTTGCCAGAGGGATTGTTCTTGAATCGCGGCTTGACAAAGGACGCGGCGCGCTTGCCAATGTGATTGTTACAAAAGGTGATTTGAAAGTAGGCGACTATGTTGTAGCGGGGCTTTTCAGCGGAAAGGTCAAGGCTCTTTCGGATGAGAACGGCGCAAAACTCAAAAGCGCGGGACCGTCAATTCCTGTTGAGGTTATGGGGCTGTCAGGCGTGCCGGAAGCGGGCGAAAATCTTTACGTTCTGCGCGATGAGAAAACAGCGCGGGCGATAATTGAAAACAGGAAGCTGGTGCTGGGGCAGAGCGAAGCGCCTCAGGTTCCGCATGTGTCTCAGATTTCCTTTGACGCCCTTGAGGATGCGGAGCAGGAAGCGGAGAACTCCGCCAAGGAGTTGTCTATCATAATCAAATCAGATACCCGAGGCACGGTTGAAGCGATTAAGGATTCCATTGATAAGATTGATCAGGACAAATGCTCGGTCAAAATCGTTCATTCCGGTGTTGGCGGCATAAGCGGCACCGATGTTGAACTTGCCAATGTTACAAACGCGTCAATTCTCGGTTTTAACGTCCGTCCGGACTCAAAAGCCGCTTCGGACGCCTCGGAGAACGGGATTCTGGTTGAGACATATCCGGTTGTATATGAGTTGATTGACAGGATAAAACGGATTATGGAGGGTCTGCTTGACCCGCTGGTTGAGGAGGAAACGCTTGGCCACGCGCGTGTTATGGAGATTTTCCGCATGTCCGGGCAGAGGGCAATCGCGGGCTGTTTTGTTGATGACGGCAAGGTGTTGAGGGGCGAAAACATCAGGGTTGTGCGCGACGGTTCGGTGGTTTACGAAAGCAAGGTCGGCTCTCTCAAAAGGTTCAAAGACGATGTGAAAGAGGTGCAGTCGGGCTTTGAATGCGGTCTTACAATAGAAAATTTCAGTGATGTGAAAGTGGGCGATGTGCTTGAAGTCTATCTAGTGAAGGAGACTGCGCAGCAGTTATAGGACGGCGTGGCGGCGGGGTTTGTTTTGGGATCAAAGGGTCGCGAATTCAGTTACGAGAGACGCGAACGCGTAAAAGACCTTGTCTTCAGGGAGATAGCGCTAATAATGAGCGAGGGGAACATCAAAGACACACGGGTCGCACGCGCCGTGATAACCCGTGTTTCAATGTCGAGGGACATGTCTTCCGCGAAAGTGTTTTTTACCCATCTCAAAGGCGGTTCGTCCGAACCAATGCTTGAGGGGCTGAACAAACTGTCAGGATTTTTCCGCAAACAGATAGCGTTGCGCCTCAATCTCAAAAAAGTCCCTTCAATAAAGTTTGAACCCGATGAGGTTCTGCTTTCCGCTCACAGGGTTGATGACATCATAAGGCGCTTTGACAGTTGAAATTTCCCGCTCAAATAAAGAAGATTTTTGAGAATGGAAGCAGTTTTCTGCTGACCTCTCACGAAAATCCTGATTCAGACGCTTTGGGCTCAATGCTCGCGCTCGCGAACTTGCTTGAATCGCTAGGCAAGTCCGTTTTTCTATATAACGCAAGCGCTACTCCTTCATTTCTTGAGTTTCTTCCGGGTTCGGAGAAGGTGCGGACAACGCTCACGGATACCCCTGAAAACGGTTTTGACGCACTTGTTGTTCTTGATTGCCCTGTGATTTCGCGCGCGGGCGCGGATTTTGAACGGTATGCCGGCGGGGCGGACTCCGAAGTTGTCATCATTGACCATCACACCGAGATGGAGGGCGGTGGCGGCGAAGTGAAATGGGTTGAAACCTCCGCGTCTGCAACGGGTGTTCTTGTTTATGAAATCTTCAAATTTTTCGGCGCTGAATTCACGCAACAGAGTGCGACTTGTGTTTTTGCCGCGATTTCGGGGGACACGGGCTCATTCAGGTTTTCCAACTCTACGGCGCAGTGTTTTGCCATAGCGTCCGAGATGGTTTCGCGCGGAGCCGATCCGCAGCGGATTTCAAGCGCGGTTTACGAAAACCAGTCCACCGGGAAAATGGACCTTCTCTCCCGCGTTCTGGGGAGTCTCAAGACAGATAAAACGGGAAAGATAGCGTGGGTTTGCGTTGACCGTGAAATGTTTGAAGCGACCGGAACAACAAATGAAGACACTGAGGGAATGGTTGATTATCCGATGAGTTTGAAAGGGGTTGAGATTGCGATGTTTTTCAGGGAAACCTCAGCGCACGGGCAATCTCCGGCATGGAAGGGGAGCATAAGGTCGCGCGGCGATATTGACGTTTGCGCGGTGGCGGCAAAATTCGGTGGAGGCGGGCACAAAAATGCCGCGGGCTTCAATTTTGACGGCAATTTTGATGGTGCAATCGGAAAAATACTCGGCGAGATAAAGTTGGCATGAACGCGATAGTTGTAATTGACAAACCGGATGGCATTACCTCAAGCGATGTTGTGAACAGGGTTAAAAAAAACCTCAAAGTCCGCAAAGCCGGGCACACGGGCACGCTTGATAAATTTGCCACGGGTGTTCTCCCCGTCTGTCTGGGAGAGGCAACAAAGGCTATTCCCCACCTTGACGAATCGTTCAAAGAGTATGAGGCGACAATGCGTTTGGGAGTCGCGACTGACACTTTTGACCTTTCCGGAAAAGTTACGGGCGAAGGCGATGTTGGAAAAGTTTCGCGTAATGATATAATTTCACGCTTCAAGGAAAACACAGGAACTTTTTTGCAGATTCCGCCTATGTTTTCTGCGGTCAAGAAGAACGGGGTGAGGCTTTCAGAGATTGCCCGACTTGGCAAGGAGGTTGAGAGGAACGCCAGAACGGTAACGGTTGAGTCTCTGGAATTACTTGAGTTTTCACCGCCTCTGGTAAGGTTTTCCGTAAAATGCTCGCGCGGAACTTATGTCAGGGCGCTGGCGTCTGAAATGGGAGAAACTCTCGGTTGTATGGCTCATCTGGTTCAGCTCAGGCGGCTCGGCAGCGGAAAGTTTTCCATTAAAGAATCAGCGACTTTGCAAGACCTTGAAGCCGGGAATTTTACTTTGATAAGTGTTGATGGTGCTCTTTCGCATATGAAATCGGTTCGCATAGACGAAGATGCCGCACGAATTGTCGGTAGCGGCGGTTTTTTGAGTGCAACGCATCTGTCCGGATGCGGTTGCGATTTCCGCAAGGGAGATGTTGTGAAATTGATGAGAAACGGCGCGGTGGCATCCATAGCGGAATTTGTGGCGGACGCGCGTGAAGTTGAAAATTTGAAAGACGTGCCGGTGCTAAAACAGATAAGGGTGTTCGGTTCGCATTAAAAAAAATCGGAGGATTTTTAAATTGGCTTTGGACAAAGATGAAAAACAGAAGGTTATCGCGGAGTTCTCGGAAAAACCCGGAGATGTAGGTTCTTCCACAGTGCAGATTGGCATACTTTCCAAAAGGATAGAGCAGATATCCGCCCATACGGGCAAAATGAAGAAAGATTTTCACTCGCGCAGGGGGCTTGTGAGACTTGTGGCGAAAAGAAGAAAACTGCTGAACTACCTGAAAAGTTCAGACCCCCGCAAATATGCCGAGTTGATTAACAAACTCGGACTCAGGCATTAATTAAGAGTGAATTGGAGGATTATTAATTTGACACACAAAACAGTTGAAAAAACACTTTTCGGCTCAAGCTACAAAATGGAGACCGGAAAGATGGCGAAACAGTCAAGCGGCTCGGTTTTAATGAGCTGTTCAGACACCGTTGTTCTTGCCACCGTAGTCGCGGAAAGCGAAAAAATCAATGAAGATTTTCTCCCGCTGACCGTGAACTATCAGGAAAAAACATACGCTGCGGGAAAAATTCCCGGCGGATTTTTCAGAAGGGAAGGAAGACCCAGCGAACAGGAAATTCTTACTTCGCGGCTGATAGACCGCTCAATCAGGCCCCTTATCACAAAGAAGTTCACCTATTCCACTCAGGTGATGATTACCGTTCTTTCGGCGGATTCAACAACGGACCCCGGAGTGCTTTCAGCGACTGCCGCTTCAGCCGCTCTGGTTCTTTCGGATGTGCCGTTTGAAGGACCCATCGCCGGAGTGAAAGTTGGAAGAATAGGCGGGCAGTTGGTCTGTAATCCCTCATACGAGGATCTTGAATCAAGCGACATGGAGATTGTGGTTACGGGAACAAAAGACGCGATTGTAATGGTTGAAGGCGGAGCGAATGAGGTTCCCGAACCGGACATGATTGACGCGCTTATGTTTGCTCACGAACGCATAAAGGAGCTTGTAAGTATGCAGGAGGAGCTTGCTTCAGACATTGCCGCCGAAAAACGCGTTCTTGACGAGGGCGATCCGTCGGCGGATGAAGCGGTTGCTTCGGCGGTCTCGGCTTTCGCGTCGGAGCGTCTTAAAGACGCGGTTGTCAAACCGTCCAAGGAGGAGCGCCGTGAAGAAATAGGAAAACTGCGTGCTGAAACGGTTGAGGCGATCGGGCGTGATTTCCCCAAAAGCGAAGGGCGCATCTCAAACGCTTTTGACAAAGCCACCAAAGAGTGCGTCCGCTCTTTGATTGTGAATGAAGGCATACGTCCGGATTCACGCGACCATAAAACCATCCGCGACATAGATTCACAGGTGAGGCTTCTTCCCCGTTCTCATGGCTCCGCGCTTTTCACTCGCGGCGAAACTCAGGCGCTTGTAGCCACAACGCTCGGAACTTCATATTACGAGCAGAGGATTGATTCTCTTGAAGGCGATTTGAAGAAAAGTTTTATGCTTCATTACAATTTCCCGCCGTATTCTGTGGGCGAGACGAGTTTCCGTCTCGCTCCCGGGCGCAGGGAGATAGGGCACGGCGCGCTGGCGGAAAGGGCGGTAAAACCGCTTCTTCCCTCAAAAGAAGATTTTCCCTACACAATCAGGGTTGTTTCGGAAATTCTTGAATCAAATGGCTCGTCCTCAATGGCGACCGTTTGCGGCGCTTCAATGTCTCTTATGGATGCTGGTGTTCCTCTTCGCGCCGCCGTTGGCGGAATAGCGATGGGGCTTATAAAAGAAGGGGACAAACTCGTCATTCTGTCGGACATTCTCGGCGATGAAGACCATTTGGGCGACATGGATTTCAAAGTTGCCGGAACGGAGAGCGGGATTACCGCATTGCAGATGGACATTAAAATAGACGGTGTTACGAAGGAAATTCTCTCAGACGCTCTTATGCAGGCGAAAGAAGCACGGCTTCACGTGCTTGCCGAGATGGGCAAAACAATCAGCGCGTCCAGTTCGGATATTTCCGCCCACGCCCCGCGCATAATGTCAATTAAAATTCATCCCGACAAAATACGCGATGTAATTGGTTCGGGCGGCAAGGTGATAAACAAACTCATTGAAGAAACCGGCGCTCAGATAGACATTCAGGACGACGGGAAAGTGCTTATTTCCTCTCCGGACAAGGAGTCATGCGAGATGGCAATTAATCGCATAGAAAAAATCATTGAGGAGATAGAGCCCGGGAAAATATATTTCGGCAAGGTCAAGCGGTTGCTTGATTTCGGCGCGATTGTGGAGATGGACAACGGCAGAGACGGGCTTGTGCACATTTCCGAGTTGGAAGAGGGAAGAGTTGAAAAGGTTACCGATGTTGTGAATGAGGGCGATGAGCTTCTCGTCAAGTGTATTTCAAAAGAGAGAGACGGCAAGATACGGCTCAGCCGCAGGGAAGCGCTGGGAGAAAATATAGAGGATTACAGATAACCGCGGAGTGCGAAAACGGGAGGATTGTCGCGGTTGTTGGTCCGACTGCGTCAGGAAAAACCGATTTCGGATTTCGCCTTGCCTCTGAACTGTCCGGAGCCGTGGTTGGCGCGGACTCGCTTCAAGTTTATAAACATTTTAACATAGGAAGCGCGAAGCCGTCCGCGGACGCGATGAGCGCGTTTCCGCATTTTATGATAGATGTTGTCGAGCCGGACGATGAGTTTAACGCGGGCGCTTACCGGACTCTGGCTCATCCCATACTTAAAAAACTTTGCGCGGAAAAAACGCCGCCGATTGTAGTCGGCGGAACTTTTCTTTATGTTCGAGCTCTGCTTGAAGGGTTGATAGAAAGCCCTGCCGACCCGGAAATAAGAAAGCAGCTTGAAGATGAGGAAAAAATCTACGGGACCGACTGGCTTTATGAAAAATTGCGTGACTCAGATGCCGTTTCTGCCGTAGCGATTCATCAGCGCGATTCCGTGCGCATACGACGCGCGCTTGAGATTTTTTATTCCACGGGCACACCCGCTTCGCAGGTCCGGCGCTCTCACGGGTTTTCGGACGGCGGTTTTGACTGTCTTAAAATCGGTCTCACGACTGACAGAGACGCGCTTGTCGGGGAAATAAACCGCAGAACACAGGAGATGTTTGACGGGGGGATTATTGAAGAGACCGAGCAGATTCGCGGCATGGGATATTCAAGAGATTTAAAGCCGATGAAAGCGATAGGGTATCGTCAGGCTAATATGCTTATTGACGGCGAGATAACGAAAACTCAATCTGTTGAAGACACCGCCACGGACACGCGCCGTTTTGCCAAAAGGCAGATGACCTGGCTTAGAAAAGAAAAAGACATCCGATGGTTTGTGCCTGAAAAACTCAGCGAAGCGGTTGAGGAGTGCCGGAAGTTTTTATCCGCGTGATCTGCGGGCATTCTTTCTGATATACAGAACAGCTACCATACCTCCCGCGATTGCGGCAATAACAGGCAGGAACCAGGCAACAAGGCTAAACCCCTTCAGCGGCGGTTCGGCAAGGATTGTGTCTCCGTATTTACCTTGAAACCACAGGATAATTTCCTCATCGGTTTCTCCGTTTTCAATCTTTTTTCTTATTATTTTCCGCATGTCGCGGGCGAGGTCTGAGTTTGATTCCGCAACGCTTTGCCCGGCGCAAACGGGGCACATCAACTGCCGCGCGATTGTGTCTGTGCGGTCTAAGACCGTCTCTGTGGAAGCGGTTGGGGCGAAAAGGAATAGTATGGCGAACAGTAAAGTTGAAACTCTCATTGGCCCGGATGTTATAATAGCACAGTTACGCGAAGCCTTCTTGTCCTTCAATGAATATACAACCCCCGCAGGATGAAAGAAAAAGTCTGAGGAAAGACGCCGCAACGCTTTTCGCCGGAGGCATGGGTGCGTCTATTTTTACGACTCTTGAAGTTGTTTTTCTCGCCCGTTTTCTGGATCTAGAACAGTTCGGCGTGTTCACGCTTGTTTTGTCATATGTAACCCTTGTTAACGCCTTTGTTGATTTCAGAATAAGAGAGGCCTCGGTTAAATACATCTCTGAATATTGTGAAAAGAACGACAAGACATCCGCGCTTTCATTTATCAAATTTTTCTATTTAATCGATTTTCTCGGCGGGATTCTCGCGTTTGTTGTCTGTGTTGCCCTTGCCGAAGTTGCAAACGAATTTTTTATTAAATCTGAAAACACTTTTCAGTATGTTCTTATCCTCTCTTTGAGCCTTTTTGTCTTGACTGTTAATCAGAATTCCAACGCGATACTTCAGGCGTTGAAAAAGTTTAGAGAGTCGGCTTTTCTGAAAGTTGTGGATGCTTTTGTCAAACTTGCTTTAATTGTGCTGTTTTTTGTTCTGGGATTTGGATTAAAGGGCTTTTTTATCGCTTACGTTATTGCGGCTGTTGTGAATTTTGCCATACTTCAATTCTATGTGAACAGGACTCTGAAACTTGAAGGAATGAGCGGATGGTTATTTGCGGACCTCTCGAAAATCAAAGGAAAAATGCGCGAAGTGATTTGGTTTGTTCTGAATATAAACGCGACGGGTTTCGTTTCCTTTTCCTTCTCCACACATATTCCTATTCTTCTGCTTGGTCATTTTTCAGGTGTTGAGGCGTCGGGGCTTTACAGAGTCGCAAAAAGCGTGGTATCTGCGGCAAATAAGATAACGGGTCCCGTTTATTCCGTTCTCTATCCGGCTCTTGTGCGTCTTGAGACAAGAAAATCCTACGATGAATTCAGGCAGCTTATTGTCTATTCAGTAAAGGAAATAATGAAGTTTTTGTTGCCTGTTTGTGTTTTTCTGTTTGTTTTTGCGTATGAATTTATAGAAATTGTTTTCGGCAGTGAATTTACTCCCGCGACTGACGCAATGAGAGTTTTGACAGGCGCAATGGTTGTAGGACACCTGTGCAAATGGTCGAATTTTGCTTTGTTGGCTTTCGGAATGCCCGGAACCAAAACGGTTTTTTCAATTCTGTTTGCGTGTGTAGGATTGGCGTCTATGTTTATTCTTATTCCTGATTATTCATATCTTGGAGCGGCGTGGGCGTTTTTCATACCTGAGTTTCTGTCTGTTTTTGTTGGTGTTTTTGTTCTTATGCGTGTTCGCGCGATGAGTGTAAAAGGAGTATAGATTGATGAAAAGTCATAACTTTCCTCTGCCTCTGGTTAGTATTCTTGTTCTTTCCTATAACAGAAAAAGTTGGTTGCGGGAAAGTTTGGATTCAATCTTAGCTCAGGATTATCCGAATATTGAGATAATTGTTTGTGATGATGCTTCCACGGATGGAAGTCAGGATGTTTTGCGTGAATATAAGGAGAAAAACTCCGACATCAATTTTGTTTTATCTCTTTCATCTCAAAATGAGGGTATAACAGCAAATCTGAACAAAGGTCTTTCTTTTTATCAGGGCAAATATGTTGTCACCTTTTCAGATGACGACATTATGCTTCCGGAAAAAATTACCCGGCAAGTGGCTTTTATGGAAGACAATCCCGATTGCGCCGTTTGTTACCACAATATGGAAGTTTTTGACGAGGATACCAATAAAACCTTGCGTCTTTTCAACCATAAAGGAAACAGTTACGAGGGTGGTGTTGAAGTCTCACTTAAATATGGAATGTTTTCCGGGGCACCCTCATGTATGTACAGAGCAGACAAAATTCCCGATGGGGGGTGTAACCCTCTCCTTTCCAATACGTCTGATTGGTTCTTTATAATAGAAATTCTGGCGGGTGGGGGGACTATAAATTACATTGACGAAGTTCTTCTGAGATACAGACGGCACGCCAATGCCGACTCCATGAAATCTGATAGGATGGACCCCGGTGTTTTAGATACTCTGAATACATGCAACATTGTAATATTCAAATATACTCATCTTTTTAACGAGGCAATGTATGCGTATGCAAGACGACTTGAAAAGCTCAGCAGGAAAAAAGGAATTAATTACAGATCTGCGCTGATTTCCAGTTTGAGGTTGAGTTTTAGAATGAGCGCTTTTCTCCGTTTGCTTGCCTACATTTTTTCGTTTGGCAAACTCAAATTTTAAAAGGTTTTTTCATCGCGCGACCCTTTCAAAAATCGTCTTAAATCTTTCCGCCATTTTTTCAATGTTGAAATTCGCGGCGTGTTTTCTCGCGGCTTCGCCCATAAGTTTCGCAAGCGGTCTGTTCTCAATCAGTTTTACAATCGCCTCCGCCATTTTTTGCGTGTTATTTACGGGCACAAGAATTCCGCTTTCCCCATCTTCAATAATTTCGTCCGCGCCAAAAGGGTGATTGGTTGAAACAATCGGCATTCCGAGCGCGGCGGCTTCCAGCAGAGAGTTTGAGAGCCCCTCCCGTTCGGACGGACAGACGAATAAATCACACTTTGCCGTGAATCTGTGCGGATTTTCCTCTTGCGACAGAAAGTCTGTTTTGTCCGCCATTCCGATTTTTTCGGCATGGCTTATCAATTTCTCTTTAAGTTCTCCGTCTCCCGCAATCAAAAGGCGAACCGGCGTTTTTTCATTCGCTATTTTTACCGCGTCAAGCAGAGTCCGTAACCCTTTCCGCCGCACAAGACGGCAGACCGATATTACGAGCGGCGTTTGCTCTCCGAGCCATTTGTGATTTACCTGTTCTCCTGATTTGCGCTCTATTGCTCCGGTGTCCATTAAGTTGTAAACAACTTCGGGCGCGCGCCTCAGTTTATAGACATCACGATTTTCATCGGCAACTCCTTTTGAATTCGCAGTTACCAAATCCGCGTAACTTATGGCAAAGCGGTGAGCGAAAAATAAAAGCGGTTTTTTATCTTTGAGAAAATTTGCGCCGCTCCCGTCGCTCCAGACGGTTTTTATTCCAAATATTTTTCCGATTATAATATTTGGAATTTTTGTCCAGTGCCGTGAATAGAGAACGTCCGGTTTTTCCTTTCGGACCGCACGGGCAAGCGCGAACAGCCCCCAGACAAAAGACAAAAAACGGGACCGTTTAACAAACGCCGGATAACAGGGAAACAGAATCGCCACTCTGCCATCCGCTTCCCTCTCAAGTTCGCCGCCGCCAAGAGAGAAAATCACGCATCGCATTTTTCCGCAGAGAGCGTTCGCCATATTGACGGTTTGCCTCTGCTCCCCGCCAAGTCCCAAGTTTGGCAGAGACATTAAAACCGAAACGGTTCCGTCTTTCCTCACTCGTGCCTCAAAGCCTCAACCGGATTCATTTTTGCCGCCTTGTGCGCCGGATACAGACCGAAGAAAACTCCGACCAGTGCGGAAAAAAAGCAGGCAATTATAATGGCTGAAAATGATATTTCGGCGGGCCAACCGGTGAACAGAGACGCGGTTTTGGAAATTGCGACTCCAATCACTATACCCACCGCTCCTCCGGCGAGTGACAGGACAAGCGCTTCAACCAGAAACTGCTTTTGTATGTCTATCTGCCTCGCGCCAACAGCCATCCTTATTCCGATTTCCCTTGTTCTTTCCGTTACAGAAACAAGCATTATATTCATAATTCCCACTCCGCCGACCATCAGCGATATTGACGCTATACTTACAAGCAGAATTTTCAAAATCCGTGTTACATCCGCTATGCGTTCAAGGTTCTGTGCGTTGTTTCTGATGGAATAATCGTCTTCTTCACCCACTCCGATTTTGTGATTTTTTCTCAAAACCCCGTTTATTTCGCTCAAAGCCGTGCCTATTCTTTCCGGGCTTATGACTGCGAGCGAGATTTTTGAAATGTTTCTTACCGAAAGGATTCTTTTCTGCACTGTTGAGTAGGGCATTAGAATTATGTCGTCCTGGTCCGCGCCGCTCGGTTTTGTTCCAAGTTTCTGCATTGTGCCGACAACCTCGCATGAGATGTTTTCCACTCTGATTTTTTTGCCGATGGCCGATGTCGAGGTGAACAGTTTTTCCTCAATCGTTGTGCCTATCACGCACACCGGACGCGAGTTCTCAACATCGTCCGCGCTGAAAAAAGTGCCCGTCTGCGGAAACCAGTCGTTAATAAAAGTAAAATCGCGCGACACACCGAGAATGCGTGTAACCCACTGGTTTTTGCCGTGCACAACTGTTTTGTGGGTGCCAATTATTTCCGAAACAAACTCAACATCCGGCAATTGCCGTATCGCGTTCGCATCTTTGACGGTCAGCGGCTTGCCAGAAGTAAATTTGAGCAGGTTTCCGCTCGGGCGCACGGGCGTGATAAGCATTGACTTCCCGCCCAGACGCTCAAACTGCTCATTTATCATTTTGCTCGCCCCTTGTGTTGTTGAGACAAGCGCAACCACGGCCGCCACGCCGATTATCACTCCGAGCGAGGTAAGCATTGCACGCGCCTTGTTAGACATAATCGCCCTGTAAGCGATTGTTAAAGACCTGAATGGCTGCATTTAGACTTGATTATAAAGGGAGAAGCTTGAAGTTTGAAGTTTGAGGGAAAAGGGATTGGTTTAGTCCAAACTCCGGTAGCGTCCTTTTTGAATGATGAAGACCGTGAGGCAGGGCACCGCCACGCCAATTACCGTGGCGGTTATCAGAAGTATTCCCAGTTCCGAATAGTCCGCGGATGTGATGATTTTCTGCGCTTCGTCTCTTACCTCGCGCGTTATGATAAAAATTTCATTCAAATACTTTGAGCCGAGGCTCGCCGCTGAAAGCGAGAGATTTGAAAAAGACGCGAACACGGCGAAAAAAGTCGCTTTGAGATGGTCGGGCGCGTTTTTCGCTATCCACGCGAGAAGCGGAATCATTGCCACCTGTCCCAGAGGGGATTCAAGTGCCGTGTTCACAATCGCTATGAATTTTGCATCCACAACGCCGTCCGTCAGCGCCGCCGTCCATTCGTGAAGCCCGTAGAAAAGCCCAATGTCGGGAAGTGACAGAACGCCCCACACCAGGGACAGAAAAACAATAAGCCATGGTATTTTAACCCTGCTCATAAGAGGCAGAAAAACAAATATGCCCGCGAGCGTGAGAGTGGAGCCTATGAGCGACAGATATGAGAAAAACTGCTCGTCAAAGCCAATTTCGTCTATCAGAAACCAGCCGTTTCCCGGACCTATGGTCGGCACGGCGCGGAAGAAAAAAATGATTATCGCCGTTCCTATAAGAGTGGCGTGTTTATCTTCGGGCAGTTCGGTAAGCAGTTTTCGCATAAGGAAAATCACTATCGCCATGGAGCCCGTGAACACTATTTCCTCCGAATAGGGAACTTTTGAGAGCCCCGTTCCGATGCTGAAAATGACAAAGGCGAGGCTCCCCCAGAGAATCCACCAGTTTGGTGCGGTTGGAGTCTGAAGCTTCGGCACGCCGGGTATATGTCCGGTTTTTTTCAGGATTTCAGCGAGAACAACGCCCATGATGGACACAAGCGGAATGGCGAGAGCCATAAGGTATATTTCACTGTAAACATGCGCTTTTTCCGGTCGGGAAAGTTCCGATGTGTCATTAAAGGCGACTATGTTGATAATTGAAACCACAACCGTGCCGCCGATAACGGCAAATCTGCCGAGTGTTTGCATTGTTGTGTGCGCGGATTTGAGTTCCTCTTCGCTGATTTTTTCACCCCGGGAATCCACGGTGGGAACGGCTTCAACCGTCATCGCGTCCGCAACAACGTCCTGAAGCACATAACCGACGGGGCTGATAATCACGCTTGCTACGAACCAGTTGGAGATGGGCCAGATTTGCCGCATATATTCAGTGTGGGCTATCAGCCCGTAAACAATAAGCAGCCCCACCGCGATAAGTGCCGCGCCTATAAACACAAGGACGGATTTCCAGCGCCAGATCAGGTCAACAAGATGCCCAACTGGCATTTTGAGCGCCCACGGGAGCCCCGCCCAGAAGCCGAGACCGGCGAGAAAAGCGGCGGACAAGTCCAGATAGTCTTTGACAAAAAAAGTGGCGACAATTCCCGTAAGCCCCGAAATTCCCGCCGCCAAATACACCATAAGCGGCGGTATGTAGCTCAGTCGAAGCTGTTTGAAAATCCCAACAAAATCTTCGGCGAAAAACTTCCTCAGCGTGTTCATTGGTTGCCGTTTTGGACGGAATGGATAGTGAATGTTATGAGGTTGAGTGGGGGTTGTAAAGTGAAGGACACAAGCCGGACTTCTTACTCGGAAAAAAAGGCGTGCCGAGTTGTGAATTGAGGGCAGGTTTCAGTCAGTTACAATCTGCGCGCGCTATCTTCAATCTGTCTTTGAGTTGTGAATTAAGGGCAGGTTTCAGTCAGTTACAATACGGACAAATTATTGTAAGACAGGGCAGGGGGTGTTGTGAATTAAGGGCAGGTTTCAGTCAGTTACAATTTACAGTTCGCACTTCCTACCAAGGCGCGAGTTGTGAATTAAGGGCAGGTTTCAGTCAGTTACAATAGCTCGTCCTCAACTGTCCTGCTGGCAAGGGGTTATGGCTTTTCCACAAATCAAAAAAGAGTGATTTGCTGAGGAGCCCTTTCCAGTTTCTTTCGTTTTTTCCCATAAAAAATTTGCATTCGTCCAAATTGCTTGTCTGTAATTGTAATAATCCGCACTTCGCCTTCGGGAGGCAAAGATTCTCTTACTCGCCCTGAATGGACATAGGCGTTTTCTTCGCTTGCGCAGTGTCTGGCATATACGGAGAACTGCATCATGATAAATCCGTCTTGCATAATATGCTTTCTGAACTTCGTATAATCTTTCCGTGCTCTCTTTGTGTCTGTGGGAAGGTCAAACATAACTATTATCCACACGGTTCTGTATCCTCCGAAAGCCATTTTTTACATTTCAATCCTCATTTGTTTGTTCTCAATCAGTTCCGGTATTTTCAAAGAGTCAATTCCTTCTGAAAACGCTTTCTTCAGGCTCGCGGCCATGTATTGATTTGCCACCATCATTGGCAATTTCTTTTCTTCAAGTAAAACATCTTCAGACAGAAGGGAAAGCAATGATAACTTTATCTTTTTATCAATTTCTGTTTTTCCATTTTCGTTCAATTCATAAACTCGTCTGTCAACAAGAGGTCTCAACGGTTCCATAATGTCATCGGCGAGACACATAGGGTTGTATTGATTGTGATGATGAATTCCGAGCGCAGGATGAAGCCCTGTTCCGCACAAAGCGCGAGCAACAGACGCCCTGATTAGGCTGTATCCGTAGTTTAGAAGGGAATTCACTCCACTTTCTTTGTAATCTCTGCCGAATTCTTTCCCGAACAGTATTGACCAGTATATTTTTGCGGCTTGCGCTTCAATATTTTTCGGATCACCACTTTGAACTCTCTTCTTGAGACTTGGAAGTGTTCCCGGATCTTTCTTGAAAAAGAGCAACGTTTGAATCTGCGCCTCGGTTTTGGCTATTATAATTTTCTGCCAGAGCCGTTTTTTCAGCGGTTTTTTAACTCCCGTCTGTATGTTGAGAACCTTGCTGTGCATTGAGTTTCCTGAGAGAGGAAGCAAGGCGGAAACGGGTAGATGCCTTTGGTCGCAAAACACAATTATGCAGTTATTTTTCTGACATTCCGCTATAAGACTTTGAGAGATTGAGATTGCAGGGTTGGCAAGTATGAGAATACCCATGTCTTCCACGGGAATACTGCTGTCATTTTCACTCTCTTTTCTGATAATCATCTGACAGTCTTTCAGATGAAGGTATGCGGGGTTGCTGATTTCAATGATTCTTTTGATCATTGTGTTTTAGTGTTGTTTTTAGCGAGACCAAGAGCATTTATGGATTCTTGTTTTACTTTGTATTCCGCCATTAGTGTTGAAGGAGCCATTGCCAATTCAAGTTTTTTCTTTTCATCGGAGGATAGTTTTTTAAAATCTTGATCTGAGGTTCCGTCTGTGTGTTTTCGTAGTATCAATTTTATACACTGATTTTTCTGTCCTCTGTCTATTTTCCGCACTCTATAGAATATTTTCTCACCGTTTTTCTGAACACTTACGGTGTCATTTATACATAGACTCATAACAAATTCCCGGTTTTCCCCGTGTTCAGTTTTTACAATCGGTTCTTTCCTAATTCTTGTTCTCTCTGCGGCTTTCATAGTTGTTACAACAATACTCTCATATTTTCCGGTTTCTCCATTCTTGATAATTTCCACATGATGATTGTTGCCATATTGCAAAACCTTTGAGATTTTTCCTGCTTTATTCTTCTTCGTATAGTAAAAACTCTCATTAAAGGTTTTAGACATCCAAACTTTAACGCGTCTGACAGCATCTCCCGTTTCCGGGTGTTTCAACGGTTGTTCTTTCAAAGCTTTTTTTGCCTTGCTCAAATCATTTCCTTGTTCCAAAACATATCTTTCAAATGCTTCTCTAACAGTTGGAGATACTATCTCTTTGTTCTTCAACACAGCGTCTGATATATCAGTCAAGTTTTTACGAACAACAATTCCTTTTTTGCCGTTTTCTTCTCTTACTCCATAAATCGTGTCTTCGTGAAATGCTCCCGTTATTTTTCTGTTTGTTGCATGAGAGACAATCATTCCATCTACAGCTTCCTGCAGTCTGTTTCTGAGATTGTCAAGAATTCTAGGGGGTTCCAATCCATGTTCGGGGTCTATGGAATCACCGCTAGCCTCTGATGCCACTTTGACTATTTTTTGATAAAGACTGCGGTTCGTAAGCGCAATCACGGTTGCGTCAATCGCGTGGTGTCTGTGGTCGGCGCGGTTTTTCTCTCCCGTTTCGCTGAGAATTTTATTTAATCCCCATTGGTGACGGAGCCAACTTGTTATTCCGCCTTTTGTAAAAGTTACATCGCAACCGAGAGTTCTCATATACTTGCCGGTTTCTTTTGCTATGTAGCGTGCGTCAGTCAGCTGGCTGTTAACAAAATCTTCAATTCCTTCCATTTTTTTTGCCAGAATTCTTCCGCATTTTGCTTCGGGATAGTTGTTGCGTTTTGCCATGCTCTCAATGGTTTTCCATTGTTCTGTTTCGCCAAATGCTTCCCACGGTGTTTTGTTGTGCTTTTCCCTGTTCTCTTTTGCAAAACATATGACCTTGTTCATATAAGAGTTATCAAGACTTCTGCTATACGGAAGAATGTGATCTATTTCAACATCGGAAGACCAGAGGTCCGTCAAACTGATAGACTTTCCGCTGTATGAACATTTACACTCACTTTCTTTCCAGAGTCTGTATTTCAGTTTGTCCTGATGGCTTATATATTTCTTTAACCGCAAGTCGGGTTCCCTATCTCTGATGCTATTGTATTTTTCTTCCGCTTCCTCATTGGCTTTCCTATTCTTTTTATGTATTTGTTCCGCTCTTTTGTATTTTTCCGTGTTCATCTCTAAATCACGAGACATTTCTATGCGTATAGCGGTTGGTTTCCCGTACTCTTTGATAATTGCATTCACAACACGCCGGACTTCATAAAGAGCTTTTGTAACAATGGGATTCGGTATAAAAGGCAGTTCGCCAAGAGTTTCTTTGTCTCCGGTCTTCGGTTTTGTAATGTCTTTATAGCCTGCTACTTGAACCGCTCCCGTTTCATCTTCCTTGTCGCTTTCCCTGCTATAAACCCTGCCTTCTTTAAGGTGTGGCAGGATTTTATTTATTGCTTTCAGTGAAAGATTTCCATGTCCCTCTTCCAATTCCAGAACAGCAAGTTTGACAGCTTTTTCCAAATCAAATTTCCAGTGATCTTGCAGGCGTTTTTTCAGTTTTATTTTGGACTCATAGGAAATTAAGTCTTCAACAAGTTGTTTTTGTTTGCTGTCGTCGAGTGAGTCGTCCCAATCATCTCCGATAATCTCTCTTATTCCGCAAGCTGTTGTGTTTCCCTTAATACCCTTTCTGCTTTTTCCTTCAACTTTTTCCAGATTGAATTTTGTTCGTTTGTTCAGGCTGAACAGGGTTTTTATTTTTGCCCATGTCAGATTTTTGTTTTTCTCAAGCGTTTCGGCAATTAGTTGTTTCTGCTCAGGCGAGGGTTTTACATCTCTTTCTCCCGTTTCGGTGTCATCCCAACTTAAATTGTTAATGTCCTGCCAGTAACGAAATTGCTGAAATTCAAGACGTTCCATTTTCACTCTTTTCTTTTTCGGTTCAAGAGAACAATTACCCACGGTGTTTTTATTCCAAATTATAGAGCGTTGGTTAAAGATGATTTTCTCAATCGCGTTTTTGACATTTTCCGTATAAATCTTTGGATTAAGTGCGAATTGCTTACGGAAGATTTGTTCAAACTCTTCCTGATACATTTTTCTGTCGGTTCTGCGGTCATGATATTCTCCTCTGTTGCGTTTGCGGTTCAGGGTTGAGAGGTGTTCGCCAAGGGTTCTTTTTCCGGCTTCTTTTATATCATCTCGGAGTTCTTGAATGTCTTTTTTGAATTTGTTTTCATCGTTGTCAGTTTTTGCAGATTTATCTTCAATTTCTAAAATTTCCCGCACCTCCGGGTCATCACGCAAATTTCCAAATCCCGTTTTGCGGTTGCTTAAAAATCCTCGCCGTGTTCCCAAGTGAAGTATCGCGCGTCCAAACTTATGTGGAGTCAATTCTTCGTCCAACGCTTTTGCCCTTAAATCATAAGGGTTGCCCAGTTTGTTAAGTTCCGTTTCAGGATTGGGTTCATCTTTCAGAGAATTCGGCAGAAATTCTTTGCTTATCAGATAGTTTCTCAGACGCATTTTACGTCTATGTCGCCTTTCAATTACACGCCTTAAAAGCCGTTTCTCTCGACGGTTTTGATTTTTTGGGGTGGGTGTTTTGTCTTCAACGGAACGGATAAAAATCCTGCTTCCACAACTTACGAGTCCTTTCGGTTTGCCGTTCTTTTCCTCTACAACACTCCAGCCAATGGAGTTTGTTCCCATATCAAGACCAATTGTGTATTCAGACAGTTTTGCTTTTTTCATTTGCCACTCTCACCAATTGTTTGACAAATTGCTTTGTCCCGATACGATACATAACTATTGTTACTGACTGAAACCTGTCCAAACATTTTTTTTCAATTCATAACAAGAGACTAATGTTTCGCAGGCAACCCCTTCGGGGGACCTTGGCGCCTCCCAGTGGGGCGCTTTTTTATGCCTTTCGCAATATAGTTATACTCAATACCTGTAAGGAGAACTTCCGTAATGAGTGTTAAAAAAATCCCTCTACAATTCAAAACAGACATTCCACCTGCGGGCGAGACGGAAGTTGTAAATCCTTTTGACGGCTCCGTTATTGCCACGCTTGAGACGGCGGGGGAAAAGCATATCAATGAGTTGCTTGAGACCGCGAAAGAACTTTATGACGACCGCGCCGGATGGCTTACGGTTCAAAAAAGGGTGGAAATCCTTGAGCGGACGGCTTCCATTATCTCGGAGCGCGAAGACGATTTAATAAAACAGGCGGCGGGCGAGGGCGGAAAACCGTATAACGATTCAAAGGTGGAGATTTACAGGGCGTCCGACAGCGCGAAAATTGCAGCCGAAACAATCCGCACAGAGGCGGGAAATGTTATTCCGATGGGTGGCGACCTTTACAGCGCGAACAGGGCGGCTTTCACACAGAAAGAGCCGATAGGCGTTGTTGTGGCCGTTAGCGCGTTCAACCATCCGCTCAATCTCATCGTTCATCAGGTCGGCGCGGCGGTTGCCGCCGGTTGTCCCGTTATTGTCAAACCCGCCGTGGAAACTCCGCTCTCATGCGTTTCCTTCAAAGACATTCTGGTTGAAGCGGGCCTGCCTCCTGAGTGGTGTCAGGTCGTCATCACGGATTCAAACGACACCGCGCAGGCGCTTGTAACCGATGAACGGACGGCGTTTTTCAGTTTTATCGGCAGTTCGCGCGTGGGCTGGAGTCTGCGCTCAAAACTCGCTCCCGGAACCCGTTGCGCGCTTGAACACGGCGGGGTGGCGCCCGCGCTTGTTTATCCCGACGCTGATATGGAGCGTGCGGCGGTTCTGCTTGCCAAAGGCGGTTTTTATCATGCGGGGCAGGTTTGTGTTTCCACCCAGCGGATATATGTGCAAAAGAAGGAAGGACGGCGGTTTGTTTCGCTTCTTCAAAAAGAGGCGCAAAGTCTCAAAGTGGGAGACCCCGCTCTTAAATCCACGCAAGTGGGGCCACTCATTCGTCCGTCCGAGGTTGAGCGCGTTCATAAGTGGGTTACACAGGCCGTTAAAGAGGGAGCGGAGCTTGTTTGCGGCGGAAAACCCGTGCTTGACACATGCTATGAGCCGACCGTTCTTCTCAACCCTTCAGATAAATCCCTTGTCAGCACGGAGGAAATTTTCGGTCCGGTCGTCTGTATTTATGAGGTTGACGATATGGAAGACGCCGTAGCGCGCGCGAACGGGCTTGATGTGGCGTTTCAGTCTTCGGTGTTCACAAGCGACATTGACACCGCGCTCGCGACCGCGAAAAAACTGAATGCTTCGGGTGTTATGGTGAATGATCATACGGCGTTCCGCATAGACGGAATGCCGTTTGCCGGGCTTAAAAAATCCGGGCTTGGAACAGGCGGTATTCCGCACACGATAAAAGATATGAGTGTGGAGAAAATGGTGGTTTTGCGCTCGGACGGAATTTAATTCGCGTTACGCTGAACGGCGCAGATTTTTTCAGTGTGCTTTTCCACAAGAGCGGCGATTGCGGGGCGCGGTTTGTTGCGCAATATTTTTTTCACTTCCGAACATGCGGTCTCACGGTTTCCCGCTTTCATTAAAGCGAGCGCGAGGTTGAGGCGCGCCTTGTTGTATCCCGGAGCAATTCGCAACGCCGCCTGAAACTGTTTTATTGCTTCGGAGTGTCTTGAAAGACCTTGCAGCAGTTTGCCGTATTCGTTTCTTGAATAGATATTTGACGGTTCAAGCTTTATTGATTTGGCAAAAAACCGCTCGGCCGAAGCGGTGTCATTTTTTAGCATGTGCGCTTTGGCGATGTTGACAAGCGCGGCGTAGCGAAGCGGATAGGTGAGGTCGTGCGCGGCGACTTTGCAGTGTTCAATCGCGCCATCGGGGTTGTTCATTTTGAGATACAGTCCGCACAAGTTGTATCTGGCTTTTGTGTAGTCGCTTTTGATTTCAAGTGCTTTTTTGTAACTTCTTTCAGCGGCTTGCAGGTCTTTGAGACCAAAATAGGCGATACCCTTGATAAGATGCGCTTCGGGGTCGCCTTCGGCCTGTTTTCCTGCCATATCAACCTCTTTTATTGCTCCAATAAAATCTCCGCCCCGCGCGTATGAGGCCGCAAGTGTTTTGTGGTTTCGCAGTTCGTTTGCGGATTTTTTCCCCGCTCCGGCGCACGCCGAAAAAACAAGCGCGGGAGCAAGCAGGATTAGGGAAAACCCCAGACGTTTTAATGGATTCAAATTCATGAAAACATATGGTTTTTCAAAACCGTAACATTTCTACAAATTTGCCGAGACGGTCTTCAAATTTTTTTCTGTTCAGTTTTTTTATGCTTTCAGTCCCCAGTTTTTCCACCGTGAATGAAGCCAGAACCGAACCGTGAATAACCGCTTGTTTCAAGTGTTCGTATCTGTCCGCGCCATTTTCACTCAAATAACCCATAAATCCTCCGGCAAATGTATCTCCGGCTCCGGTCGGGTCAACGGCGCGTTCCACCGGATATGCGGGCGAGCAGAAAACCTCTTTGCCCGAAAACATTATGCAACCGAATTCTCCTCTTTTTATCACAACAGTTTCGGGACCCATTTTTTTTATCGTGCGCGCGGCGGCGACCACGGAATTTTCTCCGCTCAAAGACAATGCTTCGGAGTTGTTTATGATGAGAATGTTCACCATTTTTAGCGTTTTTTTCAGGTCGGACAAACTGTTTTCTATCCAGAAATTCATCGTGTCGCACGCGACAACACGCGGTGATTTAATCTGTTTGAGCGTTTCCATCTGCGTGACGGGATCCATGTTGGCGAGAAAGACGAACTCCGCGTTTCTGAGTTTGTCGGGAAGATTCGGTCTGAAGTTTTCAAACACATTCAGGTGAACGGAAAGCGTTTCGGGGTCTCCGAGTTTTTCATCATATCTGCCTTCCCAGCGAAAGGTTTTTCCGCTTGCCTTCTCAAGTCCTGTTGTGTCAATTCCCGCTTTGCGCAGCAACTCGGAGTGAGGAGCGGGAAAATCTTTCCCGATGACCGCCGAGATGCAGACTTTTGTAAACAGAGACGCGCCAAGACACGAATAAACCGCCGAGCCGCCGAGAATTTCATCTCCGCTTTCAATCGGGGTTTGTATGGAGTCAAGCGCAACCGTTCCTACTATCACAAGTTTGCTCATTTAAGAAACCTCTCTATTATTATTCCAAGCTGTTCTTTCGTCTTTTCGCTCACCATTTCGGGGCGCGTTATAATGCTGTTTTTAAGAGCGTTTGCGCAGTCGCAGTTTTGCTCCTCTCCCATTATTTCCAGAGATTTTTTAATTATTTGTTTTGCGGTTTCAACGTTGTTTGTGAGCGTTTGAATCACATCCTCCACTGTTACGGCGTCATGCCCGGGATGCCAGCAGTCATAGTCCGTTGACATCGCGAGTGTAGCGTAGCAAATTTCCGCTTCCCGCGCGAGTTTGGCTTCGGGCATGTTCGTCATTCCTATAACGTCAACTCCCCATTGCCGGTAAAGATTGCTTTCCGCCCGCGATGAGAACTGCGGCCCTTCCATGCAAATATATGTCGCGTCTTCGTGAGTGGTCGCGCCGGACTGCCGGGCGGCTTTGCGCAGAACGGCGGAAAGGTCACCACAAACCGGATCCGCCATTGACACATGCGCCGCTATGCCGCTTTCAAAAAAAGTGCTCCGTCTATTTTTTGTGTGGTCTATGAACTGCGACGGAACAACCACATCCCCGGGACTTATTTCCTCTCTCATACTGCCCACGGCGCTGACCGAAATTATGCGCTCCACGCCGAGGCTTTTCAGCGCGTAGATGTTTGCCCTGTAGTTTATTTCGGACGGGAGAATTGTGTGTCCGATTCCATGGCGCGGCAGAAAAAGAGCCTTTGTGCGGCCGATTGTTCCCGCTATCACAGGCGCGGACGGCTCGCCCCACGGGGTTTTGACTTTGAGCGGCTCAGGGTTTTCAAAGCCGTCCATTTCATAAAGCCCGCTTCCTCCGATGATGCCGACAGTCTTCATATTCACGTCTCTTTACGCTTTTTCAAAGCCACAACAAACCTGATTTCGCCGCTTGTCGGAAGTGTTAGTTCCTCCGAGGTGTGGAAAACGGAACCCTGTGGAATCAGCCGTTCTTCCTCCTCCCATTCCCGCGCGCCGTTTTTACCTTTCATAATCAACACAATGCCTCCCTCTTTTACAAGAGGCAGAGCAGCGCGCGCCACTTCGGGCGATTTCGCCACCGCGCGGGCAACCGCGACGTCAAAGCCGCCGCCGATTTTGCCGTTTTCCTTTCCTGCTCTCGCCTTTACCGCGCGCGTATTTTCCAGTTCTAATTCCCTTATGATTTCTCTCATGAAGAAAACTCTTTTCTCACGTGAGTCCGCAAGAACAAGGTTGATTGAAGGGCGGCATATTTTAACGGGAATTCCCGGAAACCCCGCGCCCGCGCCAATGTCAAGCACGGACGCGCCGGGCTCAATATGACGCAACACCGTAAGCGAGTCAATAAAATGCGAAACCGCAATAGTTTCGGGGTCGGTTATTGACGTAAGGTTGATTTTTGAAGCCCATTTTATGAGCAAATCCGAGTAGGTCTCAAACTTTTCAACCATTTCGGGCTCAATTTCCAACCCCAGTTGCGCGCCGCTGTGTGTGAGTATTTTCTGTAATTTCATTCTTGAACGCTTATAGACATCGGATGCCTTACAATGATGTTGGGGGCGCCCCTGTACATTGACGCTCTGCCGACAATCCGGACTGTTTTTCCCGTGTAATGCGAGCGCGGAGCAATTCCGAAGTGGCTGAAATTTGCCGCCGAGCCTCCGAAAATTACAATTTCAACTCCGCCGTCGGTTTTGAGTATAACCGTACCCCCTCTTTTGCGCGCCGAGCCCGTAATTTTCGCCATTATGACGATTCTTTTGCCCTCCATGCGCGCCACTTTGCTTTGTGCGACAACAAACCTTTCGTTGCTTCGGAGTTGGTTGAAATTTCCGTCTCCGCTCCATATGCCTTCACGATTTCGCATGGCGGTTTTCTGCGCGTTCAGCAGTTCTTTCATCAAAACGGGGTCTTGCTGTCCCAGCTCAATTACGGTTGCGAGACCGGCTTTCACAATTTCCCTGTTCACATTTAAGTCGCCGGAAAAAACAAATGCCAACAGCCGCCCGTATCTGTCATACCGCTCCGCACCGAAGCGCGCTCGCACAGTTTTGCTTTTGAGGAGTTTTGAAAGCAACTCCGTCGCCTCTTTGGAGAACGGGTCGCCCGGAGAGTCGTGTCTCATAATCTCAGGGCAGTCTATTCCTTCAAGCCGTATCAGGCGGCTGCGTCCGCGTTTATCCGGAACGCGTATTGTGTCGCCGTCAATAATTTGCTCCACAGGGAAGATTTCTTCCTTTTGCGCTTCGTGGGCAAAGTGGGAAGGCAGGTCCGTGTAGCCCGCGAGCACGGCCAGCGCGATAAGAAAAAGGAGCCATTTTGCCGATTTTGCATTTCTCAAGTTTCGCTCTCCCCTGCGGTTTTTCGCTCAAAAATCTGAAACACCGCGAATCCCGTGAACACAACCAGCCCCGCGAGCACGTACATAGTCCGCAATCCCGCTCTTTCCGCCACAATTCCGAGCGGAAACGCCGCATAGTTGATTCCCAGACTGAAAGATGAATTGAAGGCTCCCATCGCTTTTGCCGTTCCGTTTTGTGTTTTTTCTCTGACCATCGCGCCCAGCGTGGGGAACATCAGCCCGTATCCCGCGCTGAAAAGAAAGCACAAAAGAATGATTTGCGCTTCGCTACGCGCCTGTGAAATAAGAACAAGCGCGGTCGCCGCGAGAAAAATTGCCGGAGACGCGACTGTTTTCCTGCCTATTCTGTCGGCGAATTTTGAAAAGAAAATCCGCACGGAAATTATTGTCAGCGCGTATGTAAGAAAGAATCGGGACGCCTCAAATCTGTTCTCATGTGCGAACACGGCGAAGAAATTAAGCATGCTTCCCAGTCCCACCGCCATCGCGAGGTTGGTGAGGAAAATAATTCCGTATTTTTTTTCGGCGAACAGTTTGAAAAATTTCCCGAACGATGTTTTGTCCTCTTGCGGGGTGAAGTTGTTTTCCCGTACAAAAAGAGCGGTTACGAACGCGGCGAGACTGAAAAATGAGGCGTAAACAAAAAGCCCGTCGTCGCCGTGCGTGTTCATTATCCATTCTCCCACGGTGGGCCCCGCGGCGTATGAAAGCATAGTAATGCCGCCGAAAATCCCCAGTCTTTCAGACAGGCGGTTTGTCTCGGCGATGTCGGAAACCATCGTAAGCGCGGCGGTATAAAAAGAGGCGAAAGCCGCGCCCTGAATCAGCCGCAGGGCGAAAACCGCGTATCCAACCTCTTGCACAAAAACGAAACAGACCGAAGCCGCGGTCATCGCCAGCGCGCCCGCGGTCATAAAAACTTTGCGCCCGTGGCGGTCGGCGAGAGTTGAAATGAAGGGCAGGCACAGTAGCGAGGTTATGCCGAAACTGCCCATCACATATCCTATTTGCGCCTCGTCTCCTCCAAGCCCGCTTATGAAAACCGGAAGTAGAAAAAATGAGGAAAAATTGCAAAACAGAAAGAAGCCGGAAACTGTTATTAGAATAAAATTCATGGCGGGCGGAGCTTTTGCGGTTTTTCCTTTGAGTGAATCGTTAAGAGTGTACGGATTTTTGCCGTCGTAAAAAGCGGCGGAGTTTTAACATTGTCAATTTGTGTTATGATTGTCGCGCTTGAGAGCCGTTAGCTCAGCTGGCAGAGCAACTGCCTTTTAAGCAGTGGGTCGCAGGTTCGAATCCTGCACGGCTCATTTCAAGTCCGGTCCCCGTCGTCTAGCCTGGCCCAGGACACCGCCCTTTCACGGTGGCAACAGGGGTTCGAATCCCCTCGGGGACGGTAAATCCGTTTCAAGAATTCTTCGCGCGGCCCCGCGAATGTCTTTTTCAATAAAGTCCGCTCTTGTGCCGACTACTGTTCCGTGGCTCAGGCGTATTGTTGAAAATCCGCTTCGCACTCCGGCAATGACATCTTTTTCAGAATCTCCCGCCATCCATGACGTTTTCGGATCTATGCCGTGTTCGCGAACTATTTTTTCAATCATTCCCGTTCCGGGTTTTCTGCACGGGCACGGCACATTATACGGCGCGACCGTTCCGTCTGGATTATGAGGGCAGTAGTGGATGCTCGAAAACCGCACTCCGCGTTTTCTGAAAAAAGCATCCATCTCCGCGTGTACTTCCTTCACGTCATTCTCGCTCATAAAACCTTTGGCGACTCGTCCCTGATTTGTGACTATAAAAAGCAGGTATCCGGCGTTCTGAATATCAAGCAGAGATTCTGTGTAGCCGCGCGGAATGCGGTAATCGCCCACCCTGTGTATGTATCTGTCGCCTATGGGCATTAAAACCGTTTTGTCTCTGTCAAGCAGAACACATTTCGCGCCGCCCGCGCCTTTTTTAGAACGCATGTTTGAGTATCATCCAGATTATTTTCGCGCCCGCTTTGACGCTTCCCGAAAATGTGCCGCTTATTTTTGAGACGCCGGTTCGTTCCCTGTAGCGCACGGGAACTTCAACGCACCGGAGCTTTTTTTTGACCGCTTTGATTTGCATCTCAACCGTCCAACCGTAACCCTCGTCGCTCATTTGAAGGGATTGCAGAGATGAAAACCTTATCGCCCGGAACGGTCCCAAATCGGTGAACTTTACTCCGAACAGTGCGCTCAAAATAAATCCCGCGACTCTGTTTCCGACAACCGTGTGCGGTGGCAGAGCGCCTTTTGTCCGCTCGCCGGTGATTCTGGAGCCAACCACAAAATCCGCTTCGCCGCGAAAAACGGGCTCAACCAGCATCGGGATTTCTTCAGGATAGTCCGAGTGGTCTGCATCAAGGAAAACCACAACGTCGGGACGGCTTTGCGAGTCACGCGATATGTGTTTGATGCCCGCAAGACACGCCTTGCCGTAGCCGCGAACGGGTTCGTCAATTACAGTCGCGCCCGCGGCGCGGGCTTTGTCGGCGGTTGAATCGGTTGAGCCGTTATTGACCACCACCGTTTCGGCAACCGCGCCCGCGGGAATTTCCCCAATGACCGCCGCGACTGACCGCTCCTCGTTGAGAGCGGGAATTATGACCGACACTTTTTTCATAGTTTTTGTCCTAAACGGTTTTTAACTCCGCTGACGGAAGAACGCATATGTAGCGCTCATCGGGTTTTTTACCCCGGATTTTCTCAATCGCTTCACAGTAGGATTCCATCTGTTCCCGGTATTTTTCTTCCTCAAAAGAGTCCGTGTATTTGTAGTCCACAAGAACTGTTTTGCCATCTGTGGTTTCAATCAGAAGATCAATTCTTCCGTTGACCGTTTTGCCGCCGGCATTGTTTTCAACCGAGAAAATATACTCTCTGCGCAGTTCCACCGCGCCGCGCGCCATTTCCCCAAGTGGAGACCGGAGAGCATTTCTTGCGCACAACGCTATGTTTTCCTTCAAACTTTTCCGTTTTGAGAAAAACTCGTCCATTACAAAATTCGCGGTTTCTTCAACCGAGTCGGGCAAAAAATCCCACACTTGAAAAAATCTGTGGAGAATTTCTCCCTCTTCGGTTCTGGCAAGTTCACAAAATCTATTAGGGGGTTCCTTGCGTGTGGAGTCTTTTTTATAAAGCGGGCGCAGGGTTTGTGCCGTGGCCTTCGCCCCCCGCGCGCGCTTCTTTTCGTCCACGTTTTCGTTCGCGGTTTCCATTTTGTGTGCGGGCTTTGTCCCGTGCCCGCCTTTGAATTCAGGAATCATGGCGAGCCCGTTTTCAATAATCCGCGCGAGACTGCCTTCGCTCGGTTTTTTGTGTCTTTGCGCGAACGCGATGTCCGCCGCTCTTGTCATTGTCACATACAGAATTCTTTTTTCCTCCTCGTCCACTCCCGCGTTCTTTATTCTTTCCCATTCGCCAACTCTGCAATTTTCGTAACAAACCATGATGCCGTGCTCCGAACTTGCCGCGATTCTGCCTGAGGGCGGGCGCCTGTAGTTTGTGTCCGCGAGAAACACAACGCGGAATTCAAGTCCTTTTGCCGAGTGGCTTGTCATCAGCGTTACGCAGTTTTCCCGTTCAGTGTTTGCTTCTCCGGATTTGTCCGGAAAATCTTTTTCAGAATCAAACCGTTCAATCGCTTCATTCAGCCCCGTTCCGTCTTCGGTAAGCCCGGCGCATATTTCAGTGAATTTTATTATGTTGGCGCGAATTTGCCGTCCGTGGGGCAGGGCGAGAGCGCACGCCGCGAGACCCAGTTCATACGCCGCAAACTGCGCCGCTTCAAGCGGTGAAGAAATATCGGTTTCCCCCATGTTTTCAATAACTGAAAGCAGATGCCGCGCCGCTTCGCAATGCTCTCCTTTGCCATTTGACAATATCCGCAAAGATTCCCCGCAATCCGCTTCCGTTTTGCTTTTTTCAGAAAAATATCGTGCGAGCCCCTCATCGGAAATTCCGAAAAATGGCGACCTTAAAACCGCCGCTTCGGCGATTTTGTCAAGCGGGTTTGCCATAAACCTCATCATTGAGACCATGTCTCTTATTTCCGGTCGCGCGAAAAATTGCGATGTGTCGGTTCTTTTGAATGGCACCTCCGCCCCGCTCAATGCCCGTTCGTAGATTTCCATGTTTGTTTTTCTTCTGAATATCAGAGCTATATCGGAAAATGCGTAACCGTCTTTTGAGGTGAGTTCGCGTATTTTTTCCGCGATTGAAGCGGCTTCGGTTTGCCGCGCGTTTCCGGATTCAACGTCAAACATTTCAAACATTCCGCCGTTTAGTTCGGAGGCGGCTTCGGTTTTTTCATAGCCGTCAAAAATGTTGCTGAAAAGTCCGTTTGTGAACTCCACGAGTTCGGGAGCGGTTCTGTAGTTTTTCAGCAGGCTGAATTTTTCAAAGTCCCCCGAGGAGAGGATTTTGTCGAACAGTTCAGGTTCCGCTCCCCTGAATCCGTAGATGGACTGCAAACGGTCTCCGACCACGATGAGTTTGGTTTTTTCTCCGCAGAGAAGTTTGATGATTTTATACTGCGCCGAATCCGTGTCCTGAAATTCGTCCACCATAATCAGTCCGAATTTTTGAGTCCGGCGCAAAGCTTCGGCAGGGTTTGTTTGGAGGATTTTCAGCGTGTTTGTGAGCAGGTCATTGTATTCAAGCGCGGAGTTTTCCGTTTTGATTTTTTCATGGAGTTTCATCACTTCTTCGGCTACTGAAAGGTAAAAACCGGTCAATCGGTTATTCAGAAAGTCCGCAACGGCGGCTGCGGCATTCTTAATGCGCTCTGAATTCTCTTTTTCGTGTTTTTTCACCGTTTTCATTTCCAGAATTTTTTCCATGTGCTCAATCACCTCTCCGGCGATTAGGCAGTCATTCCGGTCGTTTCCGCTCACATCATCGACAAGCGCTTTTGCGTTCTCAAAACGTTTTCGCGCATGTGAAGATGCAAAAGTCATGCCTTCCGGACAATTAAACGCTTCCCGCAACGCCGCGCGCGGGTCATTTTCGGGGGCGCTCTCAATGGGCGTTTTGAAGGGGTGCGGAAGATGTTTTTCCATTGCGCTTAGAACTGTAAGACGCAGGTTTTCCGTAATCACATCCAGATTGAACTGTTCATTTTCAAGCAGTTTGTTAAGTGCTTCGGACTTTTCTCCTTTCGTTGTGCGCAGATTCAAAATTGTTTTGAGAACGGCTTTTTTCAACGCCTCGTCCGAGTCGACTTTCTTTGAGATTTCAAATCCTGAAGTGAAATCGGTGTCAAAGAGGTTTTCTCTGAAAATCCCGGACGCGAGGCCGTGAATTGTGCTGATTTGAGCGCGCGCGATATTTCCGCGCGCGTCTTTTGTGAGATTCCCTTTTTCGCCGAACTGTTTTATGTAGTTGTCCATTTCGTGCGCGATTCGCGCGCGCAATTCAGCCGCGGCGTTTTCGGTGAATGTTATTGCCGCGACCATGTCGATGTTAGAATCCCCTGATTCCAGTTCGGCGAGGAACCGTGCCACGAGAAGACGCGTTTTGCCCGACCCGGCTCCGGCACACACCACCACGCGATTTGCGCACGAGCGCAAAACGCGCGTCTGTTCATCATTAAGACTCAGAAGACTTTCAATTCTCTCAGCCACTTATTCCTCCGCAGAGCGCACCGCGCTTTCCTTGATTCTGCAGATGTCCGAATATGAACAAAAATCGCATCCCCGCTCTTTTTTCAGAATTACCGGATTTTCGCCGCGCGGAAAATTGTCCGGTTTGTAACCAGGCACCGCGGGGAAAAATCCGCTTTTTATAAGTTTGATGTTGAGTGCTGCGAGAGCGGCCGCTTTTTCAAGAATGTTGTCTTTGTCCGCATTTTTTTCAACAGTCTTCGATTTTTCCACCGAGAGGTAAGAGCCCCAACCTGCGGCGGTTTTCAATTCCGAGGAGATTGCCGCGAGATAGAGAGGGACTTGCAGGGTTTTGCGGTCGCAGATTTTTTGCGGCAGAGACCCCTTTTTGTAATCAACCACGTGTAAGCGGCCGTCTTTGTCCCTGTCCACTCTGTCAACCCTTCCCGTGATTTTTGCCTGTTCAATTTCCATCTCAATTTCCCGCTCAAAAAATTCAGGTGTTACACCTTTTTCCACAATTCTGTGTTTTTCGCGGCTGATAAACCCTCCGACCAGAAACCGCACCCGTTCTTTTTGCAACTCCCACACCGCATCCGGCGTTTTGCAGTGCCGTTTTTTTGTTTCTTCATTGTCAAGAAACACGCAAAGAGCCGTATGGGTTTTTTCATCGTCTTTCCACACCATGCCGTCGGAGGAAAAAATATGTTTGAGAGCGTCGTGATAAAGGGTTCCCGTGTCCATCGCGGACGGGATTTCCGTTTCCGTCTCTTTTTCTTTTATTTTAAGTGCCTTTGAGCAGAAAAACTGAAAAGGACATCCGCCGAATTTTTCAATTTCAGTAACGCGCAGATTTTTCCACCAATCGTCTTCGGTTTTTGTGACAATCCCTTCAAATTTTCCAAACACTCCGTTTTCCATCAACCGTTCATTCTCGGCGGCGGCTCCGCGCTCCGCCATCTCCGCAAGGGTGGAAAGCGGGTCGTTTTCTCTGAGAAGTTTTTTAAGTTTGTCCGGAATTTTCCTGTTGTTCTCGAACTCACGCGCCCGCGTGATTTCCGCACAATACGGATTTTCGCCCGTGTCCGGTTCAATCTCCTCAACCACATGGGTTTGCTCAAGTTCCTTGATAAACAGAGAAGGGGCGTTTTCATTGCCTGTGTCTTCGGCGTTGCGGGGGAAGGAGATGTTGAGTTCCCGCTCCGCGCACGCGACCGCGCACCGCCATATTGCGCGTTCGTCGCTCAAAAACTCTGCGTCAGTCGGGAGCGTTTGTGCTCCGCAATGTTTGTTGATAGCCCGTTTTTCCGCGTCATTGAACACGCCGCCCGTTCTTCCCAATTTGGGGAAACTCCCGTCCCGACAGTCAAGAATGAACACAACCGGATACGAAGTCCCGCGTGCTTGAAATGCGTCCATAATGGGCACGTGCTCTTCGGTTCCGGGGGTTTTATAGGAATACGCGCGGCTTTGGAGCAGTTTTGACAGAAAGTCTGTGAAGTCATCGGGCGAGGTGAAATTTTCGTCCCATTTTTCCGACAGAAAAACCGCTTCTCTGAGAAGTTTTCGCGCTTCTTCAACCGCGAGAACTCCCTCCGGAATTCGATACGCGCCCGTCGCGTCCACAATTTTAGACAGAGTTAGCAGTATGGCGCTTGCCTTGAGCGGCTTGCCGACGGTGATTTTAATCGGCGCGAGCATTTTTTTGAGTTCTCTCCGCTTTTCAGCCGTTTTTGTCGCGCCGAAAAAGAACCGTCGCAAAACCGGGTTCGCCTCAAAACGCTCAAACTCGCTCCCTTCCGGATTTTGAGCCACGACGAAACAGTCTCTCAAAAAAGCCGATATGGATGACACCGCGCCGACCCTGACTCTGGACTGAACGGTTACCGGAACACCGTTTCGTTCAAAAATACTTGCTATGAGCGCCGCGCGCCGGGGAGTTTCACGCACAATCACGGCAAAATCGGAAAGGCTCGCGCCGTTGTCAATCATCTTTCTGATTTTCGCCGCAGCGTGGTGCGCCTCATTTGTGAGAAAGTCAAATGAACGGAGAAAAACGGGCGGTTTTTTTTCAGGAGATTTTTGTTCCAAATCCGCTGTTATTTGCAGGGTTTCAATTCCGGAGTCTTCAGCCGCGGAGAGAATTTTAAGATGTGTGGGGGTAAGCGCGTGAAATCCCGCCACAATGATTCTGCGAAAGTTTCCGTTTATGCCATCCATCCCCCCCGCTCTTATCGCGGACGCAAGATCAACCAGCGCGGTTGTGTCGTCCGTCATTGCCTCTTTTTTCATCTGTGCTTCAAAATCGGTGAGCGCGGGCTCAAGCAGGGAGAGTTTGCGTCCGGCTTCTCCCGCGGCTCCTGATTTTTTGAGTATTTCAGCGGCGGACATTCCGCACTGTTTCAGGCTCGCATCCAGAGCAAGCAGTTGAGAGGTAAATTTTTTCCGCTTTTCCGCGCCGCCGGGCAGGCGTTCCACCGCTTTGCGCATTAGAATTATTCCGCCCGTGCGCGAAAGAATCCGTTTGCGTGCGACGATTCTGTGCCGTCGCGCCAAATCGCCGAAAGTGGTTATGAACGGAGCCGAATCGGTGTTGGCAAACGCTTTCCGGGCCTGCCATACGGCTGGGGTGTCCGGCAGAATGAGCAGGTCGCCGCCCTCTCCCGGCTCAACTTTCAAATCACGCAAAACGCCGCTCACGAGCGGTCCCGAAAAAGAAACCGTTTTCATCAAACTCTCCAGTTTGGGAGTATAAAACAGATGGCAAACTATTGAAACTTGCTAAAAAAGGGTGGTGCTTGTTGCGTCCCCGGAGGGATTTGAACCCCCGACCCCGGGATTAGGAATCCCGTGCTCTATCCAACTGAGCTACGGGGACGTTTCCAGCGTACTTTAACCGTCCGCGCCTGTTTGTTCAAAAGCGCGAAATTTTAGATGCCCCGCACTTGTATTATAGTCATGCCTTATGTTAAATTTAGACATGCCTAAATTTTGGAGGAGTTGATGCTCAACCAGACGACAGAGGACTATCTGAAAACCATTTACGAATTGGCGGAGTGTTCGGACAAGGTTACGACTAAAGCCATAGCGGAAAAACTGAAAGTTTCATCTCCGTCCGTTACTGAGATGACAAGAAAACTCGCCGCGAAAAAACTGCTTGTTTACAAGCCGTATCACGGCGTCAAACTTACCAAGGCGGGCGAGAAGGTGGCACTTGAAATGATAAGGCATCACCGGCTCATAGAGCTTTATCTTCAGGAGGCGCTTGGAATTCCGTGGGACAGGGTTCACGCCGAGGCGGAGAAGTGGGAACATTTCATCTCCGAAGATGTAGAGGACAGAATGGATGCCAAACTCGGATTTCCCAAGGTTGACCCGCATGGGGCGCAGATTCCAACCCGTGACGGTGTTCTTCCGATACGCAGAAAGTGCGAAACTCTGGACACTCTGCAAGCCGGAGACAAAGGGGTTGTTGCGGAAGTGAGTGACCATGATTCCGAACTGCTGGGATATCTTGGAAACATAGATATCTTCCCCCGCAGCAGCATTGAGGTTAGGAGTATAGAGCCGTTTGACGGACCGATGACTATCAGCGTCAACGGGCACAAACGCATTATCGGCAAAAACGTGGCAGTTTACAT